>NZ_JBFRXN010000003.1:900000-1125127 GCF_040947875.1 Pseudomonas sp. MYb118 | reverse complement strand
GGCCAGGTGGTAAGAATCCTCGCCTGGGCCGAGCTCAATCCGTTGCTGAAGATCGTCGACTTCCAGCCGCAGGCCGGTGTGCTGCCCTGGCTGTCGCTGCGCATCCGCATCGAGCAGGCGACGCCGTTGCGCGCCGCGGTGCAGACCCGCGACGGCCTGTGGCACGTCGGCTCGACCCTGATCGACGCCGCCGGTGGCGGTTGCACGGCGCCGAGCGTGGTGCGCACCGAGCCAGGGTGGGAAGAGCGCCTGGGCCAGGTGCTGGGCGGGCGCTACCCGCGTGGCGAGTTCAATCGCCTGCGCGTGCAGGTCTCGCACCCGATGGACAACGGCCTGGTCAGCGGCATCCCGGAATTTTTCATCAACCACGCCGAACTGCGCGCCGAGGACGACCGCGTGCTGGCGCGCCTGGAGCTGTTTCCCGCCGTCAGCGAAAACCCCAACCTGGCCTTCGACGTCGAAGGGGCAGGGCAGACGCGCCTGATGCTGCGCGACAACAGCGGTAATGAGTTCGATGCGGCGATACCTTAAGGAGCGTGCGATGCGCTGGATGCTGCTCTGGCTGGCGAGCGTGTGCCTGCCGGCCCTGGCCGATCTCGACTACACCCTGGTGCCCCGGCAGATCGCCGAAGATACCTGGCTGCTGGAAGGCAGCACCGACAACCTCGCCAAGGACAACGGCGGCAACATCGTCAACACCGCGTTCATCGTCACCGAGCGCGGCGTGGTGGTGATCGACACCGGGCCGTCACGGCGCTACGGCGAAGCGATGCGCAAGGCGATTGCCACGGTCAGCGATAAACCGGTGATCGAAGTACTGTTGACCCACCATCACCCGGACCACGTGCTGGGCAACCAGGCGTTCAGCGACGTGCTGATCGGTGCGCTGGCCGGCACCACCGAGTTGCTCCGCCAGCAGGGCGATGCCATGGCCGAGAACATGTACCGGCTGGTGGGCGACTGGATGCGCGGCACTGAAGTGGTGTTGCCCACCGAGGTGCTTGAGCCAGGCGTGCGAACTTTTGGGAATCATGATCTGCGCCTGCTGGGCCTGGGTGGGCATACCGGTGCGGATCTGGCTATTCTCGACCAGAAGACCGGCGTGCTCTTCGCCGGCGATCTGGTGTTTTACCAACGGGCACTGACCACGCCCAACAGTCCGGGGCTGGCGGTGTGGCTGGCGGACATCGCCACCCTGCAAGGCTTGCCCTGGACCCTCATCGTGCCCGGCCACGGCCCCGTGGCCACCGATGCCGGACCCTTCGAGCAGATGCGCGATTACCTGGGCTGGCTCGACCAGCTGATGCGCGACGGCGCCGCCAATGGCAGCGATATGGCCGAGATGATCCGCAGCCCCATTCCCGAGCGTTTTGCGGCTATCAGCTTGAGTCGTTATGAGCTGATCCGCAGTGTCAGCCATCTGTATCCGCGGTATGAGCGGGAGCGGATGAAGCGGGTGGATCAGTAATTCCCCCGGCCACTTGGATGTCCACTGTGGGAGCGAGCCTGCTCGCGATTGCGGTGTATCCGTCACATCACCATCGACTGACACGCCCTCATCGCGAGCAGGCTCGCTCCCACAGTGGGTGGAGCCAGGGTAAGTCCAGCACCCACACCCCCTACCAAGGAACTACAAATCTCAACACTGCGGGCAATTGTTGCAGGGCCCCCGGCGACCAAGAATCTGCACCAGACCGGGAAAATTTCCCGGGTATAACAAAAACCCGCAGAGGTAGCCGCCATGACCCAACCCGCACGTCGCCAACCCTTCGTCCTGAGTGCGCTGCTCAGTGCCATGCTGCTGTCCGGCACGGCCCTGGCCGCCGTCAGTGACCAGGACATTCTCCAGGACCCCAAGAACCCGGAGCAGATCGTCACCAATGGTCTGGGCGTCCAGGGTCAGCGCTACAGCCCCCTCGACACCCTCAACGTCGACAACGTCAAGGACCTGCGCCCGGCCTGGGCGTTTTCCTTCGGCGGGGAAAAACAACGCGGTCAGCAGGCGCAGCCGGTGATCAAGGACGGCGTGATGTACATGACCGGTTCCTACTCGCGGGTGTTCGCCGTGGATGCGCGCAGCGGCAAGAAGCTCTGGCAGTACGATGCGCGTCTGCCCGATGACATCCGCCCGTGCTGCGACGTGATCAACCGGGGCGTGGCGCTGTACGGTGACCTGGTGTTCTTCGGCACCCTGGACGCCAAGCTCGTGGCCCTGAACAAGGACACCGGCAAGGTGGTGTGGAGCAAGAAGGTCGCCGACCACAAGGAAGGCTACTCGATCAGCGCTGCGCCGCTGGTGATCAACGGCAAGCTGATCACCGGGGTGGCTGGCGGCGAGTTCGGCGTGGTCGGCAAGATCGAAGCCTACGACCCGAAAAACGGTGACCTGCTGTGGAGCCGTCCGACCGTGGAAGGCCACATGGGTTACGTGTACAAGGACGGCAAGGCGATCGAGAACGGCATCTCCGGCGGCGAAGCCGGCAAGACCTGGCCGGGCGACCTGTGGAAGACCGGCGGCGCGGCCCCTTGGCTGGGCGGCTACTATGACCCGGAAACCAACCTGCTGCTGTTCGGTACCGGCAACCCGGCGCCGTGGAACTCGCACCTGCGCCCTGGCGACAACCTCTACTCGTCCTCGCGCCTGGCGCTCAACCCGGATGACGGCACCATCAAGTGGCACTTCCAGAGCACCCCGCACGACGGCTGGGACTACGACGGCGTCAACGAGCTGGTGTCGTTCAACTACACCGAGGGCGGCAAGGAAGTGAAAGCGGCGGCCACCGCCGACCGTAACGGCTTCTTCTACGTGCTCGACCGTACCAACGGCAAGTTCATCCGCGGCTTCCCCTTCGTCGACAAGATCACCTGGGCCACGGGCCTGGACAAGAATGGCCGGCCGATCTACAACGAGGCCAGCCGCCCGGGCGCGCCGGGCAGTGAGGCCAAGGGCAGCTCGGTGTTCGTCGCACCGGCGTTCCTCGGTGCGAAGAACTGGATGCCGATGGCCTACAACAAGGACACCGGGCTGTTCTACGTGCCGTCCAACGAGTGGGGCATGGACATCTGGAACGAAGGCATCGCCTACAAGAAAGGCGCGGCGTTCCTCGGGGCCGGTTTCACCATCAAGCCGCTGAACGAAGACTACATCGGCGTGCTGCGCGCCATCGACCCGAAAACCGGCAAGGAAGTGTGGCGCCACAAGAACTTCGCGCCGCTGTGGGGCGGGGTGCTGACCACCAAGGGCAACCTGGTGTTCACCGGTACGCCGGAAGGTTTCCTGCAGGCGTTCAATGCCAAGACCGGGGAAAAGGTCTGGGAATTCCAGACCGGCTCCGGCGTGCTGGGCTCGCCCGTGACCTGGGAAATGGACGGCGAGCAATACGTCTCGGTGCTCTCCGGCTGGGGCGGCGCGGTGCCGCTGTGGGGCGGCGAAGTGGCCAAGCGCGTGAAGGACTTCAACCAGGGCGGCATGCTCTGGACCTTCAAGTTGCCGAAGGAGTTGGTGGCCAAGCACTAAGCCGTATCCCTGTAGGAGCGAGCTTGCTCGCGATGAGGGCGTGTCAGTTGCCAATGATGTGACCGACATACCGCGATCGCGAGCAAGCTCGCTCCTACAGGTCCGGCGCCGTCCTTGTGGGAGCGGGCTTGCTCGCGAAGGCGGTGCATCAGTCACATCAGTCGGTGACTGACACACCCTCATCGCGAGCAAGCTCGCTCCTACTACCAAATAACGAGAGCCCCTCCTGCCAACGGCGCATTCGTCTGGCCGGCGGGGCTCTCTACTATCGGTGCATCGCCTGTCGAACCGACGGGCATCGACCCAGACAGAGGCTCAGCATGATCTACGCACAACCCGGAACACCTGGTGCCGTCGTTTCCTTCAAGGCGCGCTACGGCAACTTCATCGGCGGCGAGTTCGTGGCGCCGGTGGGGGGCGAGTACTTCACCAACACCTCGCCGGTCAACGGTGAAGTGATCGCCGAATTCCCGCGCTCCAGCGCCGCCGACATCGACAAGGCCCTGGACGCCGCCCACGCCGCAGCCGATGCCTGGGGCAAGACCTCGGCCCAGGACCGCTCGTTGGTGCTGCTGAAAATCGCCGACCGTATCGAGCAGAACCTGGAAATCCTCGCCGTCACCGAAACCTGGGACAACGGCAAGGCCGTGCGCGAAACCCTCAACGCCGACGTGCCGCTGGCCGCCGACCACTTCCGTTACTTCGCCGGCTGCATCCGCGCCCAGGAGGGCGGCGCCGCCGAGATCAACGAACTGACCACCGCCTACCATTTCCACGAACCGCTGGGTGTTGTCGGGCAGATCATCCCGTGGAACTTCCCGCTGCTGATGGCCGCCTGGAAACTCGCGCCAGCCCTGGCCGCCGGCAACTGCATCGTGCTCAAGCCGGCCGAGCAGACGCCGCTGTCGATCATGGTCTTCGCCGAACTGATCGCCGACCTGCTGCCGGCCGGCGTGCTGAACATCGTCCAGGGCTTCGGTCGCGAAGCCGGTGAAGCGCTGGCCACCAGCAAGCGCATCGCCAAGATCGCCTTCACCGGCTCCACCCCGGTCGGCGCGCATATCCTGCATTGCGCCGCCGAGAACATCATCCCGAGCACCGTCGAGCTGGGCGGCAAATCGCCGAATATCTTCTTCGAAGACATCATGAAGGCAGAGCCCGCGTTCATCGAAAAAGCCGCCGAAGGCCTGGTGCTGGCGTTCTTCAACCAGGGCGAGGTCTGCACCTGCCCATCGCGCGCCCTGGTGCAGGAGTCGATCTACGAGCCGTTCATGGCCGAGGTGATGAAGAAGATCGTCAAGATCAAGCGCGGCGACCCGCTGGACACCGACACCATGGTCGGCGCCCAGGCCTCCGAGCAGCAATACGACAAGATCCTCTCGTACCTGGCCATTGCCCAGGAGGAGGGCGCCGAGCTGCTCACCGGCGGTGCGGCCGAACGCCTGGAGGGTGACCTGTCCAGCGGTTACTACATCCAGCCGACCCTGCTCAAGGGCACCAACAAAATGCGCGTGTTCCAGGAAGAAATCTTCGGCCCGGTGGTGGGCGTCACCACCTTCAAGGACGAAGCCGAAGCCCTGGCCATCGCCAACGACACCGAGTTCGGCCTCGGCGCCGGCCTGTGGACCCGCGACATCAACCGCGCCTACCGCATGGGCCGGGCGATCAAGGCCGGCCGCGTGTGGACCAACTGCTACCACCTGTACCCGGCCCACGCCGCGTTCGGTGGCTACAAGAAGTCCGGTGTCGGGCGTGAAAACCACAAGATGATGCTCGACCACTATCAGCAGACCAAGAATCTGCTGGTGAGCTACGACATCAATCCGTTGGGGTTTTTCTAACCCTCTGAAGCAAACACAATCCTCTGTAGGAGCGGGCTTGCCCGCGATGAGGGTGTATCAGTCGCCGATGATGTGGCTGACACACCGCCATCGCGGGCAAGCCCGCTCCTACAGTGGGTATTGTGTTTTTATCAGATTGATCACCCCCTACCAACGCACCCCACCCCTTCGTTCGAAAGTAGCATTCGACCCCCGCACGCCCCGTGCATTAATGGCCTTACCGGAATTGCCCGGCACAAGAAGAGGATTGACCCATGTGGACTAAACCCGCGTTTACCGACCTGCGCATTGGCTTCGAAGTGACGATGTATTTCGCCAACCGCTGATCCATCACCCGGCCAGCCGCCTGTGTTGGCCGGGCCTGCCTTGTGGAGCATTGCCATGCACATCCGCGTTCTCGGTTCCGCCGCTGGCGGTGGTTTTCCGCAGTGGAACTGCAATTGCCGGCAATGCTGCGGCGTGCGCAACGGCAGCCTGCGCACACAGGCGCGCACGCAGTCCTCGATTGCCTTGAGCGACAACGGGGTGAACTGGCTGCTGTGCAATGCCTCCCCGGACATTCGCGCGCAACTGGCCGCTTTCGCGCCGCTGCAACCGGCACGCCGCCTGCGCGATACGGCGATTGCCGGCGTGCTGCTGATGGACAGCCAGATCGACCATTGCACTGGCCTCTTGAGCCTGCGCGAAGGTTGCCCGCACTCGGTGTGGTGCACCGAGCGAGTTCACGCAGACCTGAGCAGCGGCTTCCCCCTGTTTCCCATGCTCGAACACTGGAGCGGCGGCCTGCACTGGCAACCGATCGGACTGGACCGCGAGCCTTTCCACATCCCGGCTTGCGAACACCTGCGCCTGCGGGCGATTCCGCTGGTCAGCAACGCACCGCCGTACTCGCCCAACCGCGGCAACCCGCAGCCGGGCGACACCATCGGCCTGTTCATCGAAGACCAACGCTCTGGCGCGGCGGTGTTCTACGCCCCGGGCCTGGGCCAGGTCGATGACGACGTGGCGAGCTGGATGGACCGCGCCGATTGCCTGCTGCTGGACGGCACCCTGTGGCGCGACGACGAGATGCAGGTGTGCGGCGTCGGCCACAGCCTGGGCCGCGAAATGGGCCACCTGCCGCAAAGCGGGCCGGGCGGGATGCTGGAGCTGCTGGCGGACTTTCCCCGCCAGCGCAAGGTGCTGATTCACATCAACAACACCAACCCGATCCTGGATGAGGACTCGGCGGAGCGGGCTTTGTTGGAGCGGCGTGGGATCGAGGTGGCTTATGACGGGATGAGTATTGTGTTGTAGCTGCCGGCCTCATCGCGGGCAAGCCCGCTCCTACAGGGGCGGTGATACCTCTGTAGGAGCGAGCTTGCTCGCGATGGGGCCCGCCCAGACAACAACAAAAACAACAGGAAAAACACAATGCCCATGACCCCCACCCAATTCGAACAAGCCCTGCGCGCCAAGGGCGCCTACTACCACATCCACCATCCCTTCCATCAGGCGATGTACGCCGGCCGCGCCACCCGCGAACAGATCCAGGGCTGGGTCGCCAACCGCTTCTACTACCAGGTCAACATCCCCCTGAAAGACGCCGCCATCCTCGCCAACTGCCCCGACCGCGACGTGCGCCGCGAATGGTTGCAACGGATCCTCGACCACGACGGCGCTCCCGGCAGCGAGGGCGGCATCGAGGCCTGGCTGCGCCTGGGCGAGGCGGTGGGCCTGGACCGCGAGCAGATCCTGTCCCAGGAACTGGTGTTGCCCGGCGTGCGTTTCGCCGTGGATGCCTACGTCAATTTCGCCCGGCGCGCCTGCTGGCAGGAAGCGGCCAGCAGCTCCCTGACCGAGCTGTTCGCCCCGCAGATCCACCAGTCTCGGCTGGATGCCTGGCCCACCCATTACCCGTGGATCGACGCCGCCGGCTACGACTATTTCCGCACCCGCCTGGGCCAGGCGCGGCGCGATGTCGAGCATGGCTTGCGCATTACCCTGGCGCACTACGTCACCGCCTCCGGCCAGCAGCGCATGCTCGACATCCTGCAATTCAAGCTCGACGTGCTGTGGAGCATGCTCGACGCCATGAGCATGGCTTACGAGCTGCATCGCCCGCCGTATCACAGCGTGACCCAGGACAATGTCTGGCATCGGGGGATTGCCCTGTGAATCCGGTCAATCGTACGCAGGCGCCGAGCTTGCGCCGCGGTTTTCGCCTGCAATGGGAGCCGCGCCAGGATTGCCATGTGTTGCTGTACCCCGAGGGCATGATCAAGCTCAACGGCAGCGCCGGGCAGATCCTCGGCCTGGTGGACGGCCAGCGCAGCGTCGCGGCGATCATCGAGCTGCTGACGACGGCTCACCCCGGCGTGCCGGGCATCGACGAAGACGTGCTGGCGTTCCTGGAGGTGGCCCATGCGCAGTTCTGGATCGAGTGAAACGCTGCCGGGCCCGCCGCTGTGGTTGCTGGCCGAGCTGACCTATCGCTGCCCGCTGCAATGCCCGTATTGCTCCAACCCGCTGGACTTCGCCGGGCAGGGCGCGGAGTTGAGCACCGAGGAATGGATTCGCGTGTTCACCGAGGCGCGGGCGATGGGCGCTGCGCAACTGGGCTTTTCCGGTGGCGAGCCGCTGGTGCGCCAGGACCTGGCCGAGCTGATCAAGGCCGCCCGTGACATGGGCTACTACACCAACCTGATCACCTCGGGCATCGGTCTTAGCGAAGCGAAGATCGCTGATTTCAAGGTGGCGGGGCTCGACCATATCCAGATCAGCTTCCAGGCCGCCGACGAGACGGTCAACAACATGCTCGCCGGCTCGCGCAAGGCATTCGCGCAGAAGCTGGCCATGGCCCGTGCGGTGAAGGCCCAGGGTTATCCCATGGTGCTGAACTTCGTCACCCATCGGCACAACATCAATCAGATCGAGCGCATCATCGAGCTGTGCCTGGAACTGGAAGCGGATTTCGTCGAATTGGCCACCTGCCAGTTCTACGGCTGGGCCGAACTCAATCGCGTCGGCCTGCTGCCGACTCGCGAGCAATTGCAGCGCGCCGAACGGGTCACCAATGAGTATCGCCAGCGCCTGGAGACCGAGGGGCACCCGTGCAAACTGATCTTCGTCACGCCCGACTACTACGAGGAACGCCCGAAAACCTGCATGAATGGCTGGGCCAATTTGTTTCTCGACATCACCCCGGACGGCACCGCGCTGCCGTGCCACAGCGCCCGGCAATTGCCGGTGCAGTTCCCCAACGTGCGTGAGCACAGCATCGAGCACATCTGGAACGAGTCGTTCGGCTTCAACCGCTTTCGTGGCGATGCCTGGATGAAGGAGCCTTGCCGCTCCTGCGACGAAAAACACAAGGATCTGGGTGGCTGCCGCTGCCAGGCGTTCATGCTTACGGGGGATGCCGAAAACGCCGACCCGGTGTGCGCCAAGTCGCCTCACCATGGGGTGATCCTCAAGGCCCGGGAGGAGGCCGAGGCGCCGGGGTTGGGGGTGGAGCAGCTGACGTTGCGCAATGAGAAGGCGTCGCGGCTGATCTATCGCGGTTAGTGCATCGGCCCAAGCTCTTTGGATGCCTTTTGTGGGAGCGAGCCTGCTCGCGATATGGCCGGATCAGACACTGCATGTGTTTGGGCTGACCTTATCGCGAGCAGGCTCGCTCCCACAGGGTGTCGTGGTGGGTTCAACTACCTGTCATGGCAATCATTGGTCTGATTGCATTCACCGCAATATCGGTTACCGTGGCTCTATCTTCCAAAACAATAAAAAACAGGCTTTCCAATGAGCCAGAGTCTCAGCCAGCTGCGTAAATTCGTTTCGCCGGAAATCATCTTCGGTGCCGGTTGCCGGCACAATGTGGGCAATTACGCCAAGACCTTTGGCGCGCGCAAGGTGTTGATCGTCAGCGACCCCGGGGTGATCGCCGCCGGGTGGGTGGCCGATGTCGAGGCCAGTTTGCAGGCGATTGGTATCGACTACTGCCTGTACATCGACGTGTCGCCCAACCCCAGGGTCGAGGAAGTCATGCTCGGTGCCGAAATCTACCGCGAGAACCATTGCGACGTGATCGTCGCCGTCGGCGGTGGCAGCCCGATGGATTGCGGCAAGGGCATCGGCATCGTCGTCGCCCATGGGCGCAGCATCCTCGAGTTCGAGGGCGTCGACACCATCCGCGTGCCCAGCCCGCCGCTGATCCTGATCCCGACCACCGCCGGCACCTCGGCGGACGTTTCGCAGTTCGTGATCATCTCCAACCAGCAGGAACGCATGAAGTTTTCCATCGTCAGCAAGGCGGTGGTGCCGGACGTGTCGCTGATCGACCCGGAAACCACCCTGAGCATGGACCCGTTCCTGTCCGCCTGTACCGGCATCGACGCGCTGGTGCATGCCATCGAGGCGTTCGTTTCCACCGGCCACGGGCCGCTGACCGACCCCCATGCGCTGGAGGCGATGCGCCTGATCAACGGCAACCTGGTGCAGATGATCGCCAACCCGGCTGACATCGCCCTGCGCGAGAAGATCATGTTGGGCAGCATGCAAGCCGGGCTGGCGTTCTCCAACGCGATTCTCGGCGCGGTGCATGCGATGTCCCACAGCCTGGGCGGGTTCCTCGACTTGCCCCATGGCCTGTGCAACGCGGTGCTGGTCGAGCACGTGGTGGCGTTCAACTACAGCTCGGCGCCGGAGCGTTTCAAGGTGATCGCCGAGACGTTCGGTATCGACTGCCGTGGCCTCAATCACCGGCAGATCTGCGGGCGCCTGGTGGAACACCTGATCGCCCTCAAGCACGCCATCGGCTTTCATGAAACCCTCGGCCTGCATGGGGTCAGCACCGCGGACATCCCGTTCCTGTCGCAACACGCCATGGACGACCCGTGCATCCTGACCAACCCGCGCGAGTCGAGCCAGCGTGACGTCGAGGTCGTGTATGGCGAAGCCCTCTGACGACCAGCAACGCGCGCTCGCGGGGCTGCTGGGCCTGGGCAGCCATTCGGCGCGCAAGAGCCACTACCCGGAACTCGCCGCGCGCCTGGATGAGCTGGAAGCCGAGCGCAACCGTTACAAATGGCTGTTCGAGAACGCCGTGCACGGGATTTTCCAGGCCAGCCTGGAGCAGGGCATGCGCGCGGCCAACCCGGCCATGGCGCGCATGCTCGGTTACCAGAACCCGCAGCAGGTGCTGTTTTCCCTGGCGGACCTGGCGAGCAACCTGTTCGTCGGGGGGGCCGAGGAACTGGAGAACATCGGTGAGATCCTGCGCCAGCAGGGCAGCCTGCACGGCTACGAAACCCAGTTGCGCCGCCAGGACGGCAGTCATCTCGATGTGCTGATGAACCTGTTGCTCAAGCCCGGCGAAGAAGGCCTGGTGGAAGGCTTCGTCGCCGACATCACCGAACGCAAGCTGGCCCAGCAACGCCTGCAACAACTCAACGACGAACTGGAACAGCGGGTGACGGCGCGCACCGACGAGCTGCTCGAAGCCAACCGCAACCTGCAACAGCAGATCACCCAGCGCAAGCAGATCGCCGAAGCCCTGCGCGATGCCCGCGATGCGGCCGAAGCGGCCAACCGCAGCAAGGACAAATACCTCGCCGCCGCCAGCCACGACCTGCTGCAACCGCTCAACGCTGCGCGTTTGCTGATCTCGACCTTGCGCGAGCGCAAATTGCCCGAGGTCGAGCAAGTGCTGGTCGAGCGCACCCATCAGGCCTTGGAGGGGGCGGAAGATCTGCTCACCGACCTGCTGGACATTTCCCGGCTCGACCAGGCGGCGGTCAAGCCGGATGTGGCGCTGTACCGCCTCGACGAATTGCTCGGGCCGCTGGTGTCGGAGTTCCAGTCGGTGGCGGCCGCCACCGGCCTGGGCCTGCGCGTGCACATGGGCGATTACGCCATTCGTACCGACCTGCGCCTGGTGACGCGCATCCTGCGCAACTTCCTCAGCAACGCCTGCCGCTACACCGAACAGGGCAGCATCCTGTTGGCGGCGCGCAGGCGCGGTGAGTACCTGCGCCTGGAGGTGTGGGACACCGGGCGCGGCATTCCGGCGGATCGCCTCGACTCGATCTTTCTCGAATTCAATCAGCTGGATGTCGGCCGTGCCGCCGACCGCAAGGGCGTGGGGTTGGGACTGGCCATCGTCGAGCGCATCGCCAAGATCCTCGACTACCGCGTTCACGTGCAGTCGCGGCCCGGACGCGGCTCGATGTTCAGCATCGAAGTGCCGATTTCCCAGGAAGTGCCGTTGCCGATCAGCCAGGCCGCGCCGCAACCGACCACCGGCAACCCGCTGCCGGGCCGGCGCCTGCTGGTGCTGGACAATGAAGTGGCGATCCTGCAAAGCATGAGCGCCTTGCTGGGCGAGTGGGGTTGCGAGGTGGTTGTTGCCACCGATGAAGAGTCAGCCCTGGCGGTGTTGAAGGGGCGGGCGCCGGAGTTGATCCTGGCCGACTACCACCTCGACCATGGTGTGGTGGGCTGCGATGTGGTGCGCCACTTGCGCGAGCATTTCAGGCTGGCGATTCCAGCGGTGATCATCACCGCCGACCGCACCGACCAATGCCGGCGCTCCCTGCAACGGCTCGATGCGCCGCTGCTGAACAAACCGGTGAAGCCTGGGAAGTTGCGGGCGGTGTTGAGTCAGATGTTGGGCTAAGCGCGAATGTCTGGCCTCCACACTGTGGGAGCGAGCCTGCTCGCGATGAGGGAGTGTCAGGCGCAGATGATGCGACTGTTTCACCGCCATCGCGAGCAGGCTCGCTCCACAAGGGGTTGGGCAGTACCTGTAGGAGCGAGCTTGCTCGCGATGAGGGAGTGTCAGTCACCGATGATGTGATTGATTGACCGCCATCGCGAGCAAGCTCGCTCCTACAGATACAGGGGTTTGTATTGCAGGGTGAATGCCATCTCCACGCTTTGGTCTTGCTCCAACAGCACCAACCCCGGGCGGCCCGGCAGGTGGTGGGCGTTGACCGGGTGGCTCACCGGTTCGATGCAGAAGAAGCCCAGGTCCACGGGGCAATACAGCAGGAAGTACTCGCTGCCATGGGCCTGGCATTCCAGCTGGTAACCGAGGTCCGGTTGCTGGATCAGGCAACGACCATCCCAGCCGCAGAAACCATTGTCGACGAGGGTGTCGGGCAAGCCCCCCAGCGCCTGGAAATCCCACTCGGCCGGCAACGCCACCTGGCGGGTCGACAACTTCGTGGCGTCGCTCAACCACACTTGATCGGCCCTGGCCTGCAAGCGCGTACCGGGCGTGCGCGGTAGGTAAGGGTGCAAGCCCAGGCCATGCCATGCCGCCCGTTCGGCCAGGTGGGTGACGTGCAGTTCGATGCTGAGCTTGCCACCGCTCAACTGAAAACGCTGGCGGGCGCGGTAGGCGAAAGGCTTGACGCTGTCCAGCTGCAAGACCACTTCCGAGGCCGACTGCGACACCACCTGCCAAGGCTGTTGCCAGGCGCTGCCATGGATCGGCAACGGGTCGGTATGGCTGTTCGGCTCCAGCGCCAGCCAGCCATCGGGGCGGTCGAAGCCACCGTCGGAAATGCGGTTGGACCACGGCACCAGGGGAAAGCAACCGAGCTTGCCCGGCAGGCCGGTGTTGAGTGCGTGGGTGTCCGCGTGGCGCAACAGCGGCTGCCCGCTATCAAGCACGCGCCAGTTGACGATGCTGCCACCGATTTCCGGGGCGAGGGTGAGGTGGGTGAATTGGTCTTCGAGTTCAAGCAGGGTTGGCGTCATGTTGACTCGCGATAGGCTCGGGTAGAAATGCCGCAGGCGCCACACGGGCGCCTGCGGGTCAGGGGGGTGTTTACAACACCAGGTGCGGCAGCCACAGCGACAGCGCCGGAATGTAGGTCACGGCCATCAGCACCAGGAACAGCACGGCGTAGAACGGCAGCAGTGCCTTCACGGTGCGCTCGATGGTGACCTTGCCCACGGCCGAGCCAACGAACAGCACCGCGCCCACGGGCGGTGTGATCAATCCGATCCCCAGGTTCACCAGCATGATCATGCCGAACTGCACCGGGTCCACGCCAATGCCGAGAATCACCGGCATCAGGATCGGCGTCAGGATCAGGATCAGCGGCGCCATGTCCATCACGGTGCCGAGCAACAGCAGCATGACGTTGATGCACATCAGGATCACGTAGCGGTTGTCCGACAGGGTCAGGAACATCGTGGTGATCTTCGCCGGGATCTGCATCAGCGTCATGATGTAGCCGAAGCTGGCGGCAAAGCCGATCAGGATCATCACGATCGAGATCGTGCGCACGGTGCGGTGCATCAGTTTCGGCAACTCGCTCCACTTGTAGTCGCGGTAGATGAACATGGTCACGAAGAACGACCACAGCACCGCAATCGCCGCCGACTCGGTGGCGGTGAAAATCCCGGAGAGAATCCCGCCGAGGATGATCACCATGGCCATCAGGCCCCACAGCGCTTCGCCGCAGATCTTCAGCGCCTGGCGCATCGGAATGACTTCGCCTTTCGGATAGTCACGCTTTTTCGCGAAGATCAGGCACAGCACCATCAGGCACGCGCTCATCAACAGGCCCGGCACCACGCCGGCCATGAACAGCGAGGCAATCGACACCGTGCCGCCAGCGGCCAAAGAGTAGAGCACCGAGTTGTGGCTCGGCGGGGTCAACAGCGCCTGCACCGAACCGCTGACGGTCACGGCGGTGGCGAAGTCCCGTGGGTAGCCACGCTTCTCCATTTCCGGGATCAGCACCGAGCCCACCGAAGCGGTATCCGCCACCGAAGAGCCGGAGATCGCGCCGAAAAAGGTCGAGGCCATGATGTTGACCAGCGACAGGCCGCCGCGCACAAAACCCACCAGCACCCCGGCAAACGCCACCAGCCGCCGCGACATGCCACCCTCGGCCATGATCGCGCCCGCCAACACGAAGAACGGAATCGCCAGCAGGGAGAATTTGTTCACCCCACCAGCCACCTGGATCATCAGGGCCTGGAACGGGATGTCGATCCAGAACGCCCCGATCAGGGCGGAAAGCCCCAGCGCATAGGCGACCGGCATGCCGATCAGGATCAATGCGATAAAACTGCCGATCAGAATCAGAGCGTCCATCAGGCGGCACCTTCGCTTTCTTCAACGAGGTCGAAACGCACGACCCGACGGTTGCTCTGGTCACCGAGCAGGAGTTTTTCCAGGACAAAAATCAGCGTCAGCACGCCGCCTACCGGAATCGGCATGTAGGTGATGCCCACACGCAAAGTCGGCAGGGC
Source organism: Pseudomonas sp. MYb118 (assembly GCF_040947875.1). NCBI lineage: Bacteria > Pseudomonadati > Pseudomonadota > Gammaproteobacteria > Pseudomonadales > Pseudomonadaceae > Pseudomonas > Pseudomonas sp. MYb118. The sequence continues at coordinate 1,110,520 of NZ_JBFRXN010000003.1, read as the reverse complement.
GCTCATGAACTGATTCCAGGTGGACATGCACAGCTTGGTGCCCCAGATGGCCATGAACAGGCAGATGGTCGCCATCAGCAGCTGGGAGACGATGCTCATGGTCTTGCGCATGTTCGGGGCCATGCGGTCGGTGAGCATCGCCACGGCCATGTGCGCGCCGGCGCGGTAACTGGCGGCGGCACCGATGAAGGTGAACACCATCATCAGCAGGATCGCGGTGGGCTCCGGCCAGCTGGAGCCGGTGCCGAGCACGTAACGGGCGAAAACGCCCCAGGGGATGATCAGGGAAATAGCCAGGACCGACAGGCCCGCGACCCAGATACAGGTCATGTACAGCCTGTCGTTGAAACGCAGCACTAGATTCTTCATCGGGTTCCACCGTAACCGGGCGCCCACGCACATTCTTCCACGTGCGCGGCGCCGGGCCTTTCATGAGGGCGAGGGGTTACTGGACGGCTTCGATGCGCTTGATCAGGTCGGCGTAAGGCGCGCCGTACTTCTCGCGGATCGAGGCGGTGGCCTCGTAGAACGGTTTCTTGTCGACGGTAATGAACTCCACACCCGCCGCCTTGAGTTTCTCTTCACTGCTGGCGGATTTCGCATCCCACAGGGCGCGTTCCTGGGCCTGGGCGGCCTTGGCGGTTTTCTTCACCAGCGCCTGTTGCTCGGGGGTGAGTTTTTCCCAGGTGATCTTCGACATCACGATGGGTTCAGGCAGGATCAGGTGCCCGGTCAGGCTGTAGAACTTGGCATTCTGGTAGTGGTTGTGTTCGAGCAGGGTCGGCGGGTTGTTTTCCGCGCCGTCGATCACGCCGGTTTGCAGGGCACTGAAGATTTCACCGGTGTCCATCGCGATGCCGTTACCGCCCATGGCATTGATGGTTTCGATGAACATCGGGTTGCCTTGCACGCGGATCTTCATGCCCTTGAGGTCTTCGAGGGTACGTACCGGTTTTTTCGTGTAGATGTTGCGGGTACCGCCGTCCATCCAGGCCAGGGCGACCAGGTTGAATTCGGAGTTGGTGATCTTGTCGAGGATCGCGTCGCCGACTTCGCCGTCGATGACCGCGCGCATGTGCGCCTGGTCGCGGAACACGAACGGCATGTTGAACACGTTCACGTCGGGCACCACCGGGCCGACGATGCCGAGGCTGACCCGGGCCATCTGGATGGCGCCGACCTGGGCCTGCTCGATCACTTCCTTTTCGGAACCGAGTACGCCACCGGCGAACATCTTGAAGGTCAGCTTGCCGTCACTTTCGGCGACCAGGGTTTTACCCAGTTGCTCTTCCGCCACCACGGTGGGGTAACCAGCGGGGTGGATGTCGGCGAATTTGATTTCCAGCGCCTGCACGGCGCTGCTGAGGGAGAAGGCGAAGGGGAGTGCAGCGGCGAGCAGAGTGCGTTTGAAGTCCATTGGGGGTGTCTCCAGTTTGTTATTTTTTTTGTATTCAAGGCACAGCGATACAGCGGAGTTGCTAGGGGGTGAAGAGGGCTTCGGCCAGGCCCTTGACGCCGGGATCGAGGGCGAACACGCCGCCGGCCAGCGATTGCGGGTCGTGGTCATCGCCGGGGCGGATCGAGGTCACGAAAAGCGTGTCCAGTCGACTGCCGCCGAAGGCGCACATGCTCGGTTTTTTCACCGGCACGCTGAGTGAACGGTCCAGACGACCGTCGGGGGTGAAACGGTGGATCAGCCCGGCGTCGTTGGCGCAGATCCAGTAGCAGCCTTCGGCGTCGACGGCAGCGCCATCAGGGCGACCGGGCAGCGGTTTCATGTCGACGAACAGCCGCCGGTTGGACGGCGTGCCACTGTCGGTGTCGTAATCGAAAGCCCAGATCCGCTGCACCAGCGGATGGGAGTCGGAGAGGTACATCGTGCGGCCATCGGGGCTGAAACCGAGGCCGTTGGGCACGATGAAACCGTCCAGTTGCGCGTTGAGCGGCCCGCGCTGCCCGGCGCTGTAGCGATACAGTTTGCCTTCGACCGCGTTGGCGCCCATGTTCAGCACCATGCTGCCGGCCCAGAAGCGCCCCTGACGATCGCAACGACCGTCGTTGAGGCGCATGTCGGTGCGGGCGTGGTCGATGTGAGCCAGCAACTGGCTGTCGATGCTGCCGTCGGCGTGGGGGTGCAGGCTGAAAAAGCCGCTTTCCATGCCGGCCACCCAATGGCCGTCACGGTGGCGGGTGATGCAGGCGAGCATTTCCGGGGTGGTCCAGTTGTCGAGCCGGCCACTGTCGGCGCTCCAGCGGTGCAGGGCGCCTGCCGGAATATCCACCCAATAAAGGGCGTTTTCCTCAGGCACCCAGACCGGGCTTTCACCGACCGCATTGCGGGCATCGACAATCATTTCGGCTTGCATGGCGCCTCATTCCCTTGGTTATTGTTATGGGATCCGGTGCAGCAGGGTGGTTCAGTCGCCGAACGGGCCGGCGGCAACGAAGGCACCGCCCTGGTAAACCATCGCCGGGTCATCGGCGGCGGGCATCGGCTGTGCTTCGACCTTGTCGCGGAACACTTCGGACGTGTCCTGGGGCGCGTAACCCAGGGCGGTGGCGTAGCGGTTGTCCCACCACACGTTCTTGTTGTCGGAGGCGCCGTAGACCACGGTGTGGCCGACGTTTGGCGCGTACAGGGAGCGTTCGATCAGGTGGGTCAGGTCGCCGAAGCTCAACCAGGTGCTCATCATTCGGCGGTTCTGCGGTTCCGGGAACGAGGAGCCGATGCGGATGCTCACGGTTTCGATGCCGTAGCGATCGAAGTAAAAGGTCGCCACGTCTTCGCCGTAGGATTTCGACAGGCCGTAGTAGCTGTCCGGGCGGCGTGGGGAGCGGGCGTCGATGACTTCGTCCTGCTTGTAGAAGCCGATGACGTGGTTGGAGCTGGCGAAAATGATGCGCTTGACGCCATGCCGGCGCGCCGCTTCGTAGATGTGGAACACGCCGCAGATGTTGGCGCCGAGGATGTCTTCGAACGAGTGCTCGGTGGACACGCCGCCAAAGTGCAGGATCGCGTCCACGCCTTCGACCAGGTGATGCACGGCCTGCTTGTCGGCGAGGTCGCAGGTCACCACCTCTTCGCGCTCATCGACGGCCGGGGCGATATTGGCGATGTCGGACAGGCGAATCACCTTGGCGTACGGCCGAAGGCTTTCGCGCAACACTTTGCCCAGGCCACCGGCAGCACCGGTCAGCAGGAGACGATTGAAAGGGGCATTGGGCGTGGTGGTCATGGCAGTTCCTGTACGCAAAATCATTGTTAAATTTGTTGTAGGTTGTCGTACGACGTCACGGAGTATCGTTAGGGTTTTCCGCTCTTGTCAACGCGACTTTGGTGAAAATTGGACGGCTGGCTGTGGGCGCGTCGCAGTCCCCCTGTGGGAGCGAGCCTGCTCGCGATGGACGTCAACGATAACGCTGGCTGTCTGGTGCCCGACGGCACCTGTGCCACCACCCCTGTAGGAGCGAGCTTGCTCGCGATGGACGTCAACGATAACGCGGGCCGTCTGATGCCCAGCGGCGCCTGTGCCACCATCGCGAGCAAGCTCGCTCCCACAGAGAATGTCGCAGTACCCCTGTGGGAGCGGGCTTGCTCGCGATGGTCGTCAACGATAACGCTGGCTCTCTGATGCCCAGCGGCGCCTGTGCCACCATCGCGAGCAAGCTCGCTCCTACAGAAAGCGTCGCAGTACCCTTGTGGGAGCGGGCTTGCTCGCGATGGTCGTTAACGATGACGCGGGTTGTCTGGTGCCCAGCGATGTCTGTTCCACCATCGCGAGCAAGCTCGCTCCTACAGAACGTGTCGCAGTACCTCTGTGGGAGCGGGCTTGCCCGCGATGGTCGTTAACGATGACGCGGGCTGTCTGGTGCCCAGCGGTGTCTGTGCCGCTATCGCGAGCATGCTCACTCCTACAGGGGATGTAACCCGGCCTTAGAGCAACGAAATCGGATAGCTGATGAAAATCCGGTTTTCGTCGAACTCGTTGGTGCTGAAGTTCTTGCGAATGCTCGCATTACGCCATTTCACATTGAGGTTCTTCAGCGGGCCGCTCTGCACGGTGTAGGCCAGTTCCGATTCGCGGCCCCATTCCTTGCCGTCGGTGATGGTCCCGGTGTGTACGTTGTCACCGCTGATGTAGCGGTTCATCAGGGTCAGGCCGGGCACGCCGAGGGCGACGAAGTTGTAGTCATGGCGCAGCTGCCAGGAGCGTTCCTTGGCGTTGTCGTAGCTGGAGTTGTAGCTGTCGTTGGCCAGGGTGCCGCCGCTGGTGCCGTTGACGCGCATCCACACGTCATCGCCGCTCAGCTTCTGCAGGCCGACATAGAAGGTGTTGCCGCCGTACTTGGCCGAGAGCATGGCGAACGCGGTTTTGTTGTCGAGGTCACCGGCCAGGGCGCTGCCGTCTTCCTTGCCGATGAAGTAGCCGAGGTTGGCGCCCAGGGTCCAGTCGCCGATGGGCTGGCTGTGGCTGAGGTTGAAGTACTGCTGTTGGTAGATGTCCTTGAGTTCCGAGTACCACACACCCACCTGGGTGCGCTTGTCGTTGAACGCGTACTCACCGCCGCCGAAGTTGAAACGGTCGGAACTGAACGATGCCGATTTGCCGTTCATGAACATGTCTTCCATGCTCGCATCGTTGCGCGGGCTGTTCTGCCGGAACTGGCCGCCGTACAGCGTCAAGCCGTTGATTTCGTTGGAGGTCACCTGACCGCCACGGAAGGTCTGTGGCAACGAGCGGCCATCGTCCGAGCGCAGGATCGGCAACACCGGCATCCACTCGCCGACTTTCAGTTCGGTCTTCGACACCTTGCCCTTGAGCGCCACACCCAGGCGGCCGAAATTGTCCGCCGGGCGACCATCGTCGTGGATCGGCAGCAACTGCGTACCACCGGTGCCTTTGCCGCCGTCGAGCTTCTGCGAGTACATGCCCAGCACGTCTACGCCAAAACCGACCGGTCCCGGCGTGAAGCCGGACTTGGCATCGAGGATGAAGTTCTGCGTCCACTCCTCAGCCTTGCCCTGGGGGTAGGCCGGGTTGGTGTAGTTGCGGTTGAAGTAGGCATTACGCAGGTTCAGCGTGGCCTTGGCATCATCGACAAAACCTTCGGCGCTGCTGGTGGCAGGCAGGGCGAGCATGGCCAGGCCGCTGCAACCGATCAGGCTCAGGGTATTGCGACGGACGAAGGTAGGGCGGGGGGTGCAGATAGAGGAATTGCGGGCGAGTTTGCTCACAGTGACGCTCCCTTGTTTTTTGTTGTTTTTATTTTTTGTTATACGTCGTCGTACAACATTGGCGGCGATTATTTGCGAGTGTTTCAGGGAATGTCAACTGGAAGTTGTAGGATGACTGGGCACCCATTTCTGGCAAAGTGCCGCCATCATTTTCCTGAGAGAGGGCGTCAGGGTGAGCGGACCTGATGGCGCAGAAATTTCGCGTTCCGCTACGCATTTTTGAGACCGGTTCGAGTGGCTTTTTTATTATTAAAGGCTACCCGTCTCGCTATTTTTGATCTAATAAACTGTCATATCTGACAGTGGTTGTATGTTCAATTTTCTCCAATAGTAAAGCCCTCTGAATTAGTTCATTTCTGAGCATCAAGAGGTGGGTTATGACAAGTAATAACGAGGTCACGCAGGAAGACAGTCCTTTTAAAGACGTCTGGATGCAAATGGGCAACAACAGACAAACTCGAGATGCGCCACTGTTATTACAGAACAACTTTGACAATAAATTGAGCCTTAATATACCCACGAGGTGGGGCTCGTTTCGGCTGGGAGTAGCGGAAGGCGGGGCTGACGTCGAGATCACGCCGGATCCCGATACCTGGGTGATACCAGAGGCGGGGAAACTGGAGTTCACGATAAACCCGCGAGATACAGGCGTACCTTTTACATTGGTTCTTTACAGTCGCAGCGTTGATGAAATGCTGGTCTTTCCCTGCAAAACCTATAAGGCTGATCATCCCTGGTACCCGAACTCAAGAGTTTATCTGCAAGCGTCGAATACCAATGGGTTTTTCGCACATCGCGGCATTGTTGCCGTTGCTCGCGATAAAACCCTCGGCTTTCATTTGTTTCCTGTTGGGAAGGGCCTGTTCGGTAAGAAAATAACGTTAACGGTGACGGGCGAACAGGATGTTCCCGCGGTGTTTCCCGTAGAGCCGCAGGTGATCGAAAATCTGGATATTTGGTGGCGAGTGACTTTCGACCCAGCCGACACCGCCGCGCCGTTCACCGTGTGGCTCGAGGCCGACGGCATCGCGGAGAAGGTGGGTTTCGAGTTCCTTGCGTTGCAGGCGTGAGGTCGAAAACGGCGGCCAGCAAACTGTCGGTTTCGCCGGTGCAGGCCTGGCGGCACATGCAACCGCACGATCACTGAACGCTGCGGTCGGAATCTTCACAGAGCGCCATTTGTCGGGCGCGCAACATTGTGGAGAGCCAATGAGCCAGGACGTCCTCACGACCGAAACCAATCGCCGTCAGTTGCAGCAGATCATCGCCGGTCTGTCCGATGGCGTGATCCTGCTGGAACTGGATCAGACCATCCTCTGGGCCAATGACGCCGCGCTGGCCATGCACGGCGTCACCGAGGTCGGCGAGCTGGGGGCGAATGCCGAGGAGTACGCCAAGCGCTTCGCGCTGCGTTACCGCAACAATCATGTGATCAGTCCCGACAACTACCCGATCCACCGTGTGGCGCGCGGCGAGACCTTCAGCGATATGCTGGTGGAAGTGATGCCGACCGGGGATGAGGAACGCACCTGGGTGCATAAAGTGCGCAGCATGGTGCTGACCGACCGCCAAGACGAACCGGAGTCGCTGGCACTGATCATGGATGATGTCACCGAATGGGCCAGCGCCGAGCAACGCTTCGAAAAAACCTTCAATGCCAATCCGGCGCCGGCGGTGATCTGCCGACTCAGTGATCTTCGTTACATCAAGGTCAACACCGGCTTCCTGGAAATGACCGGCTATTCGCGCGAGCAAGTCATTGGCACATCGGCCTACGAACTGGACGTGCTCGAAGACGCCGAAAACAAAGACCTGGCGATCGAGCGCCTGCGCCAGCACGCCACCATTCCGCAGATGCAGGCCGACCTGCGATTGCCCGCTGGCGGCAGCAAACAGGTGATCGTGGCCGGCCAGCCCCTGGAGCTAAACGACGAGGATTGCATGCTGTTCTCCTTCGTCGACATGGAACCTCGACGCAAGGCTGAAATCGCCCTGCGCCAGAGCGAGGAACGTTTCGCCAAGGCGTATCGCCTGACTCCCGTCCCCATCGTGGTGTGCAGCGCCGCCGACCAGGTGGTGCTGGACGTCAATGAAGCCTTCCTCGAAACCCTGGCTTATCCCAGTGAAGAACTGCTCGGCAAGACCCTGGCCGAAGTCGACTTCATCCACGACAAGGGCGCGCGCACCCGATTGTTCGCAGCACTGGAAAAGGCCGGCAGCCTGGATCGCATCGACGTCAGCGTGCGCAAGAAAGACAGTGAACTGATCGACTGCGCGGTGTCTGCCGACACCGTGAACATCCAGGACCGACCCTGCTACCTGCTGGTGTTGATGGACATCACCGAGCGCAAGCGCACTGAGCTGGAACTGGTGGCGGCCATCGAAGAAGTGATGAAGGATGCCTCGTGGTTCAGCCGCACGCTGATCGAAAAACTGGCCAACGTTAAGAACGTCAACAAACCGAAACTGCCCAACGCCTCCTTCGCCGACCTGACCGCCCGCGAGCGCGATGTGCTGGGGCTGATCTGCGAAGGCCTGGCCGACAAGGAAATCGCCGCCCGCCTGAAACTGGCGCCCAACACCGTGCGCAACCATGTGGCGACGGTGTACTTCAAGCTCGATGTACACAGTCGCAGCGAGGCCATTGTGTGGGCGCGCGAGCGTGGGTTGTTTTCCGGGGAGTGGCGGGGGAAGGGGCAGCGGTAGAGTGCAAATGCACTAGGGCGTGTGGTGCAAATTCAGGTGTTGAGCCGAGGCGCGCGTTCTTAGGCTGATGGGGTGCAGCAGGTGTCTTCGAATCGCCTGCGTATTGCCCCCTGATGCTAAAGGAATGGTTTATGACTCACGCCGAAACACGACTGACGGCCCCGCAACAATGATTTCCCTGGCCCAGTTGCGCATGCTGATCGAGCGCAGTTTCTCGCCCCTGGCGTGCGAGTGCTCGATCTCGGGTGACCACTCATTGACGGTCAAGCTCTATCACCCTGTCTCGGGGCAGGTCGACCTGGTGATCAGTGGCCTGAATATCGCCAAACTGCAATCGGCCGAATCGGTTTCGGCGCTGATCGAAGAGTTGCGCTACGAATTGCAGAGCAACACCCTGCATTATCCCGACCCCACGACGTAACAAATGCCAGCTTTTCCAGGGTTTTGCCCGGCATTCGGCCAGTGATTGAGCATAACGAACACTTTTTATGACAGCAGTACGGATTTAGCACGCCCGTTCTGTTGTCACAAAAAGGTGTCGATCACTTATCGCGGGTCAACCTATGAAAAATCCTGGGAAACGCGTTTATACAGCCTTGTCGCTGACCTTCTGCGCCGCAATGCTTGCCGGTTGCGCCAGTCCTCCACCCCCTCCCGTCGTAACCCCGCCACCGCCGCCGGTGCGTACCTGTCAGGCCACGGATCAAACCGATGTGCTGGGCGATGTACGGGGTGAGAATGGCGAGGTGACGCGAGTGACTACGACCACTCGTTGCGTCACTCAGTGATTGCCAGCGTTCGCGCCCAAGGAAAAGGCAGAACAGGATGCACCTGATCTGCCTTTTTTTACGGAGGGCTGTTGACCACAATGGGTTTGATTGAAGCGCCGATTATCTCGAATGGTTCTAACTGAACTGTCACATCTGACAGTTACGCAAAATGGAATATGCCCTGATAGTCAGGTTTGGTCCTTTTCGGATAGCGACTTGAGGGTTTGGTTATGGCCAATGCAGATGATCCTTGGAAACAGGCAACCATCGTAATCAATGGTGTGGAGTGGCTGCCCGGTATGACCGGTAACCTGCGCCCTAGCGCCGACAACAAGATAGAAGTGTCAATACCCGATCAGGCCGTACGGACGTTACGCTTGGGCCACGCCGACGGCGGGCGACCAGAGCCAGTAGCCTCACCCGACTGGGGTGAGGACCTCGTACGCGAGAACCTCCGATTTACCACACTGATCAGTTTTGAGCCCAGTTACAGCGGGCCGATTACGCTCATTGCCTACAGCCAGGATATGCCCACTCCGCTCGGAATGGCTTGTCGAGTCGTCAAGGCCGCCCCCATTCTCAGGTTCTGGTTTCGATCCGTCTGGCAGCCTGCTCCGCTGCCGCCAGATCGGTTGAGTATCAAGGTAGGTGACTGGTACGGCGTGGATTTGATGCTCACATATCCGGATGAAAGCCCGATCTCAGGAGCATTAGTGAATTTTTTCAGGCCTGATCATGAACCTTACGTAAGCAGAACGGACGGCGCGGGCGTCGTGACTACAAATGCTTTCAAGTACAGCACTGTGGGATTGCGCACTTTCACAGCTGAAGCTGAGTACGCCCCCGGAGTATTCGTGTCGGCCACCCTTTTGGTGGATGTTGTGTAAAACCAATGTGGACAATCGGTTCATAAAGACTGTTGCACCCGCATGAGCAGTGTTGAGTTTGAAAGTTATGAAGTATTAGTCGTGAATAGGCACGGGACTCGTGCGTCCGATCTACTTGGCGTACAGGCGAGAGGATTAATCATGAACGATTCAAAGCGCTCGTGGGCTCAAACTACATTGTCAGTCAATGGCAAGCCCGTTGGATCGGGTCGGCCGATTGTCCTGGTTCGTGGCGCAACCAATAACATTACCTTGAAAGCGCCTGCGAACGTTTTCGAAAGCATCATGCTGGAAAAGGTTGAAGCGGGAAATCTGGTCGTCGAAGCGACGCCGAGCTTCCAAACACCAGTCCATTCGGACAATGGCGAGTTCAGATGGCAGTTGAAGACAGGAGAGGGGCTGAGCGGCACCATGACCCTGGTGTTCTACAGCCATGAAGCCGAACTCCCTAGCTCGCGTGCATGTTGGGTTATGTCGGCCAACGTGACCGATGAAATCGAACTGGTCAGAGTCGACGATCTACCTTATCCGGATTTCCAGAGCACCGGGATTCGCTACGGCGCGACCCTCCATGTCAATTGGCTGAGGATTCAAATCAAACCCGGGAGTCCTCTGTTCGCCGAAAAACTGGTCCTGACAAGAGGTGCTTCAAGTACTGATAAACCCGGGCCTGCGCCATCTTTCGAACCGCCATTGGGGAACTCCTGCGTTGCAGAAAATGGCGTCTACGCGTGGAAGATGACGTTCGATAAAGACACGTCGCTGGATTCGACTTTGAATATAGCCAACCATATGTCAGACAGTGGTTTCAGTTTGCGTTGCAGGGCTTGGAGTATGCCTTGGCCGTGAGTTTGTCGGTTGTGGCGGATAATAAAACAGATCGCTCAAATCGAATCTAGACAGCCATTATTTCGGGCTCTTTCCAAGCTGCATGGTTCAAGTTTCATGGGAATGCCGGGAAGTAAGAGTCCTTTACACATCGCCCTAAACATCGGAGGTGGATCATGAGCAAAGTAAAGAGTTTGGGTTTCGCCCAGTCTGGGTGGGGAACAGTATTTATTAATGGTAATGAAGTTGGCCCCGGAGACGATATAAAATTATCCAAAGGGCAACCCAACGAAATCAGAGTGGAAGTTACTTCAGATGAAATCGAAAAGCTCCGGCTCGGCCTTGGTGATAGTGACAGCCAGAGTTTCACTGCGGTACCTCCTTTTGACGAACCTGTTGATGTGGTCGAAGGCGCGTGCGTCTGGCAGGTAACACCTAGAGCCAGCGGAAAAGCGTCCGCCACTCTGGTCGTCTACTCCGCCGATGCAGAGGGGCCACTGACGATCCCGTGCCGAATCTCGGATTTCCATGTCAGGTTCATCAATCTGATCGACCATTATTTACCCTATCCACCCACGAAGGTGCTGGCGCAGATCAATCTTGTGTACGCATCCGCGGTGCAAATCATCTCCAACGGTAGCCCTGTCAGCGATATCCCGGTCACGTTCGACGTTCCCGACCATGAAAGCCAAACCGTGGCAACTGGACCCGGGGGAAAAGCTGCAATGTTGCCCGTGGTGTACAAGACCCCAGGCGTCAGAAAGATACAGGCGGTGGCTGCACTTCCGGATGGCGAATGTGTGGTGGAGGTCGTGGTTGATTTTGGTTCTTATGGCGGCAGTTGATTTCTGATCGGTCGACTCGGGAGATTTGACGTCAACGGCCTCTTCGGATTTCAAACTCCCTTGCTCTGCGTTTGCAGAAATTCATTGATGTGAGTATTTCGCGGATCGGTAAAACTGGTTATTTCCATTCGTTCTAATTGAACTGTCATTTCTGACAGTTCCGCATTCCGCGCATTACCTCGATAGTTAAACGGAACAGTAACTCGAACCGTCTCTGACTCCCGAGGCCTTGTGATGAGCATTAAACCCCAATCCGCCGCCGATACATCAAGCCCTGTATACATCTGCCACGGTGCAGAAGCGCAGCAATGTCACTTCCTGAGCATCACTCCCGAGCCTGACAGCCTCTGGATGACCAACCAGATTGCCTGTCATCAGATCGTCGGGGATACCTCATCTTCCATCAGCATCGAGCCTGCGCTCGGTGAATTTCAGGACCTGCCTGCGACCGGCGCGGCCTTCAAACTGCATTGTCCGGCCATCGGCGAAGACCGTGATATGGAAATGTGGCTGCGCAGCGGATATACCGCCAAACCCCACATCATCAATTTGAAGCTGGGGCATTTCCGCTGCGTCATTGCAAGCAGTCGCGCCCCGATTCGCGCTCCTGTCATTGGGCAAACATTGCTGGCGTCCGTCACTCTCAAGTCTTTCTATACGCAGGCTCTCGTAAAAGGTATCGAAGTCGAGTGGGTAGTCGATGGGGTGAGCACCACAGTTGCCACCAACGATTCTGGCGTCAGTGATTTCCAATATACCGTTGCCAAGGAAGGCAAGCAGACCATTACCGCCAGCTTCAAAAACCCTTATGACAATGAAACCAAAACGATGGATTTTCCGTTCACCGGTTTTACCGATAGCCCGTGGAAGAAGGCCACGTTGAAGGTGAATGGCCATGAGGTGGCGTTTGGCAAAACAGCCGCGTTGATTCGAGCCCAAGCGAACGAGGTGACGGTCGAAATTCCTGAAGACATAGCCCGAATGCTCACTCTCGCGGTTGTGGATCCTGGGGGGCTGACGCTCACCGCATCGCCAGAGTTTGGTGCAAGTGTGCCGGTGGTGGATGGCAAAGTTAGTTGGCAGGTGACGTCGGCTGGCGACTTGAGAGGGCTTGTGACATTGGCCATTTACAGTGCTGACGTCGACCTTCCATGGGAGTTGCTGATCTGGGTAACGCCTGAAAATTTGATGGAAGAAGTGGTCGAGGTTTTAGTTGGCGGTGTTGCATCTCCTCCTGCAGAAATTCAGTTCTTCAGAAATGAACCTCAAACGGTCATCCTGAGATACAGAGACGGCAGCCCTTTGCAAAACTTGCCATTGGTGCTGAGTGCGAAAGCACTCATGGGCGTCCGTCCAGAAAATCTCTCTGTTACACCGATCGGCGATACTGATGCGCGTACTTGGATTATAAATTCACATACTGATAGTGGTACGTTTGAAGTGGAGGTGAACGGACCTCCTGGCATCACCGGTATTAAGTTACCAATGTGCAAGGTGATGTCGCGTCATTTGAGAGAAGAAATAGCTGAAGTTCAGTTGGATGGTGAGCCATTTTCTGAAAAGTCGCTATTTTTCAGAGGGGAGAATAGCAGTATCACGTTGAGATATACGGAGAATAGTCCGCTACCAGGATATCCGTTAGAGCTCAGAGCTTTTCCGATAAGCAATTTGGAACCTGGTGACTTAATAATCACACCTGAATCTACCAATCCGCATTCGTGGAAAATTGAAGCTCTCAATAGGAGCGGAATTTTCAGATTGGAAGTGTGGGGTGATCAGATCACTCAGAATTTTAAATTGCCTGATAGTAAAGTGATTTCGGCTGATTTAGTGGACGAGGTTGAAGTCAATATGGATGGATTGCCGCCAGGTCAGGAGGGTATTTTCTTCTTTTCTGGAGATACGAAAACGCTCACCTTGGTTCCGAAGGCAGGTAGCCCGATAAGTGGCGTCCCATTCATACTTCAATGTGATAAGCAAGACGGGATGGGCATAAGTGTCGTGAGTCAGCCTGATTTCAATACTGAGGTAGATATCTACAGTTGGGAAGTATCTGCGGAGGGGGAGGGGACTTTTGAATTGGCTGTGGCAGCCAGGGAAGTCCCTGCTCCTATAGTATTGCCCCTCTGTAGTGTCCGATCGAAGAAGATAAGAGACGTGATCAGGTGTAAGCTGGAACATGTTGCTCTGTCAGATTGGGATACCTATAATTTAATAAACCGCGTGAGCGGCGGATATTTGCTTGAGTTTCATGCAATGTTGCCCGAAATCAGCGGAAAAACTCTTTATTTGGAGGCGCGCAATACTCCAGATCGCGTTAATTTGCTGCCAAAAGGTGCCCAGCGTGTCGGTATGGAATCTTGGGAAAACGCGAGGTGGACGTTATCATTTGTATCACCGGCGGGGTTGGGTAAGTTTTCTATTTTGTTGACAGTGTTGGAAATCCCCGATTTATATGACGAGATTTTCTTTGACGTCACGCATTAGTTGAATGCACGCAAAATAGTGGAGAGAGAATTGATGTGATCGGTATCGTCGGAACTTTAAGCTCTTGTTCGCGGTTGGCAGAAATTTTATCTAAGCACTTGGTAGGCCAGTTAAAAGCTATTTATTTCCATTTGTTCTAATCGAACTGTCATATCTGAAAGTTCCGCATTCCGCGCATTACCTCGATAGTTAAACGGAACAGTTACTCGAATCGTCTCTGACTCCCCGAGGCCTTGTGATGAGCACTAAACCCCAATCCGCCGCCGATACATCAAGCCCCGTGTACATCTGCCACGGTGCAGAAGCGCAGCAATGTCACATCCTGAGCATCACTCCCGAGCCTGACAGCCTCTGGATGACCAACCAGATTGCCTGTCATCAGATCGTCGGGGATACCTCATCTTCCATCAGCATCGAGCCTGCACTCGGTGAATTTCAGGACCTGCCTGCGACCGGTGCGGCGTTCAAACTGCATTGTCCGGCCATCGGCGAAGACCGTGATATGGAAATGTGGCTGCGCAGCGGATATACCGCCAAACCCCACATCATCAATTTGAAGCTGGGGCATTTCCGCTGCGTCATTGCAAGCAGTCGCGCCCCGATTCGCGCTCCTGTCATTGGGCAAACATTGCTGGCGTCCGTCACTCTCAAGTCTTTCTATACGCAGGCTCTCGTAAAAGGTATCGAAGTCGAGTGGGTAGTCGATGGGGTGAGCACCACAGTTGCCACCAACGATTCTGGCGTCAGTGATTTCCAATATACCGTTGTCAAGGAAGGCAAGCAGACCATCACCGCCAGCTTCAAAAACCCTTATGACGATGAAACCAAAACGATGGATTTTCCGTTCATCGGTTTTACCGATAGCCCGTGGAAGAAGGCCACGTTGAAGGTGAATGGCCATGAGGTGGCGTTTGGCAAAACAGCCGCGTTGATTCGAGCCCAAGCGAACGAGGTGACGGTCGAAATTCCTGAAGACATAGCCCGAATGCTCACTCTCGCGGTTGTGGATCCTGGGGGGCTGACGCTCACCGCATCGCCAGAGTTTGGTGCAAGTGTGCCGGTGGTGGATGGCAAGGTCAGTTGGCAGGTGACCTCGGCTGGCGACTTGAGAGGGCTTGTGACATTGGCCATTTACAGTGCTGACGTCGACCTTCCATGGGAACTGGTGTTCGCTGTCATGTCCGATGATCTGGCCGATGAGGTTGAGGGGATTCTGGTAGACGACATCGTATCGCCGCCGGCCGTAATCTGGTTTTTCAGGAATGAGCCAGGGTCCGTCACATTAAAATACCGGGAAGGAAGCCCGTTTGAGAGATTGCCGCTCTTGATGGAGGCGAAAGTGATCGCTGGCGTTCAACCGGAGAATCTATCGGTTACGCCGGCTGGTGAGACTTCTGAGCATGTATGGTCGGTGAGGTCTCACACTAACAGCGGGACCTTTCAACTGGAGTTGAAAGGTCCGCCAGGTATTACCGGCTTCAAGTCGCCGCCATGTAAGGTAATTTCGCACTATCTGGAAGAGGAAGTGGCATGGATGTATCTGAATGATGAGCCCTTTTCCGAAAAAAACCTGTTCATCAGGGATTTGCCGAAAGCTGTCGTGATGTCCTATAAAAGAGACAGTCCTCTACCTGGCTATCCATTGGAACTCAAAGCATTTCCGGTAACCAATTTGCAACCCGGGGATTTGAAAGTCACCAATGTTTCGGCCAGCCCCCACGCGTGGGTGGTTGGTGCTTCCAGCAGGAGCGGTACTTTCAGATTGGAGGTGTGGGGACCTCAGATTACACGGAATTATGTTCTACCTGTGAGCACTGTTCTATCGAACAATCTCGGTGATGAAGTGGACGCTAAATTTGATGGTTCAGCGATTCCTGCTGATGGGGTGGAGTTTGCAGGTGGTACAGCCAAAACGCTTACGCTTACCCCAAAGCCTGCAAGCCCCATTGCAGGTCAGCCCCTGATGTTGAGGTGGGTTAGCGGTATTGATCTGGTAAAGGGAGAATTTATTTGCACTCCAGCGTTCGATGCGGAAACAACAGTTCACAACTGGTCGATTCAAGGGCCGATAAAAAACGGTACGTTTGTTCTCGACGTATGCGGCGATGAAATGGACAATCCGTTGGCGATTCCGCGCTTCACTTTAAATTCAAGCAGTATTGAAGAGTTTATTACAGCCATTGATGGAAGGCTAATATCAGAGGGTGCCACTGCCTTGGTTTATCGGGGAGTGGAATATTTATTTGAGTTGGTGTTACCTAAAAACAGCAAATTGATAGGTAAGAAAGTGACTCCGAGTTGGCTAGTGTCGGGGGAGAGTATGGGGGTTTCAATGATCCCTGCTATTGGCACCCCACTTGTGTTGAATGAACGCACAGCTTGGAAAATTGCAGGAGGAGATATCAAGGATGGGCTTTTTTCAATAAAATTCAATGTGGAAGGTTTGAGTCAGCATCTCGAGGCGAAATTTAATTTGGCATACCACCAAGTTAAAATTGTATCAATAAGCACAGATGATGAATTGGTCACTGGGAAAACGATAAATTTTGATATTAAGATCGCATTTTCCGCTAATTCAGAATTTCCAGTAAAAAATGCTACCGTAAAGGTAATTTTTCTGGGGATTCCAGTCAATCATTTGACTGATAAGGATGGAATGGTACGAGTGCCCTTCATTGCTTATACCCCGGGGAAGTATAATTCGGAGATTCGTGCTGGGATGACCCCTGAAAATACGCCGGTTGTAGAATTCCACGAATTTGATGTGGTTACGAACACTGCTCCTCCGGAGCCTGCTATTTTCCGGGATAACACGACTATTTTGCTAACGGAGCAGCTCGCGTTCTTCCCGATTTATATTAAGCATGGCGGGGTTTACTTCTTGCCTCGCGATTTTGTAGGTATTTTAAGAATAAGATTGAAAGTCGATGATGGAGTTGTTAACAGAAAGCAGGTCGGTATACGGATTTCCCCTCAAGTAGCAGGTCCGGTTTTCTCTCCAAAATTGGAAGAGCTTAGAATGCTGACTACGGCGGGGCTTTCGTGGGACTTTAATGCCGGTGGAAGTCTGGAGCGATTTACTCTTGAGTTTTATTGTGTTGATTTTCCTGATGTGCACCAAATTTACTTCAGGTTTTACTGACTGGTAATTTGCAGGCTTTAATTGGTTGGTTGGCTGTGCTCGAATGTGATCGCGTACTCGATTTGCCAAGCCCCGCACTATGAGATTAGGCAAATCGAGTAGTTCTACGACTACCTGACGCCAATCAGGACAAAAACCCACCATCCACATTCAACGAAACCCCAGTCGTATAACTGGAAGCATCACTGGCCATATACAACACCGCCCCCGCCATCTCACTCGGGTCCGCCGCGCGCTTGAGTGGAATCTGCGCCAGCGCGGTGTTCAGAATCGCCTCATTTTTTACCAGTGCCGAAGCGAACTTGGTGTCGGTCAGCCCCGGCAGCACGGCATTGCAGCGGATACCGAATTGCGCGCATTCCTTGGCGAAGACTTTGGTCATGTTGATCACCGCCGCCTTGGTCACCGAGTAGATGCCCTGGAAGATGCCGGGGGAGACGCCGTTGATCGAGGCGACGTTGATGATGCTGCCGCCGCCGTTTTCGCGCATCAGCTTGCCGGCTTCCACGGACATGAAGAAGTAGCCGCGGATGTTGACGTCGACGACCTCTTCGGTATTTCAAACTCCCTTGCTCTGCGTTTGCAGAAATCTGATTGAGAAGGGCATTTCGCGGCTCGGTAAATCTGGTTATTTCCATTCGTTCTAATCGAACTGTCATTTCTGACAGTTCCGCATTCCGCGCATTACCTCGATAGTTAAACGGAACAGTTACTCGAACCGTCTCTGATTCCCGAGGCCTTGTGATGAGCACTAAACCCCAATCCGCCGCCGATACATCAAGCCCCGTGTACATCTGCCACGGTGCAGAAGCGCAGCAATGTCACGTGCTGAGCATCACTCCCGAGCCTGACAGCCTCTGGATGACCAACCAGATTGCCTGTCATCAGATCGTCGGGGACACCTCATCATCCATCAGCATCGAGCCTGCGCTTGGTGAATTTCAGGACCTGCCTGTGACCGGCGCGGCCTTCAAACTGCATTGTCCGGCCATCGGCGAGGACCGTGACATGGAAATGTGGCTGCGCAGCGGATATACCGCCAAACCCCACATCATCAATTTGAAGCTGGGGCATTTCCGTTGCGTCATTGCAAGCAGCCGTGCCCCGATTCGCGCTCCGATCATCGGGCAGGAATTGCTAGCGTCCGTCACCATCCAGTCTTTTTATACACAGGCTCTCGTGAAGGGCATCGACGTAGAGTGGGTAGTCGATGGTGTGAGCACTACTGTCACCACTAATGATTCAGGCGTTAGCGATTTCCGCCATATCGTGACCAAAGAGGGCAAGCAGACCATTACGGCCCATCTGCACAACTTCTATAACGACGAAACCGAAACCGTGGAATTTCCGTTCACCGGTTTTGCACATAGTCCGTGGGAGGAGGCCACGTTGAAGGTGAACGGGCAAGTGGTGGAGTTTGGTAAGACGGCAGTAATGATTCGAGCACAAGTGAATGAGGTGGTGGTGGAAATACCCGCAGACATCGCCCGTACGCTCACGCTCGCGGTTGTAGAGCCCGGAGGACTCACTCTCACTGCGTCGCCAGCATTTGGAACAGCAGTTCAAGTGGTGGATGGTAAGGTCAGTTGGCGGGTGACCTCTGTTGAAAATGTGAGTGGGAGTATCAGTCTGGAAGTTTCCAGTCCTGAAGTTGAACTGCCGTTAGAATGGAGATGTTGGGTTTTGTCCTCCAATCTAGAAGATGAAATGGAACTTAGGCTAAATAAACTGCCCATGCCATCAGATGCAATGGTTTTGTCAATGCAGCCTTTTGAGATTTCGCTGATTCCAATTAATAGTGGAATGGATATGCCTGTCAGTGTGAGGTTCTGTAGCGGTGAAGGTATACAGAAAGATGATTTTGATGTGTCTCCAGGATTTGATGTAGAGTCGGCGATTTATGAGTGGGTTCTTGTCGCAGGTATCGGTCGGGACGCCGCCTGTAAACTGGAGTTCAGGTTAGAATTTGGTAGTGTGAGCGTTTCTTTGATTGTTGAGTTAAAAATAAGTCATGTGCTGCCAAACTTTTATTTCGTGGAAAAACAGGTTAGCTTGGGTTCGGCCGTTGGCGCATACAGATCGGGTCGACATAAAATTAGAATTTTGGCTGATGGGACGAGTTATCAGGGAAAGGCTGTGAAAGTAGATCTGGAAGGGGCTACTTGGTCTGGGCAAATCGTTCCAAATAATTGGCAGCTATTGGTGCCTGATGCAGAATTTTTTTTGACACTACCATGAATGCTGATGGGCAGACATTATTGAAGTTCAGTTATGAAAAAGAAACCACGCAGGCACAGGTCATAATTGTAACATTTACTCCAACTTTTCCTTACGCGAGAGAGTTTCGGCCTGATCGAGATAAGTTTGTCCATGATGAACTTGGCTACTATTTGGTTAAAATTGTGTCGGTAGGTAATCCGGCGATTCCCATGGCGGCGGTGGATGTGATGGCGGGTGTCGGTGATGAGCTGAGTCTTCATACTCCTTCTGATAAAGATGGTGTCGCAAAAATTTCTATAAAATACCCTTATGGTAACTATGTTTTAAAAGGCTATGTTCGCTTTCCCGATGGCGAGCCGGAGCCGTTCAGGGATATACCGTTTACTGTGTATGGTGAGTAATTATTTAGTGTCATGTTGTCATGGTCGTCGTAATGAACGCGCGGAGTCGTCCATGATTACCGTGTCGGGAATTTGTCAAATCACTGACTTATATTGATCATTGGTTGACGGGTTTCTTTCTATAATGCTCCGAGTATCGAAATCATTGCCATGACTATAAAACGAAACCCCGCAACGAATGCCCCAGGTCCCGTTTACATCTGCCACGGCGCTACAGGGCAGCAATGCCATGTCCTCAAGGTTATTCCTGAACCTGATTCGCTTTGGGCGGGTAATGGTGTCAGTTTTCATGACATCACCGGCGGCGATGGCTCATCCATCGTGGTCAATCCAGCAGCCGGTGAGTACCGGAAATTTGAATCGACCGGAGTGTCGTTTGAACTTGACTGTTCTGCGGATGGCAAGGATGGGGAATTGCAATTCCGGTTACGCAGTGAATATTCGGCAAATGCATATCCAATCGAGCTGCGGCTGGGAGATTACCTGCGCAAACTGTCGACCAGGCTGGCCCCACCCGAATTCGTTTCCAGGGGCGATGAGGTAAAGATTCAGGTTGCCGTTGAGTCATTTTATATTGCTGGAAAAATGCTTGGCGGGGTTACTGTCGAATGGTGGAGGGGCGATTTGCTGTTAGCCACCTTGCCGACCGACGATTCGGGTGTGGGTACGTTTATTTTTACTGCGGATACGCTAGGTGATAACCAGATTTTTGCGAAAATATTCAATCAATATGATGACAGTGTTCTTTCGCTTGAACATAACTTCAAAAGTTGTGACGGATGAGCCGTGGAAAGGCGTGCGATGGTTCATCAACGGTGAGGCAGTGGTACCTCCGATTAAAATAGAGCGTGGGAAAGCCAGTCTTTTGAAGATGGTCGCTCCTGAATTGAAAGGCGCCGTCGTCAAACTGAATGCCATTGATGCGGATCGTTTGAAATTTGTTGCCGTTCCACGGTTTGATGAGGACGTTGTACTGGATGAAAATGGTGCAGCGCAGTGGACACTCACCCAGTCGCAGTCAATCAGCGCCGTTCTACGGTTGACCGTAGAAACCAATCAGTCGCCTGTTAAATTACAAGATTCATTTTTCGTCATGTCCAAGAATCTAGCGGATGAAGTAGGCTTTTTGTTGGAAGGGGCAATAATTCCTCCAGAGGGTGCAGAGTTCATTGGTGGGGAGTCGAAATCACTCAAGCTCAGCTATTTCAATGCTGAAGTATTGGAAAGTATGCCTCTTGCTATTGAGGTGGAGATCGAATCTGGCCTCACACCGGGCGACATTGAGAGTGTGCCGGCTACAGGTGAGCTTGTAAGTAAGCACGATTGGTTGGTTTCAGCTGCCGAAAAGAATGGGACATTCAAGATCAAGTTACATAGCTTCGATTGGGTTACGCCGCTGTATACTCCCCTCCTGCGATTAAAAACCGTGGAGACGGTTTTTATATTCATGGATAAGGGCCTCAATCCATTGCCGGTTCCTCCGGAAGAATTTCTTTTACCGGCCAGCGTTCCCATTCAGAACATTGTTGCAATTCTGAAAAATACGGATGGTGTGCCTTTCAGAGATGTGCCTGGGGTATTTCATCATCCAGGTATGCAGGATTTTCCGTTTAAAACAAATGCCGACGGAAGGGTGAATTTGTGGGTGCAGAATCAAGAAAATTCATCTGGTCATACATTTAAAGTCAGCGCCGTGGTCGAACTCGAAACGGAAAGTAGAGTGGCTGATTTATTAGTTCGAATTGTCTAGCGTTCTCGATTTGCCTCTGTTGAACCCTGCGGCAGGGGAGAGGCAAATCGAGTCACTCACCTGAAGTCAATCAGGACAAAAACCCACCATCCACATTCAACGAAACCCCAGTCGTATAACTGGAAGCATCACTCGCCAAATACAACACCGCCCCCGCCATCTCACTCGGGTCCGCCACGCGCTTGAGCGGAATCTGCGCCAGCGCGGTGTTCAGAATCGCCTCATTTTTCACCAGTGCCGAAGCGAACTTGGTGTCGGTCAGCCCCGGCAGAAGGGCATTGCAGCGGATGCCGAATTGCGCGCATTCCTTGGCGAAGACTTTGGTCATGTTGATCACCGCGGCCTTGGTCACCGAGTAGATGCCCTGGAAGATGCCGGGGGAGACGCCGTTGATCGAGGCGACGTTGATGATGCTGCCGCCGCCGTTTTCGCGCATCAGCTTTCCGGCTTCCACGGACATGAAGAAGTAGCCGCGGATGTTGACGTCGACGGTTTTCTGGAAGGCGCTGAGGTCGGTGTCCAGCACGTTGCAGAATTGCGGGTTGGTGGCGGCGTTGTTGACCAGGATGTCGAGGCGGCCGAACTGTTCGCGGATGCCGGCGAAGACCTGGCTGATCTGTTCCATTTCGCCGATGTGGCAGGCGACGGCGGTGGCTTTGCCGCCGGCGGCGATGATGGCGTCGGCGACGTGCTGGCAGCCATCCAGTTTGCGGCTGGAGACGATGACGTGGGCGCCTTGCTGGGCCAGCAGTTTGGCGATGGCCTCACCGATGCCGCGGCTGGCTCCGGAGACGAAAGCGATCTTGCCGTCGAGGTCGAACAACTGGGTCTTGGACATGGGTGTTCCTTATTGTTGGGCCGTCAGAGGCTGGATTTCTGGATGACTTGCAGGCTCATCTGCTCCAGCACCTTGTTCACGTGGATGAACGAGGCGAAGCGTTTGTCCTGGGTCTGGCCATGGAAGAAGCGGTAGTAGATCTGCTGCACGATGCCGGCCAGGCGGAACAGGCCGTAGGTGTAGTAGAAGTCGAAGTTGTCGATCTGGATGCCTGAGCGTTCGGCGTAGTAGTCGACGAACTGCTGGCGGGTCAGCATGCCCGGTGCGTGGCTTGGCTGGCGGCGCATCATCTGCACCGGCGCCGGGTCGCTGGCTTCGATCCAGTAGGCGAGGGTGTTGCCCAGGTCCATCAGCGGGTCGCCGATAGTGGTCAGTTCCCAGTCGAGCACGCCGATGATCTGCATCGGGTTGTTCGGGTCGAGGATCACGTTGTCGAAGCGGTAGTCGTTGTGCACGATGCTCGAGGTCGGGTGGTCGGCGGGCATCTTGTCGTTGAGCCAGGCCTTGACCGCTTCCCAGTGCGGCGCGTCCGGGGTCAGGGCTTTCTCGTAGCGATCGCTCCAGCCCTTGATCTGCCGCGCCACGTAACCTTCGGGCTTGCCCAGGTCGCCCAGGCCGCTGGCGTTGTAGTCGACCTGGTGCAGTTCGACGAAACGGTCGATGAAGCTCTTGCACAGGGCCTCGGTTTTCACCGGGTCCAGGCCCAGCTCCGGCGGCAGCTCCGAGCGCAGGATGATGCCCTTGACCCGTTCCATCACATAGAACTCGGCGCCGATCACGGCTTCGTCGGTGCAGTGCACGTAAGCCTTTGGGCAGTACGGGAAGGCGTCTCGCAGTTGGTTGAGGATGCGGAATTCACGGCCCATGTCGTGGGCGGACTTGGCCTTGTGGCCGAACGGCGGGCGGCGCAGGACGAACTCTTGTTCCGGGTATTCGAGCAGGTAGGTGAGGTTCGACGCGCCCCCCGGAAACTGGCTGATCTGCGGCAAGCCACTGAGCCCTGGAATGTGCGCCTTGAGGTAAGGGTCGATCAGGCTGGCATCGAGCTCTTCGCCGGTACGGATGCGAGTGGACTTGTCGTTGAGCGTCATGCTTATCCCTATTGTGCTTGTTCTAGAGGCCTGCGGGCTGTGTTTAATCTAATGCGCGCACCCGGCCCCCACAACCGTGATCAGCCCTTATAGGCAGGCGTGTTGCCGGACAATCATTGCTTTTGATACAAATGTTTGAATTGTCCTACAGGAAAACCTTCGGCTCGCTCGTGGGCAACTCGACCGGTGTCAGCACCGGATCGCCGGAGAAATACGCCATCAGGTTGCGTCCGACCAGTTCCACCGTGCCCTGGGTCGCCTCTGGCGACAGGCCGGCGACGTGAGGGGTGAGTATCACGTTGCTCAGGGCTTTCAAGGCATCCGGCACCTGCGGTTCATGGTCGAACACATCCAGCGCCGCCCCGGCAATGCGCCGATGTTCCAGGGCGCTGATCAGGTCTACGGTCGAGACCACGCTGGCCCGGGCGATGTTGATCAGGAAGCCGTTGGGCCCCAGGGCGTCGAGCACCGATTTGTTGATCAGGCTGCGGGTGCCCAGGCCGCCCGGCGTAGCCACCACCAGGAAATCCGCGGTGCGGGCCAGTTCAGTGGGCGTCGAGCAGAAGGTGTACGGCACATCGCTGCGGTGCTGGCGGTTGTGGTAGCTGATGCTCATGTCGAAGCCGTTGGCCGCGCGCTTGGCGATGGCCATGCCGACGGCGCCGAGGCCGAGGACGCCCATGCGCTTGCCGGCGAGGGAAGGGCGCATGATCTTCGGCCACTCGCCCCGGCGCACGGCGGCGTCGGCGCGGGGAATGTCGCGCACCAGTGCCAGCAGCATGGCCATGGCGTGGTCGGCCACCGAAGAGGCGTTGACCCCCGCGCCATTGGTGACGGTGATGCCACGGTCGGCCGCGGCTTGCAGGTCGACGTGTTCGTAGCCGGCGCCGATCACGCAAATGATCTTCAGCGCTGCCAGGGCGGCGATTTCATCCGCGTAAAGGCCCAGCGGGCCGCGAGTCAGCACGGCGTCGATGCGCGCGCCGTGGGTGGCGATGGCTTCGGCGCGTTCGGCGGGGGTCGGGGCCAGGATCAGGTGAAAGCCCTGATGTTCGAGAATCGGCAGGTAATCGTTGATGGTTTCAACCAGGACCAAAACGGTTGCGGGCATGCTGGGCTCCTGTGGCGCGAATATTCCCTGAAATTTACGTGCAAGCGCGTTGGCAGCGCATATTTCGCGGTGCTGCCAGATGATCATAGCGGAACGGGAGAGGGTGGTTATGACGTTGTCAAAAAGCTTTGCGCGGCCTGCAGGATTTCGTCGGACAGCTCATCACCACGGGTGGCCCGGGCCAGTGTCAGCGCGCCGACCATCAACGCATATTGCACCAGCGCCTGTTGGCGATCGCGCTCGGGATCGCCGCTGTCCATCAGCGGCGCGAAGGTGTCGAGCAGCGCGTCGACGCCTCTGACGAAGGTCTGGCGCAAGCTGCTGTCTGTCGCTTCGTGGCACATGTCGCCGACAAACGCCGCCACCGGGCAGCTTTCGCCCGGATTGTCGCGACTGGTCGTCGAGAGGTAGGGTTCGATCACGGCCTGGCGCGCGGCTTTTTTATCCTCCTGGGCATTCATCCGTTCGATCCAGCGTTCGCCGGACTCCTTGAAGGCACGGCCAAAGGCTTCCTGGGCCAGTGCCTCCCTGGATTCGAATTGCCCGTAGAAGCCGCCATGGGTCAGGCCCGCGGCGCCCATCAGATCAACGACGCTGATGCCATGCAGGCCCCGCTCGCGAAACAGCCGCGTGGCGGCCTCGACGACGATTTCGCGATTGAGTTCGGCTTGCTTGCGGGAAACACGGGGCATTGGCGGCTCACAAAGATCAGGGTTTGGGTTCAGAGGGCGTACTGGGCGATTCCGTTGCCGAACGACCAGTTTTCTTTTTTCACTTCCACCAGATTAATGAAAATGTCCTCCAGGCGCACCGCCAACTGCCCGTGAAGGCTGTCGGCAATGGTTTTGTAGAGCAGTTTCTTCTGATCCACGGTGCGGCCTTCGCTCAGGGTGATCTGAATCACCACCAACTGGTCGGTGCGGTGGATGCCCAGGTATTGCGGGTCAAAGATGAAATGCTGCTCATCGTGCTCGTTGAGGATCTGGAAATTATCGTTTTCCGGCACGTTGATGGCGCTGTGCATGGCGGCGTAGACCAATTGCCCGACGCGTTTGGCAAAGGATGGGTCCTGGTGCTTCTTGATGTCGATGCGAACCAGTGGCATGAGCGAACTCCAGAAGGATGCGGGTGCGCTTCAAAATACATGATGTAGAAACTTTATAAAATCGGCGAATGCTGATTTAGTCCCGCAAACGTTGGCGTAAACGTGCCGTTTCATCTGATCCGTAGCACCATTCCTCAGCTAAGTCTTTGCTTCTGTTGATTAATCCCGGACAATCGCGCCCCTGTTTCGGCCAGGGCACTGCCTGTCGGGTTTTTCCGACTCGTCCTGGCCGGGTAGCAACCGACCGGAATGCGGAGATCCCACCGGATGAATGATCAGGCCAATAGCGTCAGCGAACGCTATGCAACGGCGAAACCTGTCAGCCTTGAAGGCTGGAATCGTCATGACACCACCTGGATGCTCGGCCTGTTTGGCACGGCCATCGGCGCCGGCACCCTGTTTCTGCCGATCAATGCGGGCCTGGGCGGCTTCTGGCCGCTGCTGATCCTCGCGCTGCTGGCGTTCCCCATGACGTTTTACGCACACCGCGGCCTGACCCGTTTCGTGCTGTCGGGCCGTGAGGGCGCGGATATCACCGAAGTGGTGGAAGAACACTTCGGCATCAAGGCCGGCGCGCTGATCACCTTGCTGTACTTCTTCGCGATCTTCCCGATCCTGCTGATCTACAGCGTGGCCCTGACCAATACCGTGGGCAGTTTCCTCGAACACCAACTGCACATCATGCCGCCACCGCGCGCCGTGCTGTCGTTCGTGCTGATTCTTGGCCTGCTGGCGGTGGTGCGCTGCGGCGAGCAGGTGATCGTCAAGGCCATGAGCCTGATGGTCTACCCGTTCATCGTTGCCTTGCTGTTCCTCGCGGTGTTCCTGATTCCGCACTGGACCGGCGGCATCCTGACCACGGCCAGCACCGTGCCTGAGTCGTCGACGCTGCTGCATACCCTGTGGCTGGCGATTCCGGTTATGGTGTTCTCGTTCAACCACTCGCCGATCATCTCGGCCTTCGCCGTCGACCAGAAGCGTCGTTATGGCGAGCACGCCGAGGAGCGCAGTTCGCAGATCCTGTCCCGTGCCCACCTGTTGATGGTGGTGATGGTGCTGTTCTTCGTGTTCAGTTGCGTGCTGACCCTGTCGCCAGCGCAACTGGTGGAAGCCAAGGCGCAGAACCTGTCGATCCTGTCGTACCTGGCCAACCACTTCAGCAACCCGACCATCGCTTTTGCGGCGCCGTTGATTGCCTTCGTGGCGATTTCCAAGTCGTTCCTGGGCCACTACATCGGTGCCAGCGAAGGCCTCAAGGGCCTGATCGTCAAGAGCGGCAAGCGCCCGACGCCCAAAGCCCTGGACCGCATGACCGCCGCCTTCATGCTGGTGGTGTGCTGGATCGTCGCCACGCTGAACCCGAGCATCCTCGGCATGATCGAGACATTGGGCGGACCGGTGATCGCCGCGATCCTGTTCCTGATGCCGATGTATGCCATCCGCAAAGTCCCAGCCATGGCCCGCTACCGCGGCCAGGCGTCCAACGTGTTCGTGGTGGCCGTGGGGTTGGTGGCGATTACGGCGTTGATCTATTCCCTCAGCGCGTGATTTGTTGCGGGTGATCCCGATTTTGTGGTCGCCCCGATCCCGATTTTGTGCTCACCCCGATCCCTGTAGGAGCGAGCATGCTCGCGATGGTGGCCCAGACGCCGTGGGGTGTCAGATAGCCCACGTCATCGTTGACGACCATCGCGAGTAAACTCGCTCCTACAGTTACGTGGGTGACCTCGATTTTGTGCTCGCCCCGATCCCTGTAGGAGCGGGCTTGCCCGCGATGGCGGTGGGTCAGACAGTCCGTCATCGCGAGCAAGCTCGCTCCTACAGTTACGTGGGTGACCTCGATTTTGTGCCCGCCCCGATCCCTGTAGGAGCGGGCTTGCCCGCGATGGCGGTGGGTCAGACAGTCCGTCATCGCGAGCATGCTCGCTCCTACAGAAGAGGGTGAGGGTGAAGGTGACCTGGCACATTCACACCATCCCCGTTTGACAGTTAAAGTGGCCGCTGCGCGACCTGCACGCAGCGGCTTTTTTTCGTCTGTCCAACGGAGACTCCGGATTGCCTGACCCCTCGACCCAACGCGTCAGCCGCTGGCCAGACCTGCTGGCCGGTTTGTCGATTGCCGGCTTGTTGCTGCCCGAAGCCGTCGCCTATTCCAGCATCGCCGCCGTCGCCCCCCAGGCCGGGGTGATTGCGTTGTTCGCCGGTTTGCTGTGCTACGGGCTGTTTGGCAGCAGCCGATTCGCCATCGTCTCGGCCACTTCGTCATCGGCGGCGGTGCTGGCGGCGGCTACGGCGACACTGGCCAATGGCGATGCGCAACTGCGCTCGGCCCTGGCGGTCGGCCTGGTGCTGGTGACCGGGGCGTTTTTCCTGCTGGCGGGGGTGTTCCGCCTCGGCAACGTCACGTCCTTCATTGCCAAGCCGGTGCTGCGTGGTTTTGCCTTCGGCCTGGCGCTGACCATCATCCTCAAGCAGGTCGCCAGTGTGGTCGGCGTGCACCTTAGCGAGCCCAACCTGGTGCGCTTCCTGCCGCAACTGCTCGAGCAACTGCCAGCGTGGAACTGGCTGGCCGCTTCCGTTGCCGGCATCACGCTGGTGCTGCTCTGGCTGTTCGCTCGCTCGCGGCGCCTGCCCGGTGGCTTGCTGGTGGTGATCCTCGGCATTGCCGCCGGGCAATGGCTCGACTTGCCGGCCCATGGCGTGCGGCTGATCGGGGTGATCGACCTGAGCCTGGAAGTGCCGAACCTGCCGGTGCTGCCGTTCGCCGACTGGCTGCGCCTGGGCGAGTTGGCGTTCGCCATGGTGATGATCCTGTACGCCGAATCCTACGGCTCGATCAGCGCCTACGCACTCAAGCATGGTGACCGGGTGCAGTCCAATCGCGACCTGCTGGCACTCGGCGCCTCCAACCTGTTGTCGGGCCTGTTCCACGGTATGCCGGCTGGGGCTGGTTACTCCGCGACGTCGGCCAACGAAGCGGCGGGCGCCACATCAAAGCTGGCCGGTGGCGTAGCGGCGCTGGTGGTGCTGCTCATCGTGCTGACGGTGCTGCCCTACATTGCCCTGACGCCGGAGCCAGTGCTCGCGGCCATTGTCATCCATGCCCTGGCGCGGGGCTTGAGCCTGCAGCCTCTGGGACGCTATTTCATCTGGCGGCGTGACCGTGTGCTGGTGCTGTGCGCGGTGGGCGCCGTGCTGGTGCTGGGCGTGCTCGACGGTTTGCTGGTGTCGGTGGCGATCAGCGTGCTGCTGATGCTCAAGGAGATGTCGGCAGCGGACATCCAGGTGCTCGGGCGAATCGACGGCGGGCATGACTTCGTCGAGTTGCAACGCCACCCGCAGGCCGTCACCGAGCCTGGCATATTGATCGTGCGGCCCAGCGAGGCGCTGTTCTTTGCCAATGTCGAACGGATTCTGGGTGCAGCGTTGCACCTGATCCGTCATTCGCAGGCGCCGGTGCACACGGTGATCCTGAGTTTGGAGGAGACGCCGGACCTGGATGGCACCAGCATCGAGGCCATGCAGGACTTCTTCGCGCGGGTGCATCAGGAGGGCAAGCGGTTGATCCTGGCGCGGCTCAAGCATCCGGCGGCGAGTGCGCTGGAGCAGTTGCCGGAATTGGTGGCTAATGGGGTGACCTTGAGTGGGTTGAGTGTGGATGGTGCGGTGAAGGAGGCGCTGAAACACTGACCTACTGTGGGGAAACTACTGTGGGAGCGAGCCTGCTCGCGATAGCGGTGTGTCAGCTCCATTTATAGCGGCTGATTCACCGCTATCGCGAGCAGGCTCGCTCCCACAGTGTGTATCCCACAGTGGATCTTCAACAAAGGTTCTTCCAGAGAATCCAGGCATAAAAAAACGCCGCCCATCTCTCAATGGGCGGCGTTTTTCATTGCGTTGCAGCGTTAGGCTTGAACGACCGGGATCTTGGCGTTCGCAGCAGCTTCACGGAACTCGGCAATCTGGTCGAAGGACAGGTAGCGGTAGACATCGGCCGCCATGCTGTCGATCTTGCCAGCGTATTCCATGTATTCCTCGACGGTCGGCAGGCGACCCAGGATGGAAGCCACGGACGCCAGTTCAGCCGAAGCCAGGTAGACGTTCGCGCCGTCACCCAGACGGTTCGGGAAGTTACGGGTCGAAGTCGACACCACGGTCGAGTTCGGCTCTACACGTGCCTGGTTACCCATGCACAGCGAGCAGCCCGGCATTTCCATGCGCGCGCCAGCCTTGCCGTAGATGCCGTAGTAGCCTTCTTCGGTCAGTTGGTGAGCGTCCATCTTGGTCGGCGGCGACAGCCACAGACGGGTTGGCAGCTGACCCTTGACCTGATCCAGCAGTTTACCGGCAGCGCGGAAGTGACCGATGTTGGTCATGCACGAACCGATGAACACTTCGTCGATCTTCTCGCCAGCAACGCTGGAGAGCAGACGAGCGTCGTCCGGATCGTTCGGCGCACACAGAACAGGCTCGTTGATGTTGGCCAGATCGATTTCGATCACTTCGGCGTATTCGGCGTCGGCATCGGCTTGCATCAGTTCAGGATTGGCGATCCAGGCTTCCATCGCCTTGGCACGACGTTCCAGGGTACGCGCATCGCCGTAGCCTTCGCCGATCATCCAGCGCAGCAGGGTGACGTTGGACTGCAGGTACTCGGTGATCGACTCTTTCGACAGCTTGATGGTGCAACCGGCAGCCGAACGTTCGGCCGAGGCGTCGGACAGTTCGAAAGCCTGCTCCAGGGTCAGACCTTCCAGACCTTCGATTTCCAGGATGCGGCCGGAGAAAGCGTTTTTCTTGCCTTTCTTCTCGACGGTCAGCAGACCGTTCTGGATGGCGAAGTAAGGGATGGCATGAACCAGGTCACGCAGGGTGATGCCAGGTTTCATCTTGCCCTTGAAGCGCACCAGGATCGACTCAGGCATGTCCAGCGGCATGACGCCGGTGGCAGCGGCGAAGGCGACCAGGCCGGAACCGGCCGGGAACGAGATGCCCATCGGGAAGCGGGTGTGCGAGTCACCACCGGTACCCACGGTGTCTGGCAGCAGCATGCGGTTCAGCCACGAGTGGATGATGCCGTCGCCCGGACGCAGGGACACGCCGCCACGGGTCATGATGAAGTCAGGCAGGGTGTGGTGGGTGGTCACGTCGATCGGCTTTGGATAAGCCGCGGTGTGGCAGAAGGACTGCATTACCAGGTCAGCGGAGAAGCCCAGGCACGCCAGGTCTTTCAGCTCGTCACGGGTCATTGGACCGGTGGTGTCCTGGGAGCCGACGGTGGTCATCTTCGGTTCGCAGTAGGTGCCAGGACGCACGCCCTGGCCTTCTGCCAGACCGCAAGCCTTGCCGACCATTTTCTGCGCCAGGGTGAAGCCCTTGGTGCTTTCAGCGGGTGCTTCCGGCTTCTTGAACAGGTCGAACGCAGGCAGACCCAGTTCGGCGCGAGCCTTCTCGGTCAGGCCACGGCCGATGATCAGCGGAATACGACCGCCAGCACGAACTTCGTCCAACAGCACCGGAGTCTTCATTTCGAAGGTGGTCAGGACTTCGTCGGTGCCATGTTTGCAGACTTTGCCAGCATGCGGGTACAGGTCGATGACGTCGCCCATGTTCATGTTGGAAACGTCGAACTCGATCGGCAGTGCGCCAGCATCTTCCATGGTGTTGTAGAAGATCGGAGCGATCTTGCTGCCGAAGCAGAAGCCGCCGGCACGTTTGTTCGGCACGTAAGGAACGTCGTCGCCGAAGAACCACAGCACCGAGTTGGTCGCCGATTTACGCGACGAACCGGTACCGACCACGTCACCCACGTAGGCAACAGGGAAGCCGCCGTTGCGCATTTCTTCGATCTGCTTCATCGGGCCAATAGCGCCCTGCTGATCAGGAACGATACCTTCGCGGGCCATTTTCAGCATGGCCAGGGCGTGCAGCGGGATGTCCGGGCGCGACCAGGCGTCTGGCGCCGGGGACAGGTCGTCGGTGTTGGTTTCGCCGGTGACCTTGAACACGCGCAGGCTGATTTTGTCGGCCAGGGTAGGGCGTTTGATGAACCACTCGCCGTCAGCCCAGGATTTCAGTACGCCTTGGGCGTGAACGTTGCCATTCTTGGCGCGTTCAGCGACATCGTGGAAGGCATCGAACATCAGCAGGGTGTGCTTGAGCTCTTCTGCGGCCACTGGCGCCAGTTCGGCGTCGTCCAGCAAGGTCACCAGGGTGGCGATGTTGTAGCCGCCCTGCATGGTGCCGAGCAGTTCAACAGCGCGCTTCTTGTCGATCAGGGGGGACTTCGCTTCGCCCTTGGCAACGGCGGACAGGAAGCCGGCCTTGACGTAGGCTGCTTCGTCCACTCCTGGCGGAACGCGATTGGTGATCAGGTCAACGAGGAAAGCTTCTTCGCCAGCCGGGGGATTTTTCAGCAGCTCGACCAGGCCTGCAGTTTGTTCGGCGTTAAGCGGCTGGGGAACGATACCCAGTGCTGCGCGCTCTTCGATATGTTTGCGGTAGGCTTCAAGCACAGTTATTACCCTCATCAGTGGTCCCAAATGGGTGTCCGGGACGCTCATCCCGAAATTGCCGTACTCATGCGCTGCATGGCGTTGTGAGCCACTTAGCCAGAATTACCGACAATTCCTTACAGAAGCTGCTTTCAAAGTTTTACGCCTGCAGAACGGGAGCTGATGAGGGTTGGCGTTGGGCTTTTCCCCGCTGGAAAAACCCTTCGCCAACACCGCTCTGAAGGAACGACTGTGCTCGTGACGCTTTGAAAACAGCTTCTTACGGACATTGGCGCCTAAAAAGGCAGGCTGATTCTACGGCAAAAAAAAATTAAAGGTAAGTTCGACCCTGAACTTTGAGGGGTGATGAATGTTAGACAAAGGGCTAACATGCCCGCCTGTCCTGCTGCCTCATGCTTTGTTGACCTATGCCCAATCAGACCATCAAGACCCCCTGCGTCGGCCTTTGCTCCACTGTTTACGGTGATCTGGTCTGTCGTGGCTGCAAGCGTTTCCACCATGAAGTGATCAACTGGAACGGTTACAACGAGGAGGAAAAACGCGCGGTGTGGTTGCGCCTGGAGCAGCTGCTGTCGCTGGTGATGGCCGCCAAGGTCGAGGTTTTTGACAAGGATCAACTGCGCCGGCAACTGGAACAGCGCAAGATCCGCTTCGTACCGCACCAGTCGGAATATTGCTGGGCCTACCAGTTGATCGCCCGCGGGGCGCGGGTGATCACCAACCTTGAGGCCTACGGGATGGTGTTGCTGCCGGAATTCCGTGACTGGAACCTGCCGGAACTGCGGGATGCGATTGATCGGGAGTTCTTTTTGCTCTCCGAGGCGCATTACCAGCGCTACATAGCGCCGGGGTTTCTCAAGGATGCCCTAGGCAGCTGAAAAGACCTCCTGTAGGAGCGAGCTTGCTCGCGATGAGGCCGGCACAGCTGGCATCTCGGCTGGCTGACAGGGCGCCATCGCGACGGTTCGACGCCTCGACAAGCTCGCTCCTACAGGGGTAGGGCGACAGGCCTGATATCAATGCTGCGCCACCATCTCCTCCAGATGGTCCATGACATCCAGCGGCTTTAGCACCAGCACATCGCTTTCCAGCGCATCGAGCACCACTTCCGCCGTATTACCGATCAACGCTCCGGACAACCCCGAGCGCGCCACGGTGCCGATCACCGTCACGGCGGCGTTCAGTTTGTGCGCGGTGTAGGGGATCAGCACATCCGCCGGGCCTTCCTCGATGTGCAGGTGCGCGTCGTCGATGTCGAACTCGGCCTGGAACGCCTTGCACTGTTCGCGATAGCGCGCTTCGATGGTCTGGCTCAATTGCATCGACGGGTCGGCCGCTGACAGCATCGGCGAAGGGTGGGCACTGATCACATGCAGACTGGCCTTGGCCAGGCTGGCGATGTCGAAGCCGTGATCGACGATGGTGGCGTGCAGGTTACGGTGTTCGCCGTCCAGGTTGCCGACGTCGATCGCCGCGAGGATGACGCCGCCGGTCCAGGGTTTCGCGGTTTTCACCAGCAGTACCGGGGTCGGGCAGTAGCGCAGCAGTTTCCAGTCCGCCGGGGTCAGCAGGGCCTTTTTCAGCGAACTGTCGGGGAAATGCTGCTTGATCACCAGCCCGCAGCCTTCGGCTTGCTGCACATCGACGATGGTTTCGTGCAGGCTCTCGTTCCAGGCCTGTTCGGTGGTGACGCTGTAGCCGTCCGCCAGCAGCGCGGTCTTGAGCACACTGAGCATGGCGCTGTGATCATGCTTGCGATCACAGACCAGCAGATGCAAATGGGCCTGGGTCACGCCGGCAATCAATTTGGCCCGTTTGAGCGCCAGGCTTTCCGCGTGTTCAGGTTCGATGACCACCAGAATGCTGCGTATGGCTTGCATGATCGGCCTCTCCAGAAAGTAAAAAGCACAACGTTGCACAACTATAGTTGCTGGCCGCGCACCCGGGACTTGATGCATATCAACGGT
This sequence comes from Pseudomonas sp. MYb118, assembly GCF_040947875.1. Lineage (NCBI taxonomy): Bacteria > Pseudomonadati > Pseudomonadota > Gammaproteobacteria > Pseudomonadales > Pseudomonadaceae > Pseudomonas > Pseudomonas sp. MYb118. Next base: position 1,076,621 of record NZ_JBFRXN010000003.1, on the reverse strand, counting down.
CACGGCTGGTGGTCTGCGGGCGGGCCGGTATAATCGGCGCCCTTCGATTGAACCACTTATGTCCGTGAGCCCCATGATCCTTCCCGAAATTCACGAGTTCCTTGGCTGCCGCACCCCCGACGGCTGGGTCCAGGCCGCGCTGGCCGATCAGGAAACGCTGCTGATCGACCACAAGAACTGCGAATTCAAGGCTGCCAGCACCGCATTGAGCCTGATTGCCAAGTATCACTCCCACGTTGACCTTATCAACATGATGTCGCGCCTGGCGAGGGAAGAATTGGTGCACCACGAACAGGTCATGCGCCTGATGAAAAAGCGCAAGATCGAACTGCGCCAGCTGTCCGCCGGGCGCTATGCCTCGGGGCTGCGCAAAGTGGTGCGCAGCCATGAACCGGTCAAACTGGTGGATACCCTGGTGGTCGGCGCGTTCATCGAGGCCCGCAGTTGCGAGCGTTTCGAGGCGCTGGTGCCGTACCTGGATGAAGAACTGGGCAAGTTCTACTTCGGCCTGCTCAAGAGCGAGGCCCGGCATTTCCAGGGTTACCTGAAACTGGCTTATCAGTACGGTGACGCCAAGGATATTGCCCAGGTGATCGAGCGGGTGCGGACGGCCGAACAGGAGCTGATCGAATCCCCGGACGTGGAGTTTCGCTTCCACAGCGGTGTGCCGGCCATCAACTGACCGGCACGTCCCCAGTGCCACAATGATCAGGGCAGGGTGACTGGCGTTCTTTCTACCAGTTGCGCCGGGGTGATCCAGGCGCTTTTCATCAAGGCGGCGTCCGGCTTCTGGTTGACGGATTTCACGCCGACCACGCACAGGTAATGCATGCCGGGATCACGGGCGACAGGCGCATCGAGTACCGTCTTGTTGGCGCTGATCACACCACTGTATTGACGGGATGACCAGCAGTCCCTGGCTTCCCGGGCGGTTTTGTAACGATAGTACGGTGTTCTCACCAGAAACTCCGTGCTGATCGTTGGAGCGGGATCGGTGGCTGACGCCGGCATGACCAGGTATTGGGTGGGGAAATACTCCAGGTGCGCAATTGGAAATCCATATCCAGCCGTGCAGGCATTGGCGACTTTGGTAAAAGCACCCTTCCTGAAGCAGCCCGCCAGATAGTCCGCAGGGTGGCTGTAATGGGTATCGGCGAACCATTTGATCTTGCCGTTGCGAGCTTCGCACGGTGCATTGTTGTCGCAGCGGTTTTCAACGGAAGCGCCGCCAGTGCTCGTCGCGACGACGGCAAGAATCTGGCCGCTCAGGCGGTCGAGGACGGGGCTTCCGGACGATCCTGGCAGCACTTGCCTGCAGCGGTTTTTCAGCGCGCCGACATAGACGCGATCGCCTTCCACCAGGTCGGCCGAGGTGTATTGCTGGGCGCAGGCCGCCAGGCGCAGCCCTGAGTCGGGCAGGTGTTCCGGTGCGTTGACGATCAACACGTCCGTGGACACTTCTGCCCATTGCGAGGCGAGGCGCAAGGGCGTAATTCCGTCGGCAATCAAAGTGGCCAATGGCACTTCAAGTTCATAGAGTGCGATGTCGCTATTGTCGTAGTCCTGCCAGACGGCGGACTTTATCGCATAACTTTTCGACGTGCTGTAAGTGTCGTTGAAGTAGTTGAATTTGACCGACTCTTTATATTGGCCTGAAGGCTTCGGACCACTGACGCCGGGAATGCAATGGGCCGCTGTCAATAAATAGGCCGGCCCTGTTGCGCGGTTGGCGTAGTCGCGGGTGTCCAGCAGGCTTGCGGTGCAGCCGGGCACGTCATCGAGGAACATTTTGCCCACGCCGTTCCAGTGTTTGTAGCGGTTGTCGGCGTTCTTCAGCAGCACGGCGTCGGACTCGTTGGCCAGGCCTTCGCCGAGGTCTTTGGCGTGCACGGTAGCTGACAGGGTCAGTGTGATGAGGGGTATTAATAGATATTCTTTTTTCATGACCATTCCATGGTGTTTGCAAGTTGTTAAGTTGCAGTCGTAAGTGTGGTTGCAAGTCGGACAATAGGGTCCTGAATTGGCCGCTGCAAGTTTATGAAAGTTGGAATGGTGTCAATGTTTTGCGAGGGATTTATGGCTGGTAGATCTTCGTTGTTTTTGCGGGCGTTATCGCGAGCAGGCTCGCTCCCACAGGGATCGCATCAACGCTGAAGATCCATTGTGGGAGCGAGCCTGCTCGCGATAGGGAGGCATCGCCTCCCTCCAGATCAGAAATCCCAGCGCGTCGTCAGCATCAGGTTACGCGGCTCGCCATAGAAGGTCGTCCCGAAGTTGCCCAACCCGGTCAGGTACTTCTTGTCGAACACGTTGTTGGCGTTGGCCGTGAAGCTCAGGTGCTCGTTGTACTGGTAGCGGGTCATCAGGTCCACGAGGGTGTAGCCGCCCTGTTTGAGGGAGGTGGCGCCTTCGACCGGGCTGCTGCTCTGGCCATAGAAGGCGCTTTGCCAACTGATGCCGCCACCGACGGTGACCTTGTCCAGCGCGCCGGGCAAACGGTAAGTGGTGAAGGTGCGCACCAGGTGTTCCGGCTTGGTGGTGGCCAGCGGGTAGCCATAGATGCGTTGCTCCTGCTTGTCGCGGGTGCGGGCATAGGTGTAGCCGGCGGACAGGTTCCAGCCATCGGCCAGCTCGCCGGCCAGTTCCAGTTCGATGCCTTTGGTCCTGGCGCCCGGGATGGCTTCGTACACGTCCTGCCCGGTGCCGTCGGTGGTGACGTACTGGGCGATGTTTTCCTGCTCGATCTGGAAGTAGGCCAGGCTGGCGTTGAGTTTGCCGTCCAGATAAGCCGCTTTCAGGCCGGTTTCGTAGCTGTCGCCTTCAACCGGCTTGAGCGTCGAGCCCGCCGCGTCCTTGTAGGTCTGCGGCTGGTAGATGTTGGTGTAGCTGGCGTAGACCGAGTAAGTGTCGTTCAGGTCATACACCACCCCGGCGTAAGGCGTGACCACGCCGTGTTCCTTGTAGCTGGCGTGGGTGTCGGTCTGGCCGGCGCCGGGGTAGTAGTTGTAGTCCTCGTTGTACTTGAAGGTACTGACGCGGGTGCCGAGGATCAGCGACAGATCATCGGTCGGGCGCAGGCGCGTGGCCAGGTAGGCGCCGTTCTGGCTGGTGGTGCGCTCGTACTTGCCGTTTTTCGGGAAGTCCTGTTCCGGCAGGTTGCCTTTCCAGTCATAGATACTGCCCGGCACGCTCCCGGCGCCCGGGATCACGCTGTCGAACGTCGCACCGGTCTGGCGCGAATGCGAGGTCATGAAGCCGGCCGTCAGTTCGTGCTCGCGACCGCCCAGGGTAAACGGGCCGGAGACGTTCACGTCCGCGGTGTTCTGCACCCTATGACCTTCCCAGCGACCCCAGTACAGAAACATGCCTTCACCGGTAGCGCGGTCAGGGGCGCCACCGCTGGCCGAAGCCAGGCGCGTGTCGTGGTCGGTGGTCTTCTGGTTCAGGCTGACCTTGAGTTTCCAGTCGTTGGCCAGCGCCTGCTCCAGCGACGAGAAGTAGGTCACGGTGTCGAAATCACGCCGACTCCAGTCGGCGCCAGGGTTGAAGCTACGCGGGAAATCGGTGCGACCGCCGTCGGCAAAGTACACGGTGTTGCCGGTCCAGGAGCTGCCGCGCGGGGTGGCGCTGGACTTGTCGATGCCGAAGGTCAGCAGGGTGTCGTCGGTCAGGTCGGCTTCGAGGATGCCGTAGTACATGTCCTTTTTCTGGCTGTAGTGATCAATGTAGGAATTCTTGTCCTGGTACGAACCGACGAAACGGCCACGTACGCTGCCGGTGTCATTGAGCGAACCGGAAACGTCACCGGTGGTGCGGTAGTTGTCCCAGGAACCCACGGTACCGCTCAGCGAAGCCTTGAATTCCTTGGTCGGCTTCTTGCGGATCAGGTTGACCGTGGCGGACGGGTCGCCCGAACCGGTCAGCAGGCCGGTGGCGCCCTTGATCACTTCGATGCGGTCGAGGCTGGCGGCGTCGTCGCCATTGTTCGGGTTTTCGCCGTAGACGCCGTCGTATGGCTGGTTGACGCCGTCGTACTGGAAGTTGGTGATGGCAAAACCACGGGCGGAAAATTCGGTGCGGTCGCTGTCGTACTTCTGCGTCGAGACGCCGGGGGTGTTGCGCAGGGCGTCGCTGACACTTTGCACGCCCTGGTCGTCCATCTGCTGGCGGGTGACCACGGTGACCGATTGCGGCGTCTCGCGTGGCGACAAGGCCAGGCCGGTGGCCGAGGACGTCGAACCGGTGGTGTAGGAATGCGTACCCTCGGTGGTCGCGCCCAGGGCCTGGGCGGAAATGTTGGTGGCACCCAATTGCAGGGCGCCGTCTTCCTTGGCGGTGGTTTTGCCGTCGGTGGTTTGCGCCGCATGGGCGGTGGTGGCAAGGCTCAGCAGGGCAGCCGGAAGGGCCAGCGCCAGCGGGCGCAGGGCAAAGCGCAAGCGCGCAGCGAGATGGTGCGACATGGAAGTCCCTTTGTATCTGATCGTTCGGAAATGAATGTTTCTGAGGGGTTAACCGAACGAAAAAGGCAAAGGGGAACTGCCGGGTGAAAAATTCTTTCAGCGGCTCAAACCCAAGCGTTCATGCCACTGGGCGATGGACTCTTCGGGGTAGACGTCGAACTGCTTGTCCCCGGGCTGCGCCTGGACTTCGACCCAGGACGCTTTCGAGCCGAGCATCAGGTGGGTGTGTTCCGGCGGCACCGGCAGCGGGGTGTCGATGGCCGAGGCGAAAGGGTGGATCAGCTCCGGCCATTCGGGGCTGAACAGCCACAGGCCGCTGCCGCAGACGCTGCAAAAGTGCCGCTCGGCGCTGCTGCTGTGGGCGCGCTTGGCGCCTGCTTCCTTGAGGCGGGCGTGATAGATGGTGATGTGTTTGCGTCCGCGCACCTTGAGGGTCGCGGCATCGCCGCCGAGGTTGATCGCGTGACCGCCGCTGCCCTGGGTCTTGCGGCAGATCGAGCAGTAGCAGCGTTGGTAAGGGTAGGGGTGGGCGCTGGTGAGGCTGAATGTGACGGCGCCGCAGTGGCAGGAACCTTCCAGGTGCATGGGGGTGCTCCATGGGGTAAGTGGGTGGTGGGTTTAGCCTAGAAGGTTTGTGGTGGGCTGCTGGCCTCATCGCGAGCAAGCTCGCTCCTACAGGGGATTTGTGAGCGCTGAACATCCAATGTGGGAGCGAGCCTGCTCGCGATGCCTTTCATGCATTTTTCACAAACCTTCGGTTATGCTTCCGAACCTCTTTGGGGAGTAACCTGTTTGCGCGTCTGCGCAAGCGCCCGTATCAACATTCTCGGCAACCTGCCGTGGTACGGGCACCTTCTGGTTGGTGAGACCATCGACATACCTGTGCCGAAGTCGGGCGCGCGGGTGTGTCGTGGACTCAAGCCCGACCGGATCGATCGGTGTGAATCTAGCCTCTCTCGTTTTCCTCGCCTTCGCCATGTCCACCGATGCCTTCGCGGCTTCCATCGGCAAGGGCTCCAGTCTGCACAAACCGAAATTCCTCCAGGCCCTGCGCGTTGGGGTGATCTTTGGCGTGATCGAAGCCATTACGCCGATTGTCGGTTGGTTGATCGGCCAGGCCGCCTCGCAGTTCGTCTCCAGTTGGGACCACTGGATCGCCTTCACCTTGCTGCTGCTCCTGGGTCTGCACATGATCTACAACGGCATGAAGGCCGATGATGAGGAGGGGGAAGAGGAGAAACCCAAACAGCACGGTTTCTGGCTGCTGGCGGTGACCGGTTTCGCCACCAGCATCGACGCCCTGGCAGTGGGCGTGGGCCTGGCCTTCGTCAACGTCAACATCTGGCTGGCGGCGGGCCTGATTGGTCTGGCGACCATGACCATGGTGACCATTGGCGTGATGCTGGGCCGGGTCATTGGCCATGTGATTGGCAAGCGGGCGGAGATTGTTGGTGGGGTGGTGTTGATCGTTGTCGGGGCGACCATTCTGTACGAACATCTTTCGGCTTGATGGCCCCCTTGTAGGAGCGAGTTTACTCGCGATGGTCGTCAACGATAACGTGGGCTGTCTGGATGCCCGCGGTGCCTGAACCACCATCGCGAGCAAGCTCGCTCCTACAGGGATCGCCGCGTACCTGTAGGAGCGGGCTTGCCCGCGATGAACAATAACGCGGTCTATTTGCCCGGCACCCGCCACAAATACCACGCCGCCACCGTCCGATACGGTCGCCACGCCAACCCGATCTCGATCATCTGCCGGCGCGTCGGCTGTACCTGCAACCCCTTCAGCCGCCGATACCCCTCGCGCACGCCAAAATCATCGGCCGGCAGAATATCCATGCGCTCCAGGCTGTAGATCAGCAGCATTTCCACGGTCCAGCGCCCGACACCCTTCAGGCTGACCAGCTGTTCGATCAGTGCTTCATCGTCCATGGCCAACGCCGTCGCATAGTCCGGCACCACCCCGTCCAGCGTCGCCTGGGCAATGCCCTGAATGGTCGCGATCTTGCTCGCGGAAAACCCGCAACCGCGCAGTGAATCGAAACTGCTGGCCAGGATCTGCTCGGGCCTGGGAAAGGTCTCCTCGGGAAACAACCCCCGCAGCCGCCCGATGATCGCATCCCCGGCCTTGGCGTGCAGTTGCTGGTAGGCAATCGCCCGCACCAGCGATTCATACGGGTCACGCGCCGGGTGCGGCTGATGCAGGCAGGGGCCGATGGCGGCAACATGGCGCGCCCAGTCGGCGTCGAGGCTGGCCAGCAATTCACTGGCGGGCTGGTAGGAATCGTTTAGGGCGCTCAGGGGTGATTTCCTTTCGGTTCGATTAAAACGCCAGTTGCCGGGTGACTTGCACGGCGGCGTTTTCCAGGCGCAACAGAAATGCCTTGCGCGGCTGCCCGCCACCATAGCCGGTCAGCGAACCATCGGCGCCAATCACCCGATGGCAGGGCACGACAATGGAAATGCGGTTGTGCCCATTGGCCAGGCCCACGGCGCGGCTGGCCCCCGGTTTGCCCAGCTTCGCTGCGATGGTGCCGTAGGTGCTGGTCTGGCCGTAGGGGATCTTGCCGAGCTCGGCCCACACCTGCCGGGAGAACTCGCTGCCGGGCATGTGCAGCGCCACGGTGAATTCGCTCAGTTGGCCGGCAAAATAGCGCGCCAGTTCATCCTCGATCTGTTGCAGGTGTGCGTTGTGCCCGGGGGCCACCGCATAACCAAAACGGTTTTGCAACGCTTCGACTTCGCCGGTCAGCGCCGGCCGGTCGAGAAACTCCAGCAACACCAGCCCGCGTCGTTCGGCCATGGCGATCATCGGCCCCAGTGGCGTGGTCAGGCGGGTGAACAGCAGGGGTTCGCTGTTGGCGGCGCGGCCAGGGGTGATGTGGAAGGATTTCTGGAAGGCCTCGCGAAAGCCGCTCAACGACTCGTAGCCGGAATCGAACGCGACGCCGTCAATTGAGTCACCTTGCTTGATCCCGCCCAGTGCCATGCCCAGGCGCCGGGTGCGCAGCCATGCGTGGAAGGTCATGCCGAAATGCTGCTTGAACCAGCGCCGCAGCTTCAACGGCTCGATGCCCTCGGCCAGCAGATGGGCATCGGTCCAGCGCAGTTCGGGATCGGCGTCCACGGCCTTGAGCAGCTTCTGCACCCAGTCCGGGGCGATAGCCGCGGCGTCCAGCGGTTTGCAGCGCAGGCAGGCGCGGTAACCGGCGGACAGGCAATCGTCGGCATGGGCGAAGAACTCGACGTTTTCCGGCTTGGGTTTGCGCGCCGTGCAACTGGGGCGACAGAAGATCCCGGTGGTCTTGACCGCCGTGAAGAACACCCCCTCGTAGGTGGTGTCGCGCTCGAGCATGGCGCGAACCATCTCGGCGTGGGGTGGAAGCAGTGCGTTTTGTAGGTTCATGGGCTGAGCATAAGGCGTGCCGGTGTCGGGCTCCACCGGAAAATCGACAGGGAATTTTCCCGGCGAGACATCTCATGTACACAGTATTCCGCCGGGGAATACGCCCATGAAAATCATCCATTTCATTTATCGCCGCGGATCTCGTAGCGTAAAGCCTTCATGCATATGGAGATGATCGCCGTGACCCATTCCCCCCTGCGCCTGTACGTCGACGCCCAATTCACCAGCCCCTATGCCATGTCGGCGTTCGTGGTGTTGCGCGAGAAGGGTATCGACTTCCAGATCAGCACACTGGACCTCGATGCCTCGCAGAACCTGGCGGCGGACTACGCCAGCCTGTCGCTGACCCAGCGTGTGCCCACCCTTGTGCAGGGCGATTTCGCCTTGTCGGAGTCCTCGGCCATCACCGAATACCTGGAAGAGCTTTACCCGCAGGTGCCGGTTTACCCCCGCGACATCAAACAGCGCGCCAAGGCCCGGCAAGTGCAGGCCTGGCTGCGTAGCGACCTGCTGCCGATTCGCCAGGAACGCTCGACCCTGGTGGTGTTCTACGGGCAGAAGTACGGCCCGTTGTCGCCCGACGCCGAGGTGGCCGTGGGCAAATTGCTCGCCGCCGCCCAGGCGCTGCTGGCGGACGGTCGCGAGTACCTGTTCGGCCAATGGTCGATTGCCGATGTCGATCTGGCGGTCATGCTGAACCGCCTGATCCTCAACGGTGACCCGGTGCCGCCGGCGCTGGTGGCCTATGCCGAGCGGCAATGGCAACGGCCCTCCGTCCAGGAGTGGGTGAGGCTGCAACGCCCCGCGCTGTGATGCAGCGTAGAGCTAGACCACCACCTTCATCTTCGAATACACCCACGCCGCCATCACTGCCACGGCGATCAGGATCAGGATGCCCTCGCGTTTGAGGAAATGCCAAGGCAGGCGCCCGACCTTCAGCTTGATCGCCCGCACCCCACGGGCCCACATCGACAGTTTGCCGCCGCTCAGCGCGGCGTTGGTGAAGTACAGCGTGCCGAGGAACACCAGCACCGGGCTGACGCACTGCAGCCATGGCACCGGCTCGGACCAGACGTAGGCCAGTGCGGCGGGCGCGGTGCAGGGGACCACGTAGCGCAAGACCAGCAGGCCGGCGCCTTGTCGGTACAGGCTGGGTGGCAACAGCCATCGGCTGAGCCGTACATCCAGATGCCCGGCGAACACAGCGCCGGTGTGCCAGACCTGATAGACCTTGGTACCCAGCCACATGAACATCGGAACCAGCAATGGCATCAACAGCAGGGTACCCATGACGCTGGATTTTTTCCCACCGGCAAATATCGACACGATGAGCAGCACCGACAGGCTCAACCACAGGAAAAGCGTTGAACCGCTATAGCTGGTGGCGGGCAACCAGTCGCGCCAGTTGTCCAGCGGTTGCAGGCCCAGGCGTTCGGGCAACTCGGGGAACTGGTATTCGATGCTTTCGGCCAGTTGGGAAAAGCGCTGCCAGTCGGTCGCGGTGAAGTAATCGGCGATGCCCCGACGCTGCTCGTCGCTCATGGGCTTGAGCAGCAGCGCTGCTGCCTGCCCATGGAGTTTGTCGGCATCGAATCGGGCAAGGTCAGCGCGCAGGGTTTCGGCCATCGCTTGCATTTCGCAGCGCCGGATCAGGCGGTCCCAGCGCCAGTACTCGCAGGGCAGATCGCCTTGGGTTTCATCCCAGCCCATGGCCTGGCACGCACCTTCGAAAAAGCCGGGCGACCAGTCGGGTGCGTCTTCGAGCCAATCCAGCACCCATTGATCGAACTGCTGGCGGCGCTCGAAGGGCAGCAGCCACTCACTGGTCAGCCAATGGCGCAGCGCCTCCACCACCTGACGCTCCTTGCCTTCGGCGAGCCATTGCTGCATCTGCTCCGGGGAGGGTTCGGGCGGGTTGACGGTAATCGCCTGGTCGACCGGCTCAAGGGCAATCGGCTGTGTCGCGTGCTCGGCAACGGGCGCCGCCGGCGCTGCCAGCACGATATCGTCGTCGGCCTCGTCACGCCAGCGCGCCTCGGCCAGCGCCCCTTCATAGGCTTCACGCAGGCGCTGGAACGCCTCGGGGTCATCGCCCGGCCGACAGCTCTTGAGCAGCCGCGCATAGGCGCGCTTGATGCTGCGTTCGTCCGCATCCGGGGTGAGGTCGAGCAGTTGCCAATGGTTCATGACGGCTCAGACCTCCCGCTCGAAATGCGCCAGGCGCTGGCTGATGTCGCTGCGGGCTTCGCGGATCTGGCGTTCGTCCTGGGTGTCGAGCATCTGCTGGAAGTAGTTCGCCAGGTGCGCGATGTGTTCGCGACCATCGCCCAGGCTTTCCTGGTACAGGCGGTCGAGGCGGGCCAGCAGCAGGGTGTTCACCTGTTGATCGCGCGGGTGCACTTTCAGCGCTTCAAGGGCGGACAGGCGCTGGGCGATTTCTTCCGGCGCCAGTACCCCAGGATTGTTCTCGATCACCAGCCGGCGGGTTTCGCCGTTGATGGGCAGGTGCACCTGGGCTTCGAGCAAGCCGTTGTTGTCGTAGGTGAAGCGCACGTCCAGGGCGACTTCACCGGCCTTGCGCGGCGGCACCGGGATTTCCAGCTCGCCGAGGAAAATGTTGTGGCTGACCATGCGGCTTTCGCCCTGGTAGATGGCCAGGCTGACCACTTTCTGGTTGTCGCTCAAGGTGTACACGGTGCGCGAGCGGCTCACCGGCACCACGGTGTTGCGCTCGATGATCGGCAGGTAATGTCCGTTCTGAAAGCCGCTGCCCTGTTTCATCGAGGTCTCGATCCCCAGGGTATAAGGACAGACATCGGTCAGTACCACTTCTTCCAGCGATTCATGGCGGGCCTGGAGCGCGGCCTGAATGGCGGCACCCTGGGCGACCACTTCGTCCGGGTTGAGCTGCATCGCCGGGATGCGCCCGAACAGCGTGGCCACCAGTTTGCGCACCAGCGGCATGCGCGTGGTACCGCCCACCAGGAGGATTTCGTCGAGGTCGGCGACCTTGATCCGGGCGTCGCGCAATGCCCGTTCGATGGGCGCGCGCAAGCGGTCCAGCAGTGGGCGGACGATGTCGGCCAGCTCTGCCTGGGTCAGTTCGATGCTCCATTCACGGGACTGCTCGCGCAGGGTAAAGCGCGTTGCCTGCGCCTGGCCCAGCGCATGGCGAACCTGCTGCGCTTCACGCCGCAGGCGCTGTGCAATGGCAGGCAGGGTCGTGTCGGGCAGGTCGGCCGCGCCGATTTTCGCGATGAAGTGCTGCACCAGCAGGTCGTCGAAGTCTTCACCACCGAGGAAGTTGTCGCCGGCGCTGGCGCGCACTTCCATCACGCCTTCGAACAGCTCCAGGATCGACACGTCGAAGGTGCCACCGCCGAGGTCGAACACCAGGAAGGTCGCTTCGTCACGCTGCTCCAGGCCATAGGCGAGGGCGGCGGCGGTGGGTTCGTTGATCAGCTTTTCGATCTTCAGCCCGGCCAGCTCGCCAGCGACGCGTGTGGCCTTGCGCTGGGCATCGCTGAAGTACGCCGGCACGCTGATCACCGCTTCGTTGACCGGCACGCCCAGGGCCCGCTCGGCGTCTTCCTTGAGGCTGCGCAAGAGCATGGCCGAGAGTTCTTCGGCGCGGTAGGCGCGCCCGCCGAGCCGGGTTTCACGGGCACTGCCCATGTAGCGCTTGAACAGCGCGGCGGTGAGCTGCGGGTGGGTGTGCAGCCGTTCGCGGGCGATGTCACCGACCACCAGTTGGCCCTGGTCGTCCAGGCCCACGGCGCTCGGCGTGAGGAGGTTGCCCAGGGCGTTCGGGATGATACGGGCTTGCTCGCCATCCCAGGCCGCCACGAGGCTGTTGGTGGTGCCCAGGTCGATACCGATGATCACAGTCACTGTTCCTTCCATGTCGCGGCCGGGCGGCAAGGGTGCCCGGCTCGCTGTTCAATCATGTGTACCGGTGGTACGCAGACCCAAGGCCTGAGTTATCGGCCATCTGGGTAGCGGCTTTAACTAACGTACGACCGCCACGTCTGTAAACGTGTAAACGCTTTTCGACGATTGCGACGTCGACTCCAGCGTCAGTACGACACCCAGATCCTCGATAAATGCGCTGGCGTTTTTGCTGGTGCCCTGGTCGCAGTCCAGCGCGATGGCGTCGCCCGCAAGCGAGGCGAACACCTGGCTTGCCGGGAAGCGCTTGCCGACGGTGCAGGTAGCCTCCAGTTTCATCGGTTTGTCGGTGGACTTGGCCGGCACCTCTTCCATGACCGATCGGGTGCTCAGGACCTGGCCCGGCGTCCAGCTGCCGGGGACTTTCACCTCCAGTTCGCGAGTCAGCAGCACGCGACCGTCGCCGATGCCGTTCATTTTCGACTTCAACTGGATCCAGCCGGCCTGGGTCAGGCGCTCGACGTGGAAGGTATCGCTGTAGATCTCGTTCTTCTTCAGCAGGTCGCCGTCCGCGGTGTACTCGACGGTCACCGGGCGGTCCTTGATCGGGTTGCCAGTGCGGGTGGCGAAGGTCACTTTCAGGGTCTTGAACTTCGGTTTCAGCAGCGGCGAGTCGAGACGCTGGAGCACTGCTTGCGGCACGGCCACGGTGTCAATGCCAGTGTCCGGATGAGTGGCCGGGTAATCGCTCGGTGCGATGTCCGGGCGCAATCGGGCGAGCATCGGCCCGTCAACGGCGCCTTGCAGCGAGCAGTTGACCCGCGACCGGGTGCCGGTCTTGCCTTCCGGTTCGACCAGCAGCACGCGTTCCACGCGTTTGCCGGGGGCGGTGCCTGGCTGCGGCTTGATCAGCTGCCATTGATCACCGACTTTCAGTTCGCTGCGCACATAGTTGCCACCCAGGTCGTTCAACTGGCCGGGTTGCTCCAGCAACGGTGCGAGTTTTTTCGCCACGTCGTCCACGCCGCCTTCAACGATGAAACCCCAGTAGTAATACTGGCCGAGCTGGCCCAGGTCGCTGCTTTCATCGACATAAGACAGCAGCTTCATGCCGGCCACCGTTGGTGTGCCACGCAGGGCCACCGAGTTATCCGGGCTGGCGCCGCGGTTCTTCACGGTCATCCACGCGGCGTCCTTTTCCTGCTTGAGCGGCGCGAGCGCCTGCCAGGCCTCGCGATGGGCATTGAGGCTGGTGAAGAAACTGGCGTCGCAACGGGTGAAGGCCTTGAGCGAGTCGGTCAGGGCGGCGTCGTTGGCGTGGGCGGTGGAGGGCATGAACAGGGCAGCAGCAAGGAGCAGAGCAGGGGACGGCAAATTCATGAAACGGGATGTCCTTATCAGGAAATGGCACTGGATAGCGGCAGATGGCCATTATCCAGCGCTTCGGTAGCAAGCTCCAGTGTTGTTTTACCAAGTTAACACTTCGAACAACCGATTGTCCGACCGGCCAGTTCCGCGCAAATGTTCGTCTAGAGTTGCCTTATCTCTGCCGACACCGGCCGAGGTCCCCTACGCACGGACGATCGCCAACATGCTGATATTTCAGACATTGACAGCCGTTGTTGTAACCGTCGCTGCTTCCCTCGCTTTTCCGCTGAACAGTCATGCGCAATCCAGTCCCAGCTCCGAATACGTCCGTGAAACAAACGTGGATGCTCACAGACATGCCTACCCGTTGCTGAGCGGGGATGTCACCCGGGAAGAATTTGCCAGTACTGATGCGGCCAATGGGCCGATGAACACCTTTGTCCGCATGCCGGATTATCCATCGACCGATTTCAAGGGTGGGGCGCGTTCGCACCTCGACACGTTGTATTCGATCGCCTGGCTGGACTTGACCAAGGAGCCGCTGGTGGTCGCGGCACCCAGTTCCGACGGGCGTGTCTACCTGCTGCCGATGCTCGATATGTGGAGCGACCTCTTCGCTTCGCCGGGCTGGCGCACCACCGACAGCCCTTCCGGGCGGTTCCTGGTGACGCCGCCGGGGTGGACCGGAGCGGTGCCCGCCGGCATGGGTCTTCTGCCAGCACCGACGCCCTACGTGTGGATCATCGGCCATGCCAGGACCGATGGCGCGGCCAATATCCAGGCTGGCTACAGCGTGACGCCATTGTCTCAGTTGGGCAAATCGCCGAAGCCGCTGAGCGTCAAAGTCGATCAGAACGTGCTGACGATGCCTTTGTACGGCCAGATGGCCGAGGCACTCAGCGGTCAATGAAACCCATTGGTGATGTCGCAGGAGGTTGTCATGAATCCAGGTACAGCACTGGCCGTTATGCTGGTCGCTGCGAGTGTGTTGGGGTGCACCCATTCCTCCAGCGATTCGGTGAGCGTGGCATTGAAGGGCACACCGAGGAATGCCGGCCAGATCGGCAGGGTGACCCTGACCGACATGGGGGCCACCACCAACTTGAGTTTCTACATCACCGGCGTGCCCACCGGGACCATCCTGCCGCCCAAGCTCTATAGCTTCATCAACAAGGGCAGTTGCCAGCAGCCGGGGGCGGTGGCGTTTGCAATGAACGATCAGGTCAACAGCAAAAGCGATGCCGGCACCAAGGGCTGGAGCTTCTATCGAAGTGCGCCGGTCCCGCTGGCTGAGTTGATGAGCGGGGCGTATTCGATTGTCGTGCGCAGCGCGCCTTCGGACGGCAATGCCGATCTTTACTGCGGCGACGTCGCGCACGCTTCGGGTTGAGTGTTTGAGCGCAGGCCTGCAGCCGCACCCCGTTTTCCCAAGAAAACCGTGTTTTTCCAGGAGCATGACCACTATGAACCTATCGCGAAACCTGCTCGTCGGCGCCTCGCTCGCCGTGCTGTTGCTCAGCGGTTGCACCTCGAAAGTCACCGAACGAAATGAGTATTCCGGGTTCCTTCCCAATTACAACAACCTCAGTGAAGTGACCACCAACAGTGGCGAGAAGGCCATGCGCTGGGTGATTCCATCGTGGAATCCCAATGCCTATGACACGGTGGTGTTCAACCGGCTGGAGCTGTATCCGGCGCCCAAACCCAATGAGCGGGTGAACCGTCAGACCCTCGATGAATTGCAGAGCTACATGACCAGCAAGGCCAAGGGCACGCTCGGGCAGAAATATCGCGTGGTCGGCAGCACCCCGCCGGCGGGCTCCAAAGCGCTGATCCTGCGCGCCGCGATCACCGGCGTGAGTGCCTCCAACGAAGGCATGAAATGGTATGAAGTGGTGCCCATCGCCGCCGTGGTCGGCGCCACCCAGGCCGCCACCGGCTACCGCGACCAGGACACCAACCTGTTCATCGAGGCCGAATTCATCGACGCAAAAACCAACCAGACCGTGGCCAAGGTCGTGCGCAAGGTCTTCGGTACGCAACTGTCCAACGAAAGCGAAAAAATCAGCACCCAGGATTTCAAGGTGGCGATCGACAAGTTGAATGCGGATCTGGCGGCGTTCATTCGTTGACCCGTGTCGCTTACGCCCCCTTCTGTGGGAGCGAGCCTGCTCGCGAAGGTCTTCAACGATGACGCGGGAAACCTGATGCCCCATGGTGCCTGGGCTTGCCTTCTGTAGGAGCGAGCTTGCTCGCGATGATCGTCAACGATGACGCGGAAAACCTGACACCCCGTGGTGTCTGGACTTGCATCGCGAGCAGGCTCGCTCCCACAGAGATCTGCACCCTGCACAAATACCACGGCGTACACAAAACCCCGTGGGAGCGAGCCTGCTCGCGATGGTCGTCAACGATGACGCGGGAAACCTGACACACCCGTGGTGTCTGGGCTTGCATCGCGAGCAAGCTCGCTCCTACAGGGGTGGTGGGGTCTGGTATTGTGGGTGGCTGTATCGGTCAACATCATTTGCGCATGAACCATCGCCCCTCCATCCACGGCGTTACCGTCGCTGAAATCCCCGAGGTCCTGGCCTTTGTCCTGCAGGCCCGTGCCGAGCTGTACCCCAAGCTCAGCGCCGCCGGCATGCCCGCTGACCTGGGGCATTTCGAAGCCACCTACCTGCACGGCGACGGTCGGTTCCTGCTGGCGCGCCAGGCTGGCCGGATCGTGGGCGCAATCGGCTACCTGCCTTACGACGCCCGTTTCCCCCAACTGGATTACCAGGGCCTGAACGTGGTCGAGGTGGTGCGCCTGTTCGTCCTGCCCGAGTTCCGTCGCGTGGGGCTGGCCGCCGAGTTGTACGCCGCCCTGGCGGCATTGGCCCCGGCGCAAGGTGTGCAGGTGATGTACCTGCACACGCATCCGTTTCTCCCCGGCGCGATTGATTTCTGGACTCGTCAGGGCTTCGAGATCGTCGATGTCGAAACCGATCCGGTCTGGCAAACCACCCACATGCATCGGCGCTGCATCAGTTAGACCGCAAGCGCAGGATCTGCGTACCGTCGAAGGGGTCTGTCAGGTAATGCGCCTGCACGCCAAAGGTGTCCTGCAAGCGTTGCGGCGTCAGCACCTCAAGCGGCTTGCCGAGTGCCACCAGCCGTCCCCGGTCGAGCACTGCCAGGCGATCACAGGTCAGCGCCTGATTGAGGTCATGCAGGGCGATCAGGGTCGTCACCGGCAATGACTGCACGCCCTTGAGAATTGCCAGTTGATGCTGGATATCCAGATGATTGGTCGGCTCATCCAGCAACAGGATCTGCGGACGCTGGGCGAGGGCGCGGGCGATGTGCACGCGCTGGCGCTCACCGCCGGACAGGCTGCGCCAGGTGCGCTTGCCCAGGTGCGTCGCATCGACATCCTGCAAAGCCTGATGGACGATGGCATCGTCCTCGCCGGACCACGGGTTCAAGGCCGACAACCAGGGCGTGCGCCCCAGCGCGACGGCATCGAACACGCGAATGGCCTCGTCGGTGTCCGCCTGTTGTTCCACCACTGCCAGTTGCTGGGCGATGCTGCGGCGCGACAACTCGCCCAGTCGCCGACCACCCAGCCGCACTTCACCGCTGGCCGGCGCGCGCAAACCGGCGAGCAGCTTGAGCAAGGTGGATTTTCCCGACCCATTGGGCCCGACGATGCCCAGGGTTTCGCCGCGCTGCACTTCAAGGTCGATACTCTGGAGCAGCACCGCATCGCGCACGCGAAAACCCAGGTTGGAACAACTCAACACACTCATCGAGCATTCCTCCGGCCGATCAGAATCAGGGCGAACACCGGCGCGCCCACCAGCGCAGTAATCACCCCTACCGGAATCACCTGACCCTTGATCAGGGTGCGCGACAACACATCCGCCGCGATCAAAAACAACGCGCCACCCAGGGCACTGACCGGTAACAGGCGCGAATGCCCGGTACCCAGCATCAACCGCGCGGCGTGTGGAATCACCAGCCCGACAAAACCAATCGAGCCGACGATAGACACCATCACCGCCGTGACCAGCGCCGCGCAGCCGATCAACACCAGTTGTACACGCTGCACCGCAATACCCAGCGATGCCGCCGAATCCACGCCAAAGGTGAACGCATCCAGCGCCCGGCGATGCCACAGGCACACGACCAGCCCGGCGATCGCCACCGGTACGGCCAGCCACACCGACGGCCAGCGCACGCCACTGAGATTGCCCAGCAGCCAGAACAGAATGCCGCGGGCCTGTTCGGAACTGGCCGATTTGGTAATCAGAAACGCCGTCAGCGCATTGAACAACTGCGACCCGGCGATGCCCGCCAGGATAATCTGCCCGGTGCCACTGGAAGAGCCGCTGACCCGCGCCAACGCCACCACCAGCGCAAACGCCGCCATCGCCCCGACAAATGCCCCCGTCGACAACGTCAGCAACCCGGCCCCGACACCCAGCAGCGCCACCAGCACCGCGCCGGTCGATGCCCCGGCGCTGATGCCCAGCAAGTACGGGTCGGCCAACGGATTGCGCAGCAACGACTGCAGAATCACCCCGCAAGTCGCCAGCCCCGCACCGCACGCAGCCGCCACCAGGGCGCGGGTCAGGCGATAGTTCCAGACGATGCCTTCGTCGATGGGGTTCAGGACATAACCGGCATCCCACAGTTTGTTGGCCAGCACCTGGAACACCACGCTCGGCTCGATGGCCGTTTCGCCAATGGCCACCCCGGCGAGTACCGCCAGTAACAGCAGGGCCAATGCCAGCAGGGTTCGAATCAGGAGCGCAGTCATTTCGGCAGGTCGAAGCCGTCGATGGCGCTGGCCATTTGTTCAAGTCCCTCGAACATCCGTGCGCTGGCCTGCAGGGCCATGGCGTCGAGGATGATGATGCGGTTGTTTTTCACCGCGTCCATGTTGCGGGTGACCGGGTCGCTGCGCAGGAATGCCAGTTTCTTCTCATGGTCATCGGCGGGGAAACGGCGGCGGTCCATACGCGCGATCACCAGGAACGTCGGGTTGGCCTTGGCGATGGTTTCCCAGCCCACGGTCGGCCATTCTTCGTCGGATTCGACCACGTTGCGAATGCCCAGGGTGCTGAGCATGAAGTCCGGAATGCCCTTGTGCCCGGCCACGAACGGGTCGACGTTCATGTCGGTGCTGGAGAACCACACCAGCGCGCTGGCCTTTTTCACGCCTTTGTTCTGCACCTTGGCCACCGAAGCGGCCAGCTTGGCCTTGAGCTCGCCAACCCATTGTTCGCCCCGTGCCTGCACGTCGAAAATCTGCGCCAGTTGCTCGATGCTCTTGTAGAGGGTGTCGATGCGGAATGGCTCCAGGCGGGTGCCGTCGGCGCCGACCAGGTTGTCCTTGCCTTCGCAATCGGACGGCAGCAGGTAGGTCGGGATCTTCAGTTCATGAAACTGTTCGCGGGTGCCCACGGCGCCTTGCGGGCCGACCATCCACTCGAATTCCACGGTCACCAGTTCCGGACGCTTGCCGATCACCGCTTCAAAACTCGGCTCGTTATTGGCCAGGCGTTCGACCTTGTCGTTCTGTGCCTTGTACGCCCGCAGCACGTCGTTGAACCACAGCGAGGTGGCCGCCACTTTGTCACCCAGGCCCAGGCCATAAAGCATCTCGGTGCCGGCCTGGCCGATGGTCACGGTGCGGGTGGGGGCGTGCGCGAACGTGAGGGGAGTGCCGCAGTTGTCAATCGTCAGCGGGTATTGCGTAGGGGCGGCTTGCGCCAGGGCACACAGACCCAGGCCGGCGAACAGCGCGGTAAGGCGGGGCAACAGCATGAGGCAATCTCCATTTGAACCGTACGTTGAACGGGCGCGGTACGGGTCTGGAAACACACCATCGAACGCTGCGCTAAGGCAGGGCAAGGCCGGTCGGCAAAGATGTCCTCCCCGGACACCCCGCCGGTCAGTGATTTGCTTGGCCGGCAGGTCTCCTGACTGATGCGTCGTCGCCAGGCTCCAGCCTTCCCGGATCAGATCCAGTGGCCAACTTGGAGCAGGCTCGGCACCTACAGTTGCGGGGGCAGTTCCGATTGGCGCCAGGTGCGGCGCTACGGATTCCCTGTTAGTCCCCTTCGGGAACCGGCGGCGTATGGTAGTCGATCGGGCCGCCAAGGGGGAACGTGGTTTTTTTCACCCTCGGCGGGGTGAACTTTTAACGGGGCAAGGCACGTCCAAGTTGAAAATGAACCGAGACAGGAAGCGACCATGACCACGAACTTCTTCATCTTCCTCCTGGCCTGCGCGGCCGCGGCCAGCACCGGTATGCTGTTCAAGCCGGGCGAGTGGTATCGCTCACTGGTCAAGCCTGGCTTCACACCGCCCAACTGGGTCTTTCCCGTGGCGTGGACACTCATCTACCTGCTGCTGGCCTGGGCGGGCTATCGCCTGACCCTCATTCCGGGCAGCCAGACGGTGCTGGCGCTGTGGGCAGCGCAGATTGCGCTCAATACGCTGTGGACGCCGGTGTTCTTCGGCGCCCATCACGTGCTGGCGGGGATGGTGATACTGGTGGTGTTGTGGCTGGTGGTCGCGGCCATGGTGGTCATGGCGCTGCGCCTGGACATCATCACCGGGTTGATTCTGTTTCCCTACCTGGTGTGGCTGTGCGTGGCGGCCGCGCTGAATTTTTCCATCCTGCGGCTCAACCCGCGCTAGCCTGTTACGCCGTGTAAGAACTGAAGTGCCCGGGACGTGATTTATTCGCGTCCCGCGGAAAAATATCATCGCGTTCCAGTTCGCAGGCCGTGCCCTGCGACCGTCATCAGGGAACGCACACATGAATAACTCCGGCTCACGTCGCGCCATCGGCGCATTGCTCATCGCGGCCGGCGCCGCCCTCGCTGCCCCGGCCTGGTCCGCCGCGCTGGACAACAAACAATATTCGTCGATACGCAATGAAGACGTGCAATGGCAGGGTTTCGCGGCCTTTCCCGGCGCGGCGAAACTCGCGGTGATCGTCGGCAACCCAAGCCAGCCGGGGCCCTACGTGGTACGGGTGAAAGTGCCGGACGGCTTGAAGCTGATGCCGCATACCCATCCTGAAGATCGTATCTACACAGTGATTTCAGGCGTGTTCTACATTGGCCAGGGCACGACCTTCGACGCTGACAAACTGGTGGCGTATGGGCCCGGGAGTGTGGTCGTGCTGCCGGGCAATACGCCGCATTTCCATTGGGCGAAGTCCGGGGAGTATGTCACTCAGGTCTACGGGATCGGACCGTTGGGCCTCAAATACATTGATGCGGCGGACGATCCTCGCCAGGCGAAGTGACCCTGCTCAGCGCAGTCGCCGAGCGAAGTCCGGTCTCTCAGTCGCGCAGTAACGAGAGCGCCAATCGAGGCATCTTGAATATGATCGGGCTGGACATAACGGATTCGCGGCGTTGATCGACGATCATCTGCCCGATTTCGAAGCCCAGCTCAGCCGCGTCTTCGCGCGACACGAACAGCAGCGAAGGGGTCTCGCGCGCCTCTTCCAGTTCTTTACCGTCGAACCAGACGGAAACTTTCGTGGTGTGATGGGTTTGCAGGCCGCCGGTATCGCGAGGGCGTGCAGTGACAGGGCCGAATGTCTCGACAAAAATCTCGTGGCCCAGGTAGGTAACTTGCTTGGTCATGGTTGAAGGCTTTGCGGTCATGCGGGCTTTCCGTAGCGCTGTATCGAACAATGAGCGGCAACATACGGGAAAAATCTTGCAGTACCAAATTGATATCATGACAAAATAATTACTGTCACATGACCTGCTCGCTCCTACAGGGGCGGTGTCCTGCCGAAGGCTTGCACACAAAAATCCAGGAAGCTGCGCAGCTTCGGGGTCATCCGCTGATCAGGCGTGTACAGCACGTGCATCGGCGACGGAGGTCGGGCTTAAGTGCGGATCCGCAGGAAACGTATCTGGGCCCGGCTATCTGGAAAACCGCTTCGCCCCCGCCACACACAAAATCACCGCCAACGTCACCGCCACCATGCCGATGCTGACCTGCTCATGCAGCAGGCCGGCCGCCAGTGCCAGGCCAAAAAACGGCTGCAGCAATTGCAGTTGTCCCACGGCGGCAATTCCGCCCTGGGCCAGGCCGCGATACCAGAACACGAACCCGATCAACATGCTGAACAACGACACGTAGCCCAGACTGAACCACGCCGGCAGGCTGATGCCGGTCAAGGTTGCGGGGGCACGCCAGGCGCTGAGCAGGGCCATGGCCGGCAGCGACAGCACCAGCGCCCAGCAAATCACCTGCCAGCCGCCCAGGGTCCGCGACAGTTTGGCGCCTTCGGCATATCCCAGGCCGCAGGCCAGTACGGCCAGCAGCATGAGAATGTCGCCCGTGGGGTTGGCGGTCACGCCCTGGGACAGGGCGTAGCCCGAGACCAGCAAACTGCCCAGGATCGAAAACAGCCAGAACGCCGGACGGGGTCGTTCGCCACCGCGGATCACGCCGAATGCGGCGGTGGCCAGCGGCAGCAGGCCGATGAACACGATGGAGTGGGCCGAGGTGACGTATTGCAGGGCCAGTGCGGTCAGCAGGGGGAAGCCGAGGACCACGCCGAGGGCGACGATCAGCAGCGGCAGGATTTGCTGGCGGGTAGGGCGCTTCTCCTTGAACAGGGTCAGCAGGCACAGGGCGAGCAGACCGGCCAGGGTGGCACGGATGACCGTGAGGAACACCGGGTCGAACTCCAGCACGGCGACGCGGGTAGCGGGCAGGGAGCCGCTGAAGATGATCACGCCGATCAGGCCGTTGAGCCAGCCGCTGGCGGATTTCGCCCGGGGCTGAGTGTTGAGCTGGGTGGTTCGTTCCATGGCGGTCACTCGACAGGCGTTGGCGGTGGTGGGTTGCGTTGCGGGCATCGTATGACCGAGTATTGAGACAATCAAAAAATTGTCATGGATACATCGCCCCATGCCTCGTTTACGCTACAAGTCGCTGGTCGACACCTATGCCGCCGATATCCGTTCGGGGCGCCTGGCACCGGGTACCCGGTTGCCGACCCATCGCCAGCTGGCGGCGGAGCATGGGCTGGCCTTCGTGACGGCCAGCCGGGTGTACGCCGAGCTGGAAGCCATGGGGCTGGTCAGTGGCGAGACCGGGCGCGGCGCCTTTGTGCGGGAGATGTCGCTGCCGGCGGGCCAGGGTGTCAGCCAGCATGTGGTGGCGGTGGGCATGGCCGACCTGAATTTCAATTATCCGTCGTTGCCGGGGCAGGCCGATCTGTTGCGCACCGCGTTGCGGCAACTGGCGTTGTCGGGCGACCTGGAGGCCCATCTGCGTTACCAGCCCCACGGCGGGCGCCTGCATGAGCGGGCGTCGATTGCCCGGCATCTGCAGTCGCGGGGCCTGAGCGTGGAGGCGCAGCAGGTGTTGATCGTCAGCGGCGCCCAGCATGGTCTGGCCGTGGCGATGATGGCGCTGCTCAAGCCAGGGGATGTGATCGCGGCAGATGCGCTGACCTACACCGGCTTCAAGGTGTTGGCCGAATCGTTGCACCTGGAGATTGTGCCCATTCCGGTCACCGACCGCGGGCCGGATCTGGAGGCGCTCGAACGGCTTTGTCGAAAGCGCTCGGTGCGGGCGGTGTACAGCATGCCGACGCTGCACAACCCGTGTGGGTGGGTGATGGATGTGGCTTGGCGCGAGCGCCTGGTGACGATTGCGCGCCAGCATGAGCTGTTGATCATCGAAGATGCGGCCTACGCATTTCTGGTCGAGGACGCGCCGCTGCCGGTGGCGCAAATGGCGCCGGAGCGCACGGTGTATGTGTCGGGGTTCTCGAAGAACGTTGCCACGGGGTTGCGGGTCGGTTTTGTCGCAGCGCCGCCAGACAAGGTGCCGGCGCTGGAACGGGTGATCAGGGCAACGACCTGGAACACGCCAGGGGTGATGACCGCGATTGCCTGTGGCTGGATAGATGACGGAACAGTCGCCCAACTGGAGGCGCAGAAGCGCGCCGACGCCCAGACACGCCAGGCGTTGGCGGCTCAATTGCTCAAGGGGCTGCGCTGCATGACGCATCCGTCATCGTATTTTCTGTGGTTGCCCCTGGGCGAGGATGCGCGCTCGGACCAGATCGCCGTGGAGTTGATGCACGAACAGGTTGCCGTCTCCACCGCCGAACCCTTCGCCACCTCGGTGCACGTGCCCCACGCCATCCGCCTGGCGCTGGGCTCGGTGGATATGCAGGCGTTGCGTGAGGCGTTGGTCAAAGTGAAACGGGTGGTTGGCGCGTATTCCTGAATGACAAAGTTCAAACAACCCATCCCTCCCTGTGGGAGCGAGCCTGCTCGCGATGGTCGCCAACGATGACGCTGAATGCCTGACACCCCGCGGAGGCCTTGAGTCCATCGCGAGCAAGCTCGCTCCTACAGGGGGCGGCGGTGGTGAAAATAGATTGTGTGTACACCGACAATCACTGTGGGAGCGGGCTTGCTCGCGATGGTCGTCAACGATAACGCTGAATGCCTGACACCCCGCGGCGGCCTTGAACCCCATCGCGAGCAGGCTCGCTCCCACAGAGGGGTTGGTGGTGAAAACAGATTGTGTGTACACCCCCAATCCTTGTGGGAGCGAGCCTGCTCGCGATGGTCGCCAACGATGACGCTGAATGCCTGACACCCCGCGGCGGCCTTGAATCCATCGCGAGCAAGCTCGCTCCTACAGGGGGGGCGGCGGTGGTGAAAATGGATTGTGTGTACACCGGCAATCCCTGTGGGAGCGGGCTTGCCCGCGATGGTCGTCAACGATAATGCTGAATGCCTGACACCCCGCGGCGAGCAGGGTTTGGGGATTGGGCAGTTTTGTTCAATACCAGACCCGCCCGGTTATTTACCTTGGAGCCCTTGGTTCAACTGAAGGGAAGAAAATAACCATGAGTCTGATCATGTCGATGGCCGCTTTCGCACTGGTGGCTTCCATCACGCCGGGGCCGGTGAATATTGTGGCGTTGAGTTCGGGGGCGCAGTTCGGGTTTCGCGCCAGCCAGCGGCATGTGGCCGGGGCGACGCTGGGGTTTGTGTTGTTGCTGGTGTTGATGGGCCTGGGCTTGCACGAGCTGTTGCAGCAGTGGCCGCAATTGACGCGTGTCGTGCAACTGGCCGGCGTGGCGTTCCTGTTGTTCATGGCCTGGAAGCTCGCCGCGGACAACGGCCAGCTCGATGCGAAGGACTCGGCACGGGCGCCGTCGATGGTCTACGGCGCGGTGATGCAATGGCTCAACCCCAAGGCCTGGCTGGCCTGCGTGGCGGGGATGGGGGCGTTTGTCGCCGATGGCGAGGCGCGGCTCATCTGGCAGTTTGCGGCGGTGTACCTGGTGATCTGCTACCTGTCCGTCGGCTGCTGGGCGTACGCCGGCACTTTCCTGCGCGGTTACCTGGAAAACCCGGCGGGCATGCGCCTGTTCAACCGCGCCATGGCCCTGTTGCTGGCCTTGAGCGCCGTCTACCTGCTGCTGCCCTAGACGCCGCGATACTGCCCCGGCGTCGCCGCCAGGTGCTGTTTGAACGCCCGCTGAAAATGCGCCTGGTCGGCAAAGCCCGCCTCCAGTGCCACATCGGCGATCAACCGGCCACTGCGCAGGCGCTCGCGGGCGAACTGGATGCGCTGGTTGACCAGAAATGCATGGGGCGTCATGCCGTAATGCTGCTTGAAGGCGCGGATCAGGTAGGACGGCGACAACTGCGCCGCCTCGCAAATGTCTTCCAGCTTGAGCAGTTGCGTGCAGTGCTCGCGAATGAAATCCGCTGCCCGCTCCAGCTTGAAATTCGGCTCGCGCACGGGGGATTCACCGGGGTTGAGCCGCTGCTGCACCTCGGTGAAAAACTCCACCGCCGCACTCTGTTTGCCCAGCACGTCCTGCTGGCTGTCGACCAGCGTCTCGTACAACGCCCCAAGCCCGTTGAACAGGCCGACGTCCTGGGTATGCGTGGCGGTAAAACGCCGGAACGCCAGATCCTGGGCGAACCCAAGCTGATGCTGCAGATCGGTCAGCCACGCGGTTTCCACATACAACATCAGGTACGACCACGGCTGGTCATCAATCGGGTTGCAGGCGTGGACATCGCCCGGATTCATCAACACCACCGTGCCGGCGCTGACCTCGAACGACGCCTGCTCATGGAGGTAAGTGCTGCGCCCGGCAGTGATCGCCCCGATGGAAAAATGCGCGTGGGAATGGCGGCTGTAACAGACCTCGCGGCCATCGGCGATGGATCGGGCCTCGATGAAGGGCAGGGCGTCGTCGCGCCAGAAACGCGGGGCCTTGTCGGTGTGTCTGGCGGTGGGTTTCATCGTCGCGGTCCTGGGCAGATGCGTAGTGCAGTGTATGCGCTGCGGGCTCAGAAGTCCCAGCGCGTCGTCAGTTGCAAGCTGCGCGGTTCGCCGTAGAAGCCGGTGCCGAAATTGCCAAGGCCGGTGTAATAGGTCTTGTCGAACAGGTTCTTGACGTTGAGTGTGGTGCTCAGGTGATCGTTGAAGCGGTAGCGCGCCATCACATCCACCAGGGCGTAGCTCGACTGGCTGATCCGGGTGGTCTGGCCGCCATTGACCGGGTCGTTGGGGTTGGGCTGGAACACCTGGCCGAAGAATTCGCTCTGCCAGTTGATGCCGCCGCCGACGGTGAAGGGGGCCAGCGCTCCGGACAGCCGATAGGTGCTGAACAGCCGCACCATCTGCTCGGGCGCGGTGGTTTGCAGGATCGCGCCGTAGATCCGCTCGCCCTGGGCATCGCGGGTGTGGTTGTAGCTGTAGCCCGCCGAGAGGTTCCAGCCCTCCAGCACTTCGCCGGCCAGTTCCACTTCAAAGCCCTTGGTGACTGCGCCTGGCACCGCGCGGTACACGGTTTGTGTATCGACGCCGCTGACCTGCTCGGCGAGATTGTCCTGTTCGATGCGAAATACCGCGAAGCTGGCGTTCAGCCTTCCGTCCAGGTACTCGGCCTTGAGGCCCGCCTCATAGCTGTTGCCCTGCACAGGGTCGAGCAGCTTGCGTTCGGCGTCCCTGGCCATCTGCGGCTGATAGATGCGCGTGTAGCTGGTGTACAGCGAGTAGGTGTCGTCCAGGTCATAGACCACCCCGGCATAGGGGGTGACCACGCCGGTTTGCCGGTAGCTGTCGTGCAGGTCCGTGGTGCCCGGGTCGTGGTAGTCGAGGTCATCGTCGGCGCTGAACTGGCTGACCCGACTGCCGAGGATCAACGCCAGATCGTCACTGGGCTTGAGCCGGGTGGCCAGGTACACGCCGCTCTGGCGTTGGTCGATAGCGTTTTCGCCGATACGGGGAATGTCCGGTTTGGCGTACTCGCCGCGCCAGGCGTAGATGCTGCCGCCCACCGCCGGATAAATCGAGCCATACACCGGGATGTCCTGGCGGGTGTTCATCGACATGACGCCCGCGATCAATTCGTGCTCGCGGCCCAGCATCGTGAAGGGCCCGCTGAGGTTGAGATCGACGTTGTCCTGCACCTGATCGCCCTTGAACGTGCCCATGTACATGAACATGCCGTCGCCCGTGACGGGGTCCGGATTACCGCCGCTGGCCGAGGCGAGCAGGGTGTCGTGCTGGCGGTGCTTGCGGTCGTAGCTGATCTTGAGCGTCCAGTCACGGGCCAGTTGCTGCTGGAGCTGGGCGAACAGCGTCTGGTTGTCGAAATCGCGACGGCTCCAGTCGGTGGCAGGGTTGAACGAGCGGGAAAAGTGCGTGCGCGAACCATCGCTGTTGAACATTGGAAAACCGGTCCAGCTGGCACCGCGCGAGCGGGTGTTCTGCTGGTCGATGCCGAGGGTCAGCAGGGTCTCGGGCGTGAGGTCCGCTTCGAGGATACCGTAGGCGATGTCCCGGGTGTTGCGGTAGTGATCCAGGTAGGCGCTGCGGTCCTGATAGGCGCCGACGAAGCGCCCGCGCAACTTGCCGTTGGCGCTCAGGGGGCCGGCGACATCGGCGGTGCTGCGGTAGTCGTCCCATGAACCGACGGCACCCGTGACCGACGCCTGGAACGCGCGGGTAGGGCGCTTGCGGATCAGGTTGACCGTGGCCGACGGGTCGCCTGAGCCGGTCATCAGCCCCGTGGCGCCCTTGAGGATTTCCACGCGGTCGAAGGTGACCATGTCGGTGCTGGTGGTGCCGTAATCGTAGACGCCGTCGTAGTCGGTGTTGACGCCGTCGTAATGGAAATTGGTGATCGGCAGGCCACGGCTGGAAAACTCCCAACGCTCACTGTCGTAGTTCTGCACGCTGATGCCGGGCACACGGCGCAGGGCGTCGGCGATGCTGGTGGCGTTCTGGTCGTCGAGTAGCTGGCGGGTGATCACCGTCACCGATTGCGGCGTTTCGCGCAGGGACAAGGCCAGGCCGGTGGCCGAGGCCGTAGCGCCCGTGGTGTAGGAATGGCTGTTTTCGGTGATCGCGCCCAGCGCCTGGCCGGAGATCTGCGTGGCGTCCAGTTGTAGCGCGCCTTCGCTGGCGGCTTTGAGTACATAACCGCGAGGGCCCAGCGGCTGGGCTTGCAGGCCGCTGCCCTGGAGCAGCCGTTGCAAGCCTTGTTGCACCGTGAAGTCGCCGTTGAGTCCGGGGCTGCGCTTGTCGCTGGCGAGGTCGTTGTGGCCAGCGAGGAAGATGCCGGCCTGTTCGGCGAAACGGTTCAACACGCTGACCAGCGAGCCGGGCGCGATGGCGTAGTGGCGCGACTGACTGATGGCTTGTTCGCGGGTGGCGTCGGCATGCCCTTGTGTGGGCGCGAGGCCCAGCGCCAGGGGGATGGCCAGTGCCAGTGGACGCCAGCGGGTGAAAGTGTCGCGCAAAAAAGGGTTCCCTGGTGATCGGTAATTGAAAGGGGTCACAGGGTTAACCGAACGAAAATCGTAAAAGGGAACTGTGGTGGGTTTTTTTTCCAGCGGGTGTCACTTTCGACTGGCTTCAAGCGGGGCTGACGCTGACCCACCAGCTCAGGGTTTTCTCCACCCGGATCGGCAAGGCCGCTTCCAGCAGGCGTAACGCCTGATCGGTGTCCTTGAGCGGGAACGAGCCCATCACCGGCAGCCCGGCAATTGCTGGATCACAGGCCAGGTGGCCGTGGCGGTAGCGGCTCAGTTCCTCGATCAACTCGCCCAGCGGCAGGTTGTCGGCCAGCAACACACCGCGCCGCCAGGCCTCGCGGCCGGCCGCCGCAGCGGTGCTTGGGGCTATCTGGTTGTCAGTGAACGCCAGTTGCCGGCCGGCCTCGACCACGTGCACCTGGCCCTGGGTCGTGCGAACTTCTACCGCGCCTTCGTAGACGTTGAGCAGGGTCTGCTGTTGTTGCTGGCGCACACTGAAACGGGTACCGAGCGCACGCATCAGGCCCTGGGCCGATTGCACCAGGAACGGTCGGTTGGGGTCCCTGGCGGTGTCGATCAACACCTCGCCGGCACTGAGCAGCAACAGGCGTTGGCTGCCGTCGAAACGCACGTTCAGGGCGCTGAGGGCATTGAGCCAGACGCGGCTGCCATCGCTGAGCAGG
This sequence comes from Pseudomonas sp. MYb118, assembly GCF_040947875.1. Lineage (NCBI taxonomy): Bacteria > Pseudomonadati > Pseudomonadota > Gammaproteobacteria > Pseudomonadales > Pseudomonadaceae > Pseudomonas > Pseudomonas sp. MYb118. The sequence continues at coordinate 1,047,970 of NZ_JBFRXN010000003.1, read as the reverse complement.
CTTTCACGGGTCTCGCCGGTGCCGGTCGACAGGTCGGCAGTCCAGCGACCCAGGGCGTCCGGCAATGAGGTTTCGCGCCAGGCATTCCAACCCAGCAGGCCGCCAGAGGCCAGAATAAGCAGACTCTTGACCGTTTGCCGACGGCTGATCGGCGCACGGGCGGTGTTGCGCAGCACCAGCCCGGCGGCCTGCGGATGGTCATCCTGCAATGCGGCAAAACGTTCGCCGACGCGCTCGACATAGCGCCAGGCGGCCTGATGATCACCGCTTTGCGCCAGCCACGCTTGCCAGCGCTGGCGTTCCTGCTCGCCGACCTGCTGGTCGTTGAGCTGCACGTACCACTGCGCCGCCTGTTCCAGGCTGGCGTGGCTGATGCTGTGGGTGGACGGGGCGGCGGGCATGGCTTACTCGATCAACAGGCCGTCGAGCTCGGCTTCGAGCATCGCGCAGTGCATCAGCGCCTGGGCCAGGTATTTCTTGACCATGCGCTCGCACACGCCGATTTCCGCGGCGATGGCCTTGTAGGTCAGGCCGTGCAGCTGGGCGAGGATGAACGCATCGCGCACGCGCTGGGGCAGGCGCTGCAACATCGCGTCCACTTCGTACAGGGTCTCGACGATGATCGCCCGTTGTTCCGGCGACGGCTGCACCGCCTGCGGGCGCGCGGCCAAGGTTTCCAGCCACGCCTGTTCGAGCTGGCGACGGCGCCAGTGGTCGATGCACAGGCCACGGGCGATGGTCGCGAGGTAGGAGCGTTCGCCGGTCTCGCTGTCGAAAATCTGTGGGCGCTTGAGCACGCGGATGAAGGTGTCATGGGCCAGGTCCGCCGCATCGAACGCATTGCTCAGGCGCCGCCGCAACAGCGCGTGCAGCCAGCGGTGATGCGTGAGGTAGAGGTTCTGAACGCTGGAGGAATCGGCGACCATCATCGTAAGCACGTGTCCCTGGGCGACGGGCGCCATCGGTGCAAATAAGAATTGGTCGCGATTAAAACAAAAGGATTGGAGCTGCGCAAATGATATTGGTTTGCTTTTGAGCGCGTGCATGGGTTTTGTAGTCAGTATGACTTGAGTGTGTGTCATGTTGACTAGGTTTCCGCGCGGTCAAATTGACCTATGTGTTTGTAAGTGATTGATTTTAATGGATGCTGAACTTGGCACGAATGGTGAAATAAACAACGTACAACTGGTCTGATTCAGGAGTACGAAAAATGTTTGCGTATTTCAACAATCCTCACAAAGTCCTGCACCTGTCGAGCGAAGTCCTGATTGCGGGGCTTGCCATGTTGCTGGTGGGCATCTACGGCGCCTATCTCTACAGCGGCCACCTGTCGATCGTCGTCCAGGTCGCCCTGCACGCCATGACCATCGTCGGCCCGACCCTGATCAAGATCGGCTACGTCATGCGCCTGCTGTCGCAACACCGGTTGGGCCAACACCCAGTAGCCGCCGTCACCGCCTGACCGTTAACGATTACGTGGGAAGCCTCATTCCCTGCGGTGCCCTCGGGTCCATCGCGAGCAGGCTCGCTCCCACAACAGCGCTGCCCTCTGTAGGAGCGAGCTTGCTCGCGATGGTCGTCAACGATGACGCGGAAAACCAGATGCCCTGCGGTGCCTGGGCCACCATCGCGAGCAGGCTCGCTCCCACAACAGCGCCGCCCTCTGTAGGAGCGAGCTTGCTCGCGATGGTCGTTAACGATGACGCGGGAAGCCAGATACCTCGCGGTGTCTGGGCCACCATCGCGAGCAAGCTCGCTCCTACAGGGGGTGGGGTGAATTTTTGTTGGCGATCCATTCTTTGGCCAGCTCGATGAACGCGCGCAGTTTCGGCTGGGTCTGTGTGCGGCTGGGGAAGTAGAGGTACAGTGCCGAGCTGAGCGGCACGAAGGGTTGCAGCACGCGTTCGAGGCGGCCATCGGCCAGTTCTTCGGCGATTTCCAGGTCGCAGGCGTAGATCAGTCCGCAACCTTGGCGTGCCGTGGCCACCAGCAGTTGCCGATCATTGACGATCACACCGCCTGCAACGCCCACGGTGAAGTCGCGGCCATCACGGCGAAACTCCCAGCGGTGGGCGTTGCCCGAGGTCGAGAAGCGAAAACCGATGCATTGGTGAGTGGTCAGTTCCTCCGGTGTGGCAGGTTTGCCGGCCTTGGCAAAGTACGCGGGCGAACCCACCACCGACCATTGCAGGTCCGGCGTCAGGCGCACCGCGATCATGTCCTTTTCAATGGATTCACCCAGCCTGATCCCGGCGTCGAAACCCGCCGCCATCAAATCCACCGTGGCGTCATCCAGGGAGATGTCGAGCGTCACCTGCGGATAAGCCTCGCGAAACAACGGTATCAGCGGCTCGATCAGCAGGGCCCCCGACAGCCGTGGCGCGGTCAGGCGCAGCGTCCCCATCGGTTGGTCGCGAAAACCGCTGAGGACCGCCAGCGCATCATCAATCTCGCTGGCCGCCGGCCGCAGGCGCGCGAACAGGCTGGCACCGGCTTCGGTGAGCGCGACCCTGCGCGTGGTGCGCTGGAACAACAGCACACCGGTACGCCGTTCCAGCAGCTTGATCGCATGGCTGACCGCCGTGGGCGTCACCGCCAGGCGCGTGGCTGCCACGGTGAAGCTTTTGTGCTCGGCCACCGCGAGAAATTCGGTCAGGCCATCGAAAGGATCGTGGTTCATTGCGGTCGCCATTATGAAAGAGCGCTTCATAGTGCTTGTAACACGAGGTCATTTTTCCGAGCAATCTTCCTGCGTACATTTTGCCTACACCCAACGCAAACAAGGAAACACGCTCATGACCACTTCTCCTACCTTCAACCGTGTCTGGCTCATCACTGGCGCTTCCCGTGGCATCGGCGCGAAGATCGCCGCCGCCGCCCTGGCCAACGGTGACGCCGTCGTCGCCACCGCCCGTGATGCCAGCAGCGTCACCCAGCGTTTCGGCGTCCAGCCCGGGCTGCTCGCCGCGAGCCTCGACGTCACCAACGAAGCCCAGGGCATCGCCGTCGCGCAGCAGGCCATCGAGCACTTCGGGCGCATCGACGTGCTGGTCAACAATGCCGGGTTCGGCGTGCTGGGCGCCGTGGAAGAGGCGACGGCCGACGAAGTGCGCCGCGTGTTCGAAACCAACGTCTTCGGCCTGCTCAACATCACCCGTGCCGTCCTGCCGCACATGCGCGCCGCACGCAGCGGGCATGTGATCAACCTGTCGTCGGTGGGCGGCTACAAATCCGGGCCGGGTTTTGGCGTCTACTGCTCGACCAAATTCGCCGTCGAAGGCCTGACCGAAGCGCTGCACGCCGAACTGGCACCGCTGGGCATCAAGGTGACCGTGGTCGAACCGGGCTACTTCCGCACGGAATTCCTGGAAGGCAACTCGCTGGTCGAGTCGCCGTCGACCATTGCCGACTACGACAGCACCGCAGGCGAGGTGCGCCGGATTGCCAAGGTCGTGACCATGAACCAGCCAGGCGACCCGGACAAGCTGGCCCAGGTGATGATCACCCTGGTCGAAGCGAAAGAAGCGCCGCTGCGCCTGCCGCTGGGCAGTGACTGCGTGGCCGCCATCGAGGCGAAAAACAGCTTCGTTGCCGGTGAGTTGCAGGCTTGGCGCGAGGTGTCGGTTTCGACCGACTTCTAAGCCAAACCTAGAACCCCTGTAGGAGCGAGCAAGCTCGCTCCTACAGGTCATGAGTACCCACCAAAATGACCTTCGGTCCGTTACCGGGGAGTCAAACCGACTACACGGGGTTCTAAAGAACATACCCACTACTGGAGTATGTAATGCTGATCCCCGGCAAACCGCTTAAACACGGCGCCAACGCCACCCATTCGCTGTCGCCCCAACAGATTCGCGCTGCCCTGCGCGACATGGCCCGCACGGCTGAGCAGGAAGTGATGGGCGTGACCATGGCCAGCATGGACGAGCTGACGCTGCTGTCCAACCGCCACGGTTTCACCGCGCTCGCCCAATTGGGCCTCGACGCCTGCCAGCGCCTGGAAATCCCCGCCACGCTGCTGTTCTTCGATCTGGATAACTTCAAGCACATCAATTACCTCTACGGCCGTGCCGAGGGTGATGACGCGTTGAAGACATTCGCCGACGTGCTGCGTATCGCCTTTCGCGAAAGTGATGTGATCGGGCGGTTGGGTGATGATGAGTTCGTGGCCCTGTTGACCGGTTCAAGCGCGGTAGAGCTGGGTGGGATCAAGCGGCGGCTCGAGGAAATCCTCGATGAGCGCAATGCGACGATGCGACGTGGTTATGCCATTCGGTTCAGCATCGGCCAGGTGGAGTATGAGCCTGGGAGACATGGCTTGGTTGAGGAGATGTTGGTGGAGGGGGGAGAGCTGTTCGGGCAGGTAGACATGTGATGTTTTTGCAGATTTATCGCGAGCAGGCTCGCTCCCACAGGGATCTCATCAACATGGAGAACCAATGTGGGAGCGAGCCTGCTCGCGATAGCTGTTTACAGCCCCCACCTACTTGGCAAACAACTGCCCAATATCCTTGAAAGCCTTGAACTCCAAGGCATTGCCGCAAGGGTCGAACAGGAACATGGTCGCCTGTTCCCCCACCAGCCCCTTGAAACGAATGCCGGGTTCGATCACAAACCGGGTTTCCCGCGCCTGCAGGCGCTCGGCCAGCGCTTCCCACTCGGCCATTCCCAGCACCACGCCAAAATGCGGCACCGGTACGTCATGCCCGTCCACGGCGTTGGTGTGTGCCGCTTCCTGGGAGGCGTTTTTCGGGGCCAGGTGAATCACCAACTGGTGGCCGAAGAAATTGAAATCGACCCAATGGTCGCTGGATCGGCCTTCCTCCAGACCAAACACTTCACCGTAGAAGGTGCGCGCGGCTTGCAGGTCGTATACCGGAATGGCCAGGTGAAAAGGGGACAATTGCATCTTCGAATCTCGCAGGCGATGGGTCAGTGCCATTGAGTTTAGCGCTGTGCTTTTTGATTGAAAGACGATAGTTTTTGCGCTGAGCTCAAATTATTTCGATCAATCGAGGTGTTCATGCTGCGGGAATTGAAGACCTTCATGGCGGTGGCGCGCTACGGCACATTCGCGGCAGCGGGCATGCACATCGGCCTGACGCAGTCGGCGGTCAGCGCGCAGATGCGCAACCTGGAGCAGGCGCTGGGCATTCGCCTGTTCGACCGCACCGGCCGCCAGGCGCTGCTCAATGCGGCAGGCCAGCGCGCGTTGCCGATGGCCCGGGACATGCTGGAAACCTTTGCCCGCATGGCGGTCAGCGACGATGTCAGCGAATACCGCGGCGAACTGAAGATCGGCGCGGTGGCCACGGCCCAGACCGGTTTGCTGCCTCAGGCACTGTTGCGCCTGCGCCAACAGGCACCGCTGCTCGAGCCCAAGCTGGTGCCCGGCGTGTCGCTGAACCTGCTGAGCCAGGTAGACACTGGCGAAGTGGACCTGGCGATCCTGATCAAGCCGCCGTTCGAGTTGCCCAAGGAATTGTCGGCCCAGGTGATCCGCCGCGAGCCATTCGTGCTGATCGTCCCGGCAAACCTTGAGGGCGACGATCCGCTGCAACTACTGGCCGATCATCCCCACGTGCGCTACGACCGCAATTCCTTCGGCGGCCGCCTGGTGACACGTTTCCTGCGTGAGCAGCAGATGGATGTGCAGGTGGCGCTGGAGCTGGATGAGTTGGAAGCGATCGTGAAAATGGTCGAGTGCGGGCTGGGCGTTTCCCTGCTGCCCGAGACCGGGTTGTGGCTGGAATACGGGGCGAAGGTGCGGATCATCCGCCTGGGCGAATTGACCTTCTACCGCGACATCGTCCTGCTGCAGCGCTACAGCCAGCGGCAGCAGCCGATTCAGCAGTTGTTTGCCGACTGCTTGATGCCATTGCCCCTGTAGGAGCGAGCTTGCTCGCGATGGCGTCGTGTCAGGCGATACGTTTGCGGACAGATAGACCGCCATCGCGAGCAAGCTCGCTCCTACAGGGGGGGCGGGGCGCGTAGAGGCACAAAAAAACCCGCCATCAGGCGGGTTTTTTCTCAGGCGAACCGAAGATTACTCTTCGATGCTGCCCATGGCCGTGGTGTTGAAGCCACCGTCCACGTACATGATTTCACCGCTGATGCCGGACGCCAGGTCCGAGCACAGGAAGGCGCCGGCGTTGCCGACTTCTTCGATGGTGACGTTGCGACGCAGCGGGGTTTGCGCTTCGTTGGCCGCCAGCATCTTGCGGAAGTTCTTGATGCCGGAAGCGGCGAGGGTGCGGATCGGGCCGGCCGATACGCAGTTGACGCGGGTGCCGTCCGGGCCCAGGGAGCCGGCCAGGTAACGTACGCCAGCTTCCAGCGAAGCCTTGGCCATGCCCATGACGTTGTAGTTAGGCATGGTGCGCTCGGCGCCCAGGTACGACAGGGTCAGCAGGCTGCCGTTGCGGCCTTTCATCATTTCGCGACCGGCCTTGGCCAGGGCGACGAAGCTGTAGGCGCTGATGTCGTGGGAGATGCGGAAACCTTCACGGGTGGTGGCTTCGGTGAAGTCGCCATCCAGTTGGTCGCCCGGGGCGAAGCCCACGGAGTGCACGATGCAGTCCAGGCCGTCCCACTTCTTGCTCAGTGCTTCGAAGACGCTGGCGATTTCTTCATCGCTGGCCACGTCGCACGGGAAGCACAGCTCAGGGCTCGAGCCCCAGCCTTGAGCGAATTCTTCGACACGACCCTTGAGTTTGTCGTTCTGATAAGTGAAGGCAAGCTCAGCGCCCTCGCGATGCATGGCGGCGGCGATGCCGGATGCGATGGACAGCTTGCTGGCGACACCGACGATCAGTACGCGCTTACCGGCGAGAAAACCCATGTGTTGCTCCTCTTTCAGGTTATTGCGCAGTGGCTGGAGCCAGGAAAGCGGCTTCCAGCAACTGCTGTGTATACGGATGTTGGGGGGCGGCAAAGATACTTTGCGCGTCTCCCTGTTCGACCACTTGGCCATGCTTGACCACCATCAACTGGTGGCTCAGCGCCTTGACGACAGCCAGGTCATGGCTGATGAACAGATACGTCAGGTTGTACTTGCTTTGCAGTGAACGCAAAAGCTCCACCACTTGGCGCTGCACTGTCCGGTCGAGGGCCGAAGTCGGCTCGTCCAGCAGGATCAGCGCCGGTTTCAACACCAGTGCCCGGGCAATGGCGATACGCTGCCGTTGCCCTCCGGAAAATTCGTGGGGGTAGCGGTGCCGGGTGTCCGGATCCAGGCCTACCTCCTTCAATGCCGCGATTATCGCTTGTTCCTGTTCCGCTTCGGTGCCGATCTTGTGGATCCGCAGGCCTTCGCCGACGATCTGGCTCACGCACATGCGCGGGCTCAGGCTGCCGAACGGGTCCTGGAACACCACCTGCATCTCCCGACGCAGCGGCCGAACCTGTTGTTGCGTCAGGCAGTCTAGCTGCTTGCCTTCAAAACGGATCGCCCCTTTGCTGCCAATCAGCCGAAGGATCGCCAGGCCCAGCGTGGATTTGCCGGAACCGCTCTCGCCGACAATCCCCAGCGTCTGTCCCTGGGGCAAGCTGAAATTGATCCCGTCCACTGCCTTGATGTGATCGACGGTCTTTTTCAGCAGGCCTTTTTTGATCGGGAACCAGACTTTCAGGTCCTCGACCTGCAACAGCGGCGGCCCGATCACGTTGCTTGCAGGCTTGCCGCTGGGCTCCGCTGCCAGCAGTTCCCGAGTGTACGGATGCTGCGGCGCGCGGAACAACTCTTCGCACGATGCCTGTTCGACGATGCAACCGCGCTGCATGACACATACGCGGTGCGCAATTCTTCGCACAAGGTTCAAATCGTGACTGATCAGTAACAACGCCATGCCCAGGCGAGCCTGCAACTCCTTGAGCAATTCGAGGATTTTCAGCTGTACGGTAACGTCCAGCGCGGTGGTCGGTTCGTCCGCGATCAACAGCTCCGGCTCGTTGGCCAGGGCCATGGCGATCATCACCCGCTGACGCTGGCCGCCGGACAACTCGTGGGGCAGGGCCTTGAGGCGCTTTTCCGGCTCGGGAATGCCGACCATCTCCAGCAACTCGAGGGTACGCTTGGTCGCGACCTTGCCGACCAGGCCTTTATGGATGCCCAGCACCTCGTTGATCTGCTTCTCGATCGAGTGCAGCGGGTTGAGCGAGGTCATCGGCTCCTGGAAGATCATCGCGATGCGGTTGCCACGGATGTGGCGGATGGTCTTTTCCTTGAGGTCCAGCAGGTTCTGGCCGGCGTATTCGATGGTACCGGACGGGTGCCGGGCCAGCGGGTAGGGCAGAAGGCGCAGGATCGAGTGGGCGGTCACCGACTTGCCGGAGCCGCTTTCACCGACCAGGGCCAGGGTTTCGCCGCGCTTGATATCGAAACTGACGCCTTCGACCACACGCTGGGAGTGCTCGCCCACGACAAATTCGACGGCGAGGTCGCGTACTTCGATCAGATTGTCCTGATTCATTTCACTTCCTCGGGTCGAAGGCATCGCGAGCGGACTCGCCGATGAACACCAGCAGGCTCAGCATCAGCGCCAGCACGGCAAATGCACTCATGCCCAGCCACGGCGCCTGCAGGTTGGATTTACCCTGGGCCACCAGCTCACCCAACGACGGCGCGCCCGGTGGCAGGCCAAAACCGAGGAAGTCCAGGGCGGTCAGGGTGCCGATGGCGCCGGTGAGGATGAACGGCATGAAGGTCATGGTCGAGACCATGGCGTTGGGCAGGATATGGCGGAACATGATCGCGCCATTCTGCATGCCCAGCGCCCGGGCGGCACGCACGTATTCCAGGTTGCGCCCGCGCAGGAACTCGGCGCGGACCACGTCCACCAGGCTCATCCAGGAAAACAGCAGCATGATGCCCAGCAGCCACCAGAAGTTGGGCTGCACGAAACTGGCCAGGATGATCAGCAGGTACAGCACCGGCAATCCGGACCAGATCTCCAGGAAACGCTGCCCGGCCAAATCCACCCAGCCGCCATAGAAGCCCTGCAAGGCGCCGGCGATGACGCCAATGATCGAACTGAGCACGGTCAGGGTCAGGGCGAACAGCACCGAGATGCGGAAGCCGTAGATCACCCGGGCCAGGACATCGCGGCCCTGGTCATCGGTGCCCAGCAGGTTGTCCGCCGAAGGCGGCGCGGGGGCGGGCACCTTCAGGTCGTAGTTGATGCTCTGGTAGCTGAACGGAATCGGTGCCCACAACACCCAGGCGTCCTTGGCCTTGAGCAGTTCGCGGATGTACGGGCTCTTGTAGTTGGCCTCCAGCGGGAATTCACCGCCGAAGGTGGTCTCCGGGTAGCGCTTGAGCGCCGGGAAATACCAGCTGTTGTCGTAGTGCACCGCCAGCGGCTTGTCGTTGGCGATCAGCTCGGCACCCAGGCTCAGGCCGAACAGCACCAGAAACAGCCACAGCGACCACCAGCCACGCTTGTTGGCCTTGAACAGTTCGAAACGTCGGCGATTGAGAGGGGACAGGTTCATCTCAATGCTCCCGGCTTTCGAAGTCGATGCGTGGATCAACGAAGGAATAAGTCAGGTCGCCGATCAGCTTCACCAGCAGCCCCAGCAACGTGAAGATGAACAGCGTACCGAACACCACCGGGTAATCACGGTTGATCGCCGCCTCGAAACTCATCAGGCCCAGGCCATCGAGGGAGAAAATCACTTCCACCAGCAACGAGCCGGTGAAGAAGATGCCGATGAAGGCCGACGGGAACCCGGCGATCACCAGCAGCATGGCGTTGCGGAACACGTGGCCGTAGAGCACGCGGTTCTTCGTCAGGCCCTTGGCCTTGGCGGTGATCACGTACTGTTTGTTGATCTCGTCGAGGAAGCTGTTCTTGGTCAGCAGGGTCATGGTCGCGAAGTTGCCGATCACCAGTGCGGTCACCGGCAGCGCCAGGTGCCAGAAGTAGTCGAGGACCTTGCCGCCCAGGCTCAGCTCGTCGAAGTTGTTCGAGGTCAGGCCGCGCAACGGGAACCAGTCCAGGTAGCTGCCGCCGGCGAACACCACGATCAGCAGGATGGCGAACAGGAAGGACGGAATGGCATAGCCAACGATGATCGCCGAGCTGGTCCAGACGTCGAAATGGCTGCCGTGCCGCGTCGCCTTGGCGATCCCCAGCGGGATCGACACCAGGTACATGATCAGGGTGCTCCACAGCCCGAGGGAAATGGACACCGGCATCTTTTCCTTGATCAGGTCGATGACCTTGGCGTCGCGGAAGAAGCTGTCGCCGAAGTCCAGGCGCGCGTAGTTCTTGATCATGATCCACAGACGTTCCGGCGCCGACTTGTCGAAGCCGTACATGTGCTCGATTTCCTTGACCAGCGCCGGGTCCAGGCCCTGGGCGCCGCGATAGGAGGAGCCGGCCACCGACACTTCGGCGCCACCGCCGGCAATGCGGCTGGTGGCGCCTTCGAAACCTTCGAGCTTGGCGATCATCTGCTCCACCGGCCCACCGGGGGCGGCCTGGATGATCACGAAGTTGATCAGCAGGATGCCGAACAACGTCGGAATGATCAGCAAAAGTCGCCGGAAAATATACGCCAGCATGTCTTACTCCGTGCCCGCAGGGTCGGCTTGCAGTTTGGTTTCGACTTCTATGGCCGGCGCCACGTTCGGCTTGATCCACCAGGTGGCGATGCCGATGTCGTACTTGGGCGAGGTTTTCGGGTGCCCGATGTGGTTCCAGTACGCTACGCGCCAGGTCTTGATGTGCCAGTTGGGGATCACGTAATAACCCCATTGCAGCACGCGGTCCAGCGCGCGGGCATGGGCTACCAGGCTTTTGCGTGAATCGGCGTTGATCAACTGCTCCACCAACTGGTCCACCACCGGATCCTTGAGGCCCATGGAATTACGGCTGCCGGGCCGGTCGGCGGCCTCGGTCTTCCAGAACTCGCGCTGCTCGTTACCCGGCGAGTTGGATTGCGGGAAGCTGCCGACGATCATGTCGAAGTCCCGGGAGCGCACGCGGTTGACGTATTGCGAGACGTCCACACGGCGGATCACCAGGTCGATACCCAGGTCGGCGAGGTTGCGCTTGAACGGCAGCAGCACCCGTTCGAATTCGGTCTGGGCCAGCAGGAACTCGATGGTCACCGGCTTGCCGCTGGCGTCGACCATCTTGTCATCGACGATGCGCCAGCCCGCTTCCTGCAACAGTTGGTAGGCCTTGCGCTGCTGGTTGCGGATCATGCCGCTGCCATCGGTCATCGGGTTCTCGAACGCTTCGGTGAACACCTGTTCGGGAATCTTGCCGCGAAACGGTTCGAGGATCGCCAGTTGGTCGGCATCCGGCAGGCCGGTGGCGGCCATTTCCGAGTTTTCGAAGAAGCTGCGGGTGCGCGCGTAAGCGCTGTTGAACAACTGCTTGTTGGTCCACTCGAAGTCCATCAACAGCGTCATCGCCTGGCGCACGCGTGCGTCCTGGAACACCGGGCGGCGCATGTTGAAGACAAAACCCTGCATGCCGGTCGGGTTGCCGTTGGGGATCTGCTCCTTGATCAGCCGGCCTTCGGTGACCGCCGGGACGTTGTAGCCATTGGCCCAGTTTTTCGCGGTCATCTCCAGCCAGTAATCGAACTGACCGGCCTTGAGCGCTTCCAGCGCCACGGTGTTGTCGCGGTAGTAATCGGTGAGCATCACATCGAAGTTGTAGAAACCCCGGTTGACCGGCAGGTCCTTGCCCCAGTAATCCTTGACCCGCTCGTAACGCACCGAACGCCCGGCCTTGACCTCGCTGACCTTGTACGGCCCGCTGCCCAATGGCATTTCCAGGTTGCCCTTGGTGAAATCCCGGGTCGCCCACCAGTGCTTGGGCAGCACCGGCAACTGGCCGAGGATCAACGGCAACTCGCGGTTGTTGGTGTGCTTGAATTTGAACAGCACGGTCAGCGGGTCTTCGGCGACCGCTTCGTCGACGTCGCTGTAATAGCCGCGGTAGAGCGGGGCGCCGTCCTTGATCAGGGTCTGGAAGCTGAACACCACGTCTTCGGCGCGCACCGGATGACCGTCGTGGAAACGTGCTTCGGGGCGCAGGTAGAAGCGCACCCAGCTGTTGTCCGGGGCTTTTTCGATCTTGCCGGCGATCAGTCCGTATTCGGTGAACGGCTCGTCCAGGCCCTGCTTGGCCAGGGTGTCGTAGACCAGGCCGATGTCATCGGCGGGCACGCCTTTGCTGATGAACGGGTTGAGGCTGTCGAAGCCACCGAACCCGGCCTGACGGAAAATCCCGCCCTTGGGCGCGTCCGGGTTGACGTAATCGAAGTGCTTGAAGTCCGCCGGGTATTTCGGCGGTTCGTTGTAGAGCGTTACGGCGTGTTGCGGGGCGGCGCAGGCCAGTCCGGACAGCAACAGGCCGCCAGCCTGCAGGAGCAGGGCACGTACGGGTTTCATTGATCTTTCTCCGAAGATTTCAACCACCACGCGCTCAGGCCCAGGGTGTAGGGCGGCGTGGTGACGAAGGCGAACCGGTTACGGTACGCCAGGCGGTGATAGTTGAGATACCAGTTGGGAATCATGTAGTGCTGCCACAGCAGCACGCGGTCCAGGGCCTTGCCGGCGGCCACCTGTTCGTCACGGGTCTTGGCGGCGAGCAGTTGTTCGAGCAGATGGTCGACCACCGGGTTGGCGATGCCGGCGTAGTTCTTGCTGCCCTTGACCCCGACCTGGCTGGAATGGAAGTACTGCCATTGCTCCAGGCCCGGACTCAGGGTCTGGCTGAGGGTCATGAGGATCATGTCGAAATCGAACTGGTCCAGGCGCTGCTTGTATTGCGCGCGGTCCACCGTGCGCAGCCGTGCTTCGACGCCGATGCTGGCAAGGTTCTCGACATAGGGCTGGAGAATGCGTTCCAGGTTCGGGTTGACCAGCAGGATTTCCAGGCGCAGCGGTTGCCCGGCGGCGTTCTGCAGGCGCTGGCCGTTGAGCTTCCAGCCTGCTTCGCCGAGCAGGCCCAGGGCCTTGCGCATGGTTTCCCGGGGGATGCCGCGGCCCTGGGTCTGCGCCAGGGTGAAGGGTTCGGTGAACATCCGCGCGGGCAATTGCTCGCGATACGGCTTGAGCATCAGCCATTCATGGCCGACCGGCAGGCCGCTGGCGGTGAACTCGCTGTTGGGGTAGTAGCTCATGGCGCGCTTGTAGGCGCCGCTGAACAGCGTGCGGTTAGTCCATTCGAAGTCGAACATCAGCCCCAGCGCTTCCCTGACCCTGGCGTCCGAGAAGGTGGCGCGACGGGTGTTCATGAACAGGCCCTGGGTCTGGGTCGGTATCTGGTGGGCGATCTGCGCCTTGATCACGTCGCCGCGATTGACCGCCGGGAAGCGGTAGCCGGTGTCCCAGTTCTTGGCCTGGTGCTCGATATAGATGTCGAACTCGCCGGCCTTGAAGGCTTCGAACGCCACGTCGCTGTCGCGGTAGAACTCCACTTCCATGCGGTCGACGTTGTACTTGCCGCGGTTGACCGGCAGGTCCTTGCCCCAGTAATCCTTGACCCGTTCGAAGACAATCTGCCGACCGGGGGTGACCGAGCTGATGCGATAAGGCCCGCTGCCCAGCGGCGGCTCGAAGGTGGTGGCCTTGAAGTCGCGACCTTTCCAGTAATGTTGCGGCAGCACCGGCAGTTCACCCAGGCGCAGGATCAACAGCGGATTGCCGGCGCGCTTGAACACAAAACGGATGCGATGCGGGTTGAGCACGTCGACGCGCAGCACTTCCTGCAAATTGGTACGGTATTGCGGGTGGCCTTCCTTGAGCAGCAGGCGGTAGGAAAAGGCCACGTCGTAGGCGGTAATCGGCACGCCGTCGTGAAAGCGAGCCTCCGGCCGCAGGTTGAACACCACCCAGCTGCGATCTTCGCTGTATTCCACCGACTGGGCGATCAGACCGTAGCTGGAGGTGGGCTCGTCACCGGACGGTGCGTACTGGCCGGTGCCGACCATCAGCGGTTCGTTCAGCTCGTTGATCCCGTATTGCAGGAAATTCGGCGTGGCGACCGGGCTGGTGCCCTTGAAGGTGTAGGGATTGAGCGTGTCGAAAGTGCCAAACGCCATCACCCGCAACGTACCGCCCTTGGGCGCTTGCGGGTTGACCCAGTCGAAGTGGGTAAATCTGGCCGGGTACTTGAGCGTGCCGAACTGCGCATAACCATGGCTTTCGCTGATCGTCGCGCTTGCGGAGGAGCTCAAGGCCAGGCTGATCAGGAACAGGAGGAGGGGACGCGTCAAGGGATCCGATCCAGGCGGCTTGGGCTTTTATGGCCCGTACAGTAACAGCTTGTATGGACAGGAAAAAGACGGGGCTTTAATGCGGGGTTAATTGTTGGTTACTGGCGTACGCGCCCCCCTGTAGGAGCGAGCTTGCTCGCGATCGCGGTGTATCAGCTAAAGATGAGGCGACTGACACATCGCCATCGCGAGCAAGCTCGCTCCTACAGGGGCCAGGTGAGCAACCCCAGAAACAAAAAAGCCCCTGTTTCCAGGGGCTTCTTGTCAATGCGGCGAGGCGACCGTGAGCATCTGCCCAGGCTTGAGGGCCTTGCCCACGCGTGGATTCCAGCGCTTGAGGTGTTGCATCTCGACGTTGAAGCGCTTGGCGACAATGTACAGCGAATCGCCTTGCTGGACCTTGTACTGGGTCTGTTCCTTCTTGCCCTTGGTCTTGGCGCTGGTCTTGGCATTGGCCGCGACCACGGTGTCGACGCGTCCGCTGCTGCGCTTGCTGTTGTCCTGCATCACCAGGGTCTGGCCCACCTTGAGGTTCTGGCCGGTCAGCTTGTTCCAGCGTTGCAGGTCCTTGACGTCAACCTTGTTCGCCTTGGCGATGGTGCCCAGGTTGTCGCCGCGCTTGACCTTGTAGCTGCGCTTGGCGCTGGCCACTGCCGGGCTGTTGGCCCCTTCGAACACTGGCTTGAGCGGACGCTTGCTGATCAACTCGTCAGGGCGCATGGTCGACAGGCTGGTGGTCAGCAGTTGCGCCTTGGACGTCGGCACCAGCAGGTGCTGGGGACCGTCGATGGTGGTGCGCTGCTTGAAGGCCGGGTTGAGCTGGAACAGTTCGTCTTCGTCGATGTTGGCCACCGCGGCGACCTTGGACAGGTCCATGCGCTGGTTGATTTCGACGACCTGGAAGTACGGTTCGTTGGCGATCGGGTTGAGGTTCACGCCGTAGGCCTCGGGGGCCAGTACTACCTGCGACAGTGCCAGCAGCTTGGGCACATAGGCCTGGGTTTCGGCGGGCAGCGGCAGGTTCCAGTAATCGGTCGGCAGGCCGAGCTTTTCATTGCGCTCGATGGCGCGGCTGACCGTGCCTTCGCCGGCGTTGTAGGCCGCCAGGGCCAGCAGCCAGTCGCCGTTGAACATGTCGTGCAGGCGGGTCAGGTAATCCATGGCCGCGGTGGTCGAGGCGGTGATATCGCGACGGCCATCATAGAAACGGGTCTGGCGCAGGTTGAAGTAACGCCCGGTGGACGGGATGAACTGCCACAGGCCAACCGCATCGGCCCGGGAATAGGCCATCGGGTTGTAGGCACTTTCAATCACTGGCAGCAGAGCCAGTTCCAGCGGCATGTTGCGTTCTTCGAGGCGCTCGACGATGTAATGAATGTAGAGGCTGCCGCGTTCGCCGGCGTTTTCCAGGAAGGACGGGTTACTGGCGAACCACAGGCGCTGTTGCTCGATACGCGGGTTGACGCCAATGCCTTCCTGCAACTGGAAACCCTGGCGCATGCGCTCCCAGACGTCCTGGGGAATCTGCGGGCTCGGCTTTTCGCT
The DNA here is from genome assembly GCF_040947875.1 of Pseudomonas sp. MYb118. Lineage (NCBI taxonomy): Bacteria > Pseudomonadati > Pseudomonadota > Gammaproteobacteria > Pseudomonadales > Pseudomonadaceae > Pseudomonas > Pseudomonas sp. MYb118. The sequence continues at coordinate 1,032,184 of NZ_JBFRXN010000003.1, read as the reverse complement.
GAGCCAGATAGGCTTCTGTTTGGCCCGCGCGGCAATGTTCGGCGTGTGAGTCGCTTCAGTCTGTGGCACATGGCTGGAACAGCCCGCCAGGGTGGCGGACACAGCCACCGCGATGGCTTGTGCCAGGCGGGTCAGTGCGTTCGAATTGATGGACTTACGAATAGATGACGACATTGGCTGGAAGTAAGTTCCGGGCAAAAATGTCGGGCGATTCTAGAAAGCGCACCCTGTTCGGTCAACCAAAACGATCTGCCGCGTTGCCGCAGGGCCCCCTCAGAAGGTGTCTTTCCACGCCCTCAAAGCGGCAAAAACCGCGCTGGGAGCCCGGTCTTGAGGGCCGTTCCGTTCGTCCACTTTATCTTTAACGGATGTTTCACCGACCCTCAGGAAGGGGTTGGTCTGCTTTTCCAGGGCCAGTGTCGAGGGCAGGGTGATGACCCCGGCCTGGCGTTTCTCCATGACCTCGGCCAGGCGCTCGGCGGTGTGCCGGTTGCCAGGTTCCACGGCAACGGCAAAGCGCAGGTTGCTCAGGGTGTATTCGTGGGTGCAATACACCCGCGTCTGCTCCGGCAGCGCCGCGAGGCGACTCAAGGAAGTGTGCATCTGCTCGGGCGTGCCTTCGAACAGGCGTCCGCAGCCGGCGGCGAACAGGGTGTCGCCACAGAACAGCACGCCCTCATGATAGAAGGCGATATGGCCCAGGGTGTGGCCGGGAACCGCGTAGACGTCGAAGTCCCAACCCAGCACGTTGATGCGGTCGTTATCCTTGAGGCCGACGTCCCGTGCCGGGATCTTTTCGCTGGCCGGTCCGTAGACCTTCGCGTCCGTCGCTTTTTTCAGTTGCTCCACGCCGCCGACGTGGTCGTGATGATGATGAGTGATCAGAATGTCCGTGAGCACCCAGCCCGGATTCGCGGCCAGCCAGGCTTGCACCGGCGCGGCGTCGCCCGGATCGACCACGGCGCAGTGACGGGTGTCGGGATCTTGTAACAACCAGATGTAGTTGTCTGTGAAGGCGGGCAGGGCTGTGATCTGTATCATCAATGGATTCGCCAAGCGGTAAACAATGGCGCATCTTAGAACTTCCTGGCGCGTTGGAGAATGCAATGACCGATAAAGCGTTCGCTCAGGCCGATCCTGACTGGCTCGCATTGATCAGTGCGGCCCGTGAATGGCTGTCCGGCCCGCTTGGGCAATTTCTGCTGGACGAAGAGCGGCGCATGCTCGAAGACGAGTTGGGCCGCTTCTTCGGCGGTTACCTGGTGCATTACGGCCCGTCGGCTGAAACCCCGCCGTCGGCACCCCAGGTGCAGCGCAATGTGCGGCTCGGCGCGCCGTTGCCGGGTGTCGAGATCGTCTGTGAGGAACAGGCCTGGCCATTGAGCGAGCACGCCGCCGATGTGGTGGTGCTGCAGCACGGCCTGGATTTCTGTCTGTCGCCCCATGGCCTGTTGCGCGAGGCGGCAAGCGCGGTGCGACCGGGCGGGCACTTGCTGATCATCGGCATCAATCCGTGGAGTTCCTGGGGGCTGCGCCATGCGTTCGCCCACGATGCCTTGCGCCAGGCTCGCTGCATTTCGCCGTCACGGGTCGGTGACTGGCTGAACCTGCTGGGCTTCGCGCTGGAGAAACGTCGCTTCGGGTGCTATCGTCCGCCGCTTGCGTCGCCCGCCTGGCAAGCCCGGCTGGCCGGTTGGGAACGCAGGGCCGGTAACTGGCAACTGTCGGGTGGCGGCTTCTATTTATTGGTGGCGCGCAAGATCGTGGTCGGCCTGCGCCCGCTGCGTCAGGAGCGTCGCGAGCCGATGGGCAAGCTGATTCCGTTGCCGATGGCCAAGGTCAACCGGCGCAACATCGAACCTTGAACCCTTTTTCATTCCCGGCCGGGCGTACCCCGGCCCTGGGCGTCGTCGAGCGCGGCTCGGCGGGCCACTGCATTTTTTGGATAGATTGGCATGAGCGATAGCGTAGAACTGTTCACCGACGGCGCCTGCAAAGGCAACCCCGGCCCCGGCGGCTGGGGCGCATTGCTGGTGTACAAGGGCGTTGAAAAGGAACTGTGGGGCGGCGAAGCCAATACCACCAACAACCGCATGGAGCTGATGGGCGCGATCCGTGGCCTGGAAGAGCTCAAGCGCTCCTGCGACGTGCTGCTGGTGACCGACTCGCAGTATGTGATGAAGGGCATCAATGAATGGATGGCCAACTGGAAGAAGCGCGGCTGGAAAACCGCGGCCAAGGAACCGGTGAAGAATGCCGACCTGTGGAAGCAGCTGGACGAACAGGTCAACCGCCACAACGTGACCTGGAAGTGGGTGCGTGGGCACATCGGCCATCATGGCAACGAGCGGGCGGACCAGTTGGCCAACCGCGGGGTGGATGAGGTTCGGGGGTTCAAGCAGGGTTGAGTCCTGAGGCCGAGGTGGGGCCATCGCGAGCAGGCTCGCTCCCACACTGGGTTTTGTGAACGCCACAGATCCTCTGTGGGAGCGAGCCTGCTCGCGATAGGCGCAACCCGGTCAACGGCCATGCTAAGATCCCCGCCTTTCACAAGAATCACCGATTGAGAGCTGAACACTGATGGCCACCAGATCCGTTGTGTGGCACCACTTTTGGTGGAGGTGTGTAAACGTAAGCCATTTTGCCGTCCGGCCCCGCGTATACTGAGCTGAAGGCCATTGTCTTTGGCTAGGGCACCGCTCTACGAGGGAATTTGTAAGCCGTGGCCTGAATGCAAGGGTCATGGTTTACACTTGCCCTTGCCTACACCTGCGCCCCAAAGCCCTTAAACAGATAAGGCTCCGAAGCCTCGAAGCCTCAAGCGCCGCCCCTAGTAGATATTTTGCGCTGCCTGCTTTTGCACAAATTGCAACGCCGTCTACGCTTGGGCGGCTAATAGTCATCGCTCGACCGAACAATAGTTTGGCAGGCTTTCCATCGCCTAAACACTCCAGATCTTCACTGAGCAGGTGCTCCGAAATGCGTCGGCGTGCTGGGTCGCCCTGTCATGTTCGAGTCGATTCGCCTAGGCCAGCATCGCTACCTACAGCGCCGCTAAGGCTGAAATCATCAAACTAAAAACGAAAGTATCTAGAATTGGTATTCTTAAATTTTGTGTTGGGTTGGTTTTTGGGGTGCCTGAAGTTGGTCAGAATGTTGGTTTTGGTTGATTAGTTATTCTGCTGGTGTCATATTTTAATATTGATAATTCAATGGATGGTTTTATGAGTTTTGAAAAATATACAAATACTACGCATAATCAACATTTTGTCTCTCAGGCGGAACAGCGAGTCAATTCTTATTCGTCCGCCCCATCGAAGGGTGCAGGGATATACTGTTTTGATATTCTTGACAAGAAAGAGCCGGCAGTTCGCCCAGGAAAGAAAAAATCTATCGAAAAAAATCTTTCATTTCAGGATCTTTTTACCATTGCTCGCGTTGGGGATAAAGAGAGAGTTAACTTTGAAGCTATGTTCAAAAGGTACGAAGATGGCTATCCCGCTCAGGTTTCGTCCTTGCTTGATTGGGTTGCTTTAGCAAGGGGCTCGGAGAAGGCAGCGAGTGGCGGCATCAATCTGGAAGAGGTTAAAGGGCTACAGTTTTTTGATCTCTTGGGGTATGTTAAATATATCTATACTTATAAGGTGATGAATTGGTTAAGGAATCCATATAAAATCAGGGAGGTCATTAGAAACTTCGCTCCATATGTTGATCATTGTATTGATAGTCCTGAGGCTCTTCAGCTTTATTTGGCGCTGGCGAGCAAGAGTTGCGAGGAGGAAAAATATATATGCAAGGTGTATGGTGTTTTGCCGGGCGAGTATAGGCAGTGGATTAGGTTGTTATTGTTGTTTCTTTATTCGGACGACAAGATTAAATCAAGTTTGGAGGGGTATGTTGAAGAATTCTTTTTCGCGAAAGAGTTCGTCAATATGGTTCACATACATGTTTTTGATGTTCGCTGCGCGCTGCTTACGGATACGGGTGTGGTCAAGGATTCGAGTTCTGATGGTCTGGTTGCTTACATGAATGTTTCTAGTAATTGTGTTCTTTCTATTCAGCATACTTTTGTTGGGGGGCGTTTTTTGGACTTGACAATGAAGCAGCTCAATATTCCTGAGTCTGCTAGAGGTGAGTGCATGGCTGCTCTCGGTGGAAAAATTCATGGTGTACTTCACGTTAATGATATTGACATACTTGCTGGGTATAATAAGATTTGTGTTAAGGCTGCAGCTCGTCAAGTTTTTTCAGCGTCTGCAGAAATCGATGGTGTGAAAATATCTTCGTGAAGTTAGGCTTCAGTATCTTGCTGCTTTTGTCGCAATAGAGGGCTGCACGAAGTAGTCCAGAAATACATGGTTATTAATTTGCTTGTAGCTCAATAGCGTAATTAGTGTGCCTTGCGCGACTAACCTTTATTTTTATACTGCCCTGACTTTTGGGTCAACTGCTGAAGCTGAGAATTCTCCATCCTCTCGATATTGATTGTGTTGTAGGTGATCGACTGTGCCAGTTGCTCCTCGGCCTTACTGAATCTGATGCGTTCTCTATGTCATTTTCAGCCTTCCAACTCCCCGCAGTCTCAATTATATAAAATGCCCCGAGGGAGTCCTTCGTTTGCATTCGAAGGGCTTACTTGGCCCGGCCCCAAATTGCTTATGCATCTTCGCTGCTCTTGATCTCTTCTAGCCGCTTCCTAGCTTGCGCAAGGCTGTCCAAGCAAGTGATAGCAAGATGCTCATGCTCTGAAAGCATGCTTTCCAATGCACTTGCTATAATCACAAATTTATCAACGGCAGCGAGATCCTCTGCGCGTGCAGCTATACGCGATGCAGCTGCGCAATAAAAAAGTACCGCGTTAGTGGCCAAGTAATAAGCGAAAGAGATTTTTTCAGCTTCTGTTCTTTTGAAGTAGGCTAGCTTTTCGTTATCTTGGTAAGGTATGAGTTCGCCTAGAAGTTGATTGAATACATCGCTGCCAAAGCCGTGAGTAGAGTCGGAGGCACTTGAGAATAAGACATGATAAAAGAGGGCGTGGCCGGCTTGTTCGAAACGGCTGTAAGCGTCGGGCCAGCCCTTGGTGCCTTGTTCTAGGTCGCCGAACATGGATTTTAAATCTAAGAATGATTTCTCCAGCTCTAATCCTCGTTTAGCTGACTCTGGGTGATCGTTTTTAACTCCGTATTTATGCCATTTTCGTGCGTTATCTAATGTCTTGTTGAGGTATCCCAGCAAAAAGCTCTTAGGTCGCGCCGATGACTTGTCATCACTAAATAGCATTAAGTTGATTGAGTTTTCTAAGGATGTCCTTGATAGCGCTTCGGCAGCGCTATAACTTTTTATTTTCAAGCTCTGTAGAATTCCGTTATTTAAGTCTGTCACTACATTTGCCACCTTGTAGCAGCAGACTTTTGTGCTTAGCTTGAAATCGCCTTTGTCATCGAGACTGACTTCATAAAGCGTCTCAGAGATTTTCTGCTGGAGCTCTCCAAGTTCTAGGAGATGCCGTTGGTGAGCTAGAAAATCTTTTGTGTAGTGATCTGGGCTTTCAACAAAGTCCATGTTTTCTCTCCGGTCAACATATCAAATCCCTGGCCTCCCGATTTTACGGTGAGTCACAGTGGCTAGCAAGGCTAGCAATTTGTCGGTCACTATGACCATTTCTGAAGCGGGTTTTATCTTGCGGTATGATGCACCGGGTTAGTCAAAGCCCGTTGCAATGATCTAGCAGTCGCCACACTGCTTACTGTCATGAGACGCTGGGAGCGAGCAGAAGGATAGGTATCGCTCCAAAGTTGTTTGGCGCTCAGTTAGGCAAAATTTTTCTCCGACTATTGCGCCATGATATGGGCACAGAGCCAAAATTTCTCGAATAATTATGTTGTGATGCGAGTTTGCTTCTGGGGTTTTCAAATCATGTCCCGGTATTATCAGTAGGATGCTTAAGGTTTAATAAATGGTGGTAAATGGTTGCGTCGGGTCTATTTGTTCTACGTGTTCCCTCGTAATGCTTGGCTTTAAAGCTATTTCCCTGGCTTGTTATCAGCTCTAAAACGCTTTTGTAGTCGTCGTCAAAGTCTGTGTATTCAATTTATTCGATGTGCTTGAAGTAGGAGTCGCATAGTTGTGGGAGGTTGTGCGTGGCAGCATAGACTACTACGAATGTCGGGCTCATGCCCATTGAGTTATATCTGCCTATCTTGTTTAGATGTTCATCAACTTTTTTGTGTCAATGGAACTCCCAAGTCTAAAGCTTTCGAATAGGAAATTCGGTTTGCCCCTGCTATCCATTACCCAACCATCAATCTTGCCGGCTCCCATACCGCTGGCTGAGCGCCCAGTACGCGACTGATCCAGCATCGTCCAGTTCAGAAAGCTCATGCGTTGGCATACGAGCGATACAAACCAGTCATTAATCCTTGGCATTGCGATTTCGGAACAGCTTGGCGATTTCTTCGGTTGAGGGCGATGTGACCACCGTAAACTCTGTCAGGCGTCACTTGAAGGGCGTGCCCATCACGAGCTGATTAACGTACATCCGACGCTCGTCGCAGGCCTCATCAGCCTTCTTCCAGGCGTCTTCGAACGCTGTGCGCATCAGATAGCTGTAGGACAATTTGCATGAGGCGTTGAAGCTGCTTTCGAGCTGTTTCCAAGAGTCAGTTTTTTGGTGGTTGCGAATATCGGAAGGTGACCAGCCTTCCCGTGCTACTTGATCGGCCCAAGATCCGCGCACGCAGTCCCGAATGTTCCCTTCGCTTGCCTGCACTGCCGACTGAAATGCAGACTGCCAGTCCGCATATGCAGGCGTGGGGCATGTCAGGTCTTGAGTATGCTCAATCATGCCCTTTTCATAATTGCGCACCAACAATGCATCGATGGCCGCACTGGGCGCTCGGGATTGCTTGCTGGCTTGCTCTTGCAGTTGAGAGAGTGTCGACTTCGCTAGATCGAGGGGGCTGAAGCTCCAACGATTGTAATTTTTTTGCGATGGAGCCTGTTTTCACATCCTTGAAGACCACAAAAGGTAGTGTGCTTGCTGTTCTGTTCAGGACATGAATCATGCTGCTTGGCAGCGCTGTCTGGCCTAAGAAGCTTTGCACTTTCAGCCCGTAGTGTTGCGCTTGAAGGCCGGCAAGGGTCGATTCAGCCGTTTTGGCTTCAGCTGTTGCCCGTTGTGCCCGAAGCATTGCATCGCGGGCAGATTTCTCTCTCAGCTTCCCCTACTTTCTGGTGAGGGTCACAATTTGCTTCTCGATTGAAGCTCGCTGATCAGCCAGATCCTTATTTTTCGCTTCCCCAGCTTGCAGGGATTCCGCTTGCCCCTCCATTTGATGCTGAAGCTTTTGTTGTTCAAGCTGCAGGCGAGCGAGATCCTCGGAGACCACCTCTTTCTGGAAGACTGGCCGCACTGTGTAGAAATAGCCAACTACGGCTACAGCTAGCATCAAGACCTGAGAGGCGTTGGCCATCAGCCCTGAATAAGTGATGGCTTTTGCTAACCATGTGGCTTTAGGGGATGACTGAGGCGCCGGCGTAGAGTCGCGGTTTGAGGTTTTTTTTCAAAAAACGTGAGTACTTAGGGCAGGTTGCCACTGGTCTTCCTAGCAAGTGAGTGTGATCAGCGGCGGATGGTACGAAGTTTTATGGCCTTAGGCTGAGTGTTAAGGTGTCTAATCATACGGTGGCGAAAGTGACGAAACCCTTCACTGTAGCTCGGGCAAGACCTGAGGCCGCTCCTCAAAGGTCGTGGCTTGAATCGACCGCGGCGGGTGAACGCGCAGTCTTCAGGCCAAGTCAAGCGTCGATTCCCGTTACCTATCCCAAGCCCGGAATGTCAGGCATTATCGAGCCAGATCGCTCTGGCGATTTGCCGGTGGACTAGGTGAGGCGGAGGGTAAGGATGAAGGACTCATTTTCAAGGCGTCACGGTTTCTCGCAGGTCGATGAAGCCGAAATCACTGTCCGGGAAGACGCACCGCAAGCGCTGCAGGAGTATCTGATTCAATTGAGCTACGAATGTGGTCTCAAGCCATCAAACCTGCGCCAAATAATCTGCCAGGCATTGAAGGTCTTGCCCGACAAGCAGAACTGGAGTGAGAGGCCCAATATCCACGAGGAAAACGTTCGGCGGCTTGAGCAGTGCAAGTGGTTCAAGGTGTATGACGTCATTGAGCGGCTCGATGATTACCTCGGCAACCGTAACTATGACTCTGGCGTGTACGAGCACTTCACTACTGAGCTGAACGAGTTCTTCATTGAGCACGGCATAGGGTGGAAGCTGCTGGAAGGTCGCATCGAAATCCGTGGTTCTGAATCCTTTGAGCAGGTTTTGACCTCGGCGAAAGAAACTGAGCATCAAAATGGGCACGTCACGGCCAGCAAGGAATTGCACCAGGCGATTGCCGATCTCTCACGCCGACCGTCTCCAGACCCGACGGGGGCGATACAGCATGCCATGGCTTCGCTGGAGTGTGTCGCTCGGCAGGTCACTGGTGACCAACAAGCGACCCTCGGGAAGATCATGAATGATTCCCGAACGCTGATTCCAGCTCCATTGGATCAGGCTGTCATCAAAACCTGGGCGTACGCCTCGGAGTTCGGACGGCACATCCAGGAAGGGCGTGAGCCGTCTTTCGAAGACGCAGAGCTCGTAGTTGGCCTGTGCGCCTCGGTCAGCAGCTATTTGATCAAGAAATCGAAGTGACTTAAAAGGACTCACAAGATGATCTGGGAGAGCTGGTACTGGAAACAGCCACTGTTAGAGATGGCAGATCGTCTTGAGCACCTCAAAACGGTCAGTGCTCTGTCTGATGAAGAACTTGCAGAGGTAGAGCGCGACATCTTCATCGGCTTCTACTCCGTCAGGAAGCTACTAGAGGCTCCTGCCAAGATCACCGACAAGATCCGCCACCTTTCTATCCCCCTTCATAAGCACCCAAACCTGAAGCGCGTGACATGGCGTAACAACCACCGGCTAGATGAGCTCTACGACCTCTCCAAGGCAGGCCAAGAGGGGCGGGACGTTATGTTTATATGCGGGCGGATCATTCATAGCTTCGTCTTCGCGCCCTGTATATCCGAGGGTGGCGGACTGGACGGTGCATTCTTCAGCTCAGATCTCGACAAGGATAAATGCCTGTACTTCATCAGCATCGATGAGGTGATTTCGGTATTTCTCCAGGTCGGGAATGATGACCCTTGCGACACTAGGTGGTCTCGTGATCCTGAGACAGGGAAAGAGGCGCTGATCGTGAAATGACCGCCTTAGATAGGTGCCAGGTGGACGGGGAATTCAGTCGATCGCGTACAGGCGGTCGGTAGATGGTACTGCACCCGTTGACCGATCGCTGACTGACTTAATTGCCTGGGAGGTTCGGCTGCCGGGCGAGAAATACGATCCTCAGTTAACTTGCAGCAGGAAGATGATGTGATAGGGAATATTTTCAACGTTTTTTCCCGCAGGAAGGTAAACCAGGCAGCAGTCAGAAAACCGCTGACCCCAGGATTCAGGCAACGGACGCTTATGCTGCTGCGCGACGCTGGCGACGGGAGCCTACTTCCGGCTCTTGAACATCTTCATGGAAAGCTGACCTACTTGGTGGGGCGTGTCTCTTTGAGTCAGCGTCAGGGCATGTCTCCTCAGGACGATACCCTGCAGTTCCTAACCACGTGTAGTGATGCCCACTTTCTGGACGCAGTTGAGTACATCCTGCAGACAGACGCACATATGTGCCTAGGTGGACGGCAAGAGGACGTCGTGACTCGATTGAACGAGTTCTTGAGCATTGATGACCTGCCTTACTTTGTCACCAAACAGGTCTGGGAGCCTTGGCACAGCGACGATTTTCGCAGTAGCCAGAGAATAAGGCTTCTTGAAGAATCGAAGGTGATCCCCAAGGACAGTCAGGTGATCCATGAAACGGCAATTGAGCCGGCACTTCAGTTGCTCCAGCAACCGGCATTTCGCTATGCCAACACCGAGTTTATGGCCGCGCTTGAAGACTACAGGCATCGGAAATTCGGTGACTGTGTCACCAAGTGCAATGCCAGTTATGAGAGCGTCATGAAGGTGATTTGCGGCCAGAAGCGTTTCGGCTACAGCGAGGGCGATAGCACTGCAAAGCTTTTGAGAACCATCATGGCCCAGACGCAGATGGAAGGCTTTTGGGAGACTCCGTTGATGGTTGTGAGCACGCTTCGCAATAAGCTGAGCTCAGCCCATGGCGCAGGAGAAAACGCGAAGGTAGTGCCTGAGCATATCGCTAAGTATGCGATGAATCTGACGGCCTCGGCTATCGTGTTCCTTCACGATCAGGCCTACTCAGGCAAGTAGGCTCTGGATTACCTGCAAGGGTGCAGGGGCCAGCACCTGTGCGCGGATTGAGGCCCCGGTCTAGTCAGACTCAGGGGCTGGTGGGCAGTGATCACATCGCACTGCCTTGTTGATGTAGGTAGGAATGTCGTGATGGAGGTCCCGAATCCTTGTCGGATGGTAATGCGCTTTGATGCACTCTGCTGGAATGTCTGAGCGCACTACGTAGCACGGTGAGGACGACATCCCCAAAGGGCTTTTTGTCCGAAGCTGCCCCCATTCCGACAATATCATTTTCGCTACTTCCAACTTCTGCGCTGGTGGAATGAGCTCGATGGGAATGTCGACCTCCAGTACAGTCGGAATGCCAATTGTCCGCAACCGGAGCCTGTAGTCTTCCTCATAATGTCCTCTGCTCAGCTTCGCTGCCAGTGCCAAGAGGTATTCGCTGCCGTTGATGATGTAGTGACCGAAGTCCTTTACCATCTGGCGGTCATCCCCGGACAGCCACGTCTTGCCCCGTTCACTTGATTCACGGTGCTGCATCTCCTCAATGGCCTGGTCGAGGCTGGCCGGCGGGAGATCTGCAAAAAGCTGTCGAAATTTCTTGATGATCGAGTCGGCGTTTTGTCCCCGAAGCCCCTGGTCGTAGTAGCTCGAAAGCGATTCTGGGCGGCAGCCATGAAAGGCTTTGAAATGTGTGTAGTACGAGGACATCCGATCACAGAATTCAGGTACCACGTCATGGTGATCTGGAAGCCAGTCCATGACATCCGACCAGCAGTTGGGCCTGCGCCGCTCCAGTACCGCTACTAGTTTCGGTGTCAGCAGCGGTTTTGCGTATGAACGGATGTGTTGTAACCATGAACGTCGGTTGCGCCAATCCAAAACTCTATGCGTCATCACAACCTTCAACTCCCTGATCCTTCAACCTCGACGATCACGTCTTGACTGCTCTTTGGCATCGCGCTGAAACAGAGGACATCGCTATCAAACCGTGGATAGTCATGCCCAGTGCCGGCTCTCGCGCAGCTGCTAGTATTGTGGCATAAAGCTATCAGCGTGGTAGGTGTTGGGCTTGATGGGGTATCTCTCCAGGCACCAGTTTGAGGCCAGGGTCATGCCATGGCAGCGCTGTGCGCTTGGGATGACGGAGTAACTGCGTGGGAAGGACATTCGCATTTGTCGATGAGTCGGGTAATCACGACTTGGATACCTCCAAATCGGGAAGCTCAGGTTTTTTTGTGGTGTGCTCGATCATTATTGCCGAGAAGGATCTGCCTCGGGCTTACGAGCTTGCTGGCGGTGTGAGAGCCAGGCACTTCCAATCTGGGGAGATAAAGTCCAGCAGGCTTAAATCTAAGGACGCGGATCGCCGCAAAAGGATTTTGGTGGATCTTGCCGAGCTGCCGCTCAAGCTATATTTCACCGTCGTCGATAAAAGCCGGGTCTATCAAGATGGTGGCCTGCAATTCAAAAAAACCTTCATCAAACACGTGAATAATCTCTTGTATTCGCGCCTGTTCGAACATTGCCCGGATCTTCATCTGACTGTCGATGAGCATGGTGGCCCGGAGTTCCAGGCCAGCCTGAGGAAGTATGTCGTTGAGCGATACTCGGGCGATCTTTTTCGTGACTCGGCATTCACCACTGCAAGCAGTAAGGACGATGTTTTGATCCAGGTTGCAGATTTCTTCGCCGGCACAGTCGCCCATATCTACGAAGGTAAGGCCAGCGGCGAGGTCGTTGAGGTGTACAAGAACATCTTGCGTAACCGCACGATCGGTCTCCTGGAATGGCCGCCGCGCTATCAGTCGCTGATTCCTCCTCCCATGGATGAATCAGCGTATGCAGATCATCGTGTTCATCAGCAGGCGCTAAAGCAGGCGGATAAATTCCTTACCAAGGTGGGCAAGCATCACGACGAGGACGAGCGCCTTCAGCTCTGCATCCTGGACTACCTGCGATTCAGAAGCGAGTTCGTCGGCGACGAATACGTCTCTACTGGGGATATCGCCAAGCATCTTGCTGACAGAGGCTTCCAAGGGCTCTCCGAGCAGAAGATCAGATCCAGTGGCATCGCGAAATTACGTGATGCTGAAGTGATCATCGCCAGCGCCCCTAAGGGCTACAAAATTCCCCGGTCGAGGGCTGACATCAACGATTTTTTGGAGCTGGCATCGAGTCAGATTCTTCCGCTTCTTGATCGGATCAAAAAGGCCCGCGATGTCTATCGACTTAGCAGTGTTGGGGACTACGATATCTTGGGATCAGACCAGTTTTCTGAAATCAGAAAGCTGCTGCTGTCGCTTGAGGCGATTTAGTGCTGATTGGGCTAGAGAAGGGGCGGGTTTCGTTCGCCTCTATCGGTCACCAACAATTGCTGCAGCGCCCGCTGTCGCCTAGCGAATACTTCTTGTGCAGAATTCTCTACCCCATGCCAAATTTGATTGTCATGCAATCGAATGACCAGGCCCATCACGGTGACGTACTAGGCCCGGCATAGTTAAAGCGCGTTGAGTCTGTTCATAATGGTTTTCTTTATCAGCATTTGTATGCTGTGGGCTGCCCACTCCTGGTGCGATTTTCCGGTGTACGTGAAGTGCTGGTCGAGCGGGACGAGGATGTGGAGCTCAACACTGAAGCCGGCTAGGTGTATGTCCAGGTAAAAAAACGCGCTCAAAACCCATTACGCGGTTGACGTTTCTGGGGCGTCGGAGCGCTTCGAGCTCCTCAAGCAAAAGCATGAGGCAGGGCGGTGGCTTGGTGTAGCCCAATTCGTCATCATCGCAAACCAGATAGCAGTGCGCGCCATTCCGTCGACACGGTCTACCTGAATCGGTTCGCCGAGCGTGTTAACATCTCCGCCTTTGACAAGAATCACCGATTGAGAGCTGAACACTGATGGCCACCAGATCCGTTGTACTCGACACCGAAACCACCGGCATGCCGGTGACCGACGGCCACCGGATTATCGAGATCGGTTGTGTCGAGTTGATCGGTCGGCGCCTGACGGGCCGGCACTTCCACGTGTACCTGCAACCGGATCGCGAAAGCGACGAGGGCGCCATCGGTGTTCACGGCATCACCAACGAATTTCTGACGGGCAAACCGCGCTTCCCGGAAGTGGCCGATGAATTCTTCGAGTTCATCCAGGGCGCACAGCTGATCATCCACAACGCGGCGTTCGACGTTGGCTTCATCAACAACGAATTTGCCTTGATGGGCCAGCACGAGCGCGCCGATATTTCGCAGCATTGCTCGATCCTCGATACCTTGCTGATGGCCCGGGAGCGTCACCCCGGCCAGCGGAACAGCCTCGATGCCCTGTGCAAACGTTATGGCGTCGACAACTCCGGCCGTGAACTGCACGGCGCCTTGCTCGACTCGGAGATCCTCGCCGACGTCTACCTGACCATGACCGGCGGGCAGACCAGCCTGTCGTTGGCGGGCAACGCGTCTGATGGCGAAGGCGGTGGTAACTCCGCCAGCGAAATTCGTCGTCTGCCGGCTGATCGTCAGCGCACGCGAATCATCCGCGCCAGCGAAGACGACCTGGCCCAACACATGGCGCGCCTGGAAGTGATCGCCAAATCCGCCGGTGCTCCATCGCTGTGGCAACAGCTCGCCGAGGCCAAGGCGCAGGCGTAAAAAGTGGCGAAATGATGCTGCGCTGATTGACCTGGATCAGGGTTTCGAGACTCGCCACATCCGCTTCAACGCTCTAACCTGAGGTCATTGGCAAGCCACGCTTGTCGCCTCAGGACTCTGTGCCTCATGTACAAAGATTTGAAATTTCCGGTGTTGATCGTCCACCGTGACATCAAGGCCGACACCGTTGCCGGTGATCGCGTGCGAGGCATCGCCCGGGAGCTGGAGCAGGAAGGTTTCAGTATCGTCTCGGCGGTGGATTACACCGAAGGCCGGCTGGTCGCCTCGACCCATCATGGCCTTTCCTGCATGTTGATCGCCGCCGAAGACCCCAGCGCCAACTCCCATCTGCTGCACAACATGGACGAATTGATCGCTCTGGCGCGGGTGCGCGCGCCGGACTTGCCGATCTTCGCCCTCGGCGAGCAAGTGACGCTGGAAAACGCCCCGGCCGACGCCATGGACGAACTCAACCAGTTGCGCGGCATCCTCTATCTGTTCGAAGACACCGTGCCATTTCTGGCACGGCAGGTCGCCCGTGCCGCACGCAAATACCTGGATGGCCTGCTGCCGCCGTTTTTCAAGGCGTTGGTGCAACACACTGCCGACTCCAACTATTCCTGGCATACGCCGGGGCATGGCGGTGGCGTGGCGTATCACAAGAGCCCGGTAGGGCGGGCATTTCACCAGTTTTTCGGGGAAAACACCCTGCGCTCGGACTTGTCGGTGTCGGTGCCCGAACTGGGCTCGCTACTCGATCACACCGGTCCCCTGGCTGAAGCCGAAGCGCGCGCGGCACGCAATTTCGGCGCCGACTACACCTTTTTCGTAATCAACGGCACCTCGACCGCCAACAAGATCGTCTGGCATTCCATGGTCGCCCGCGACGATCTGGTGCTGGTGGACCGCAACTGTCACAAGTCGGTGCTGCATTCGATCATCATGACCGGGGCGATTCCGTTGTACCTGTGCCCGGAACGCAACGAACTGGGGATCATCGGGCCCATCCCGCTGAGCGAGTTCAGCCGCGAGTCGATCCAGGCCAAGATCGACGCCAGCCCCTTGACCCGTGGGCGCGAGCCGAAGGTCAAGCTGGCGGTGGTGACCAACTCGACCTACGACGGGCTGTGCTACAACGCCGAACTGATCAAGCAGCAACTGGGCAACAGCGTGGAAGTGCTGCATTTCGATGAGGCCTGGTACGCCTATGCGGCGTTTCACGAATTCTTTGCCGGTCGCTACGGCATGGGCACGTCGCGCAGCGAGGACAGCCCACTGGTGTTCACCACGCACTCCACGCATAAATTGCTCGCGGCGTTCAGTCAGGCTTCGATGATTCACGTGCAGAACGGTGGGGCGCGGCAACTGGATCAGGATCGTTTCAACGAAGCGTTCATGATGCACATCTCCACCTCGCCGCAATACAGCATTATCGCGTCCCTGGACGTGGCATCGGCGATGATGGAAGGGCCGGCCGGTCGCTCCCTGTTACAAGAAATGTTCGACGAAGCCTTGAGCTTCCGCCGCGCGCTGGCCAATCTTCGCCAACACATCGCCAAGGATGACTGGTGGTTTTCCATCTGGCAGCCGCCGTCGGCCGATGGCATGGATCACGTGCTCACCCAGGACTGGCTGCTGGAACCGGAGGCCGACTGGCATGGCTTCGGTGGCGTGACCGACGACTATGTGCTGCTCGACCCGATCAAAGTCACCCTGGTGATGCCGGGCCTGACGGCGGGCGGTGCACTGAGCGACCGGGGGATTCCGGCGGCGGTGGTCAGCAAGTTCCTCTGGGAGCGCGGGCTGGTGGTGGAAAAGACCGGCTTGTATTCGTTCCTGGTGCTGTTCTCCATGGGCATCACCAAAGGCAAATGGAGCACGCTGCTCACGGAGCTGCTGGAGTTCAAGCGCAGCTACGACGCCAACGTCAGTCTCGCCAGTTGCCTGCCCTGTGTGGCGCAAGAGGACACGGCGCGCTATCGGGGCATGGGCCTGCGCGACCTGTGCGATCAACTGCATGCCTGTTACCGCAGCAATGCCACGGCCAAGCATTTGAAGCGCATGTACACGGTGTTGCCGGAAGTCGCCATGAAACCGGCCGATGCCTATGACCACCTGGTGCGGGGTGAAGTGGAGGCGGTGTCGATCGACGAGCTGCAAGGGCGCATCGCCGCGGTGATGCTGGTGCCGTACCCGCCGGGCATTCCGCTGATCATGCCGGGCGAGCGCTTCACCGAGTCGACCCGCTCGATCAATGACTACCTGGCCTTTGCCCGCACCTTCGACAGCAGCTTTCCCGGGTTCGTCGCCGATGTGCACGGGTTGCAACACGAAGACCAAGGCAATGGGCGGCAATACACCGTCGATTGCATCAAGGAGTGAGGATTTTTCCCAATATGCAACTGGTCATGAACGCGAAATGCCCAGGCCTGTCGGTCCGCGTTGCCGATGACGGGTTTGCCGCTTACATCTGGAGCAGCGACTTCAGTTTTGAAGTGGCAGCCTATGGTGAGGCGGCAATCGGCCAGCCGGTGGAGCAGTGGCCGGTCACGCCGATTACCCCATACCGCAAGTGCTATGGCATTGACCCCGAAGAGTTCAGCGCTTTTCGCGGCGCCGCCGACAGCGCGATTTTCATGGCGTATCTCGATGACGTGCCGGTCGGTCACCTGGTGATCAGCACCAACTGGAATGGGTTCGCCCATATCGACGAGCTGGCGGTGCATGCGCCGGCGCGCCGGCATGGTGTCGCCAAGGCGTTGCTTGACGTGGCGCAGTTCTGGAGCCGCAAGAAAAAGCTGCCGGGCATCATGCTCGAAACCCAGAACAACAATCTGGGGGCGTGCCGGCTGTATGAGCGCTGCGGCTACGTGATCGGCGGTTTCGATCACCTGCGTTATCGCGGCATCGACCCGAACACCGCCGAGGTGGCGCTGTTCTGGTATCGGTTCTTCGACAACCCGCTGGAAAACCCGATCAGCTCGCCAACATCGCCGCGGCTTGTTCCGTGACGATGTCCAGCAAGGCCCTGGCTGCCGGCGACGCTTCAGCGTTTTTCAGCGACAGGGCGTAGACGCTGATCGGCACCGCGGGCGCCAGCGGGCACATGCCCAGGCCCGCGGACCTGGCACCCAGGGCGGTGAACGGGTCGACAATCGCCAGGCCTTCTCCGGCCTCGACCATGCTGCGCATCATCTGGTGGGTCTGCACCCGGGTGTGGATGACCGGGGCAGGGCGCAGCGCATGCAGTTTGTTGTCGAGTGCCGGGTTCAACGGGTCATGGCCTTCGAGGCCGACCATCGCCTGGCCTGCAAGGTCCTGCAGGGAAATGTACTTCTGCTTCGGTTGCAGCCAGCCATGGGGCGCCAGCAACTGCAATTTACCCTGGGCGATGACCTGGCAGTCGATGTCGGCATGATCGGGATCGTGCAGGCTCAACCCCAGGTCGCTCTCACGCAGCAGCAGGTTGCGCACGATGTTGCGGGTCGGCTGGCTCAACAGGCTGCACGGCACATCCGGCAGGCGTCGGCGCAGCGCCGCGATACTTTGCGGTAACAGCTGTTGGGCCAGGGGCGGCGTGCAAATGATGCGCAGGGGTGGGGCGTGATACTGCTTGAGGCTGCTGGCCAGGCGCTGCACCGGTTCGAGCGCTTCGTAGACGTGGGCGATCTCGACCTGCAGCTCGCGAGCTTCGCGCGTGGCCTGCAAACGCCCGCGCACACTGGAAAACAGCATGAAACCCAACTGACTCTCGATGTCGCGCAGCGTGCTCTCGATCTCGGCCACCGGCAGTTGCAACCATTCGGCGGCGGTGCCCAGGTGACCGGTCTGTAAAAGCGCCTGAATTACTTCGATATGGCGTAAACGCATGCGTGAAGTCCATGTTCAGCGGGTGAAGAGTCAGTGGCTGAATCCTAACTCAAGTCCGCACATGACTTCTGCTCATAACGCATGCCGGTAAGGCGCCGTCATGAAGCGACAGTGGTTTGTGCCTCGCCTGTGACGAAACTATCGGGTTCGCGAACGAGGGTGATGTCGGATTGCACCAGCAAAAACTGGTTGTCGTCGAGCTTCTTCACCCGGTCACCGATGGCCAGCTTGTAGATGGTGGCCGGCATGAGACCGTCTGCCGACGGGTTGGATTCCTGATACTCATGCACCGAATAGACGCGCCCTTCGGCATCGCGTGCATGAAACTGACCGACAAGTACTTCTGCCATCTGTGTAGAACCTCTGGGGATAAATCACTCAATTTGCGACTCAGTAGACCTTCTCTGAGTGAGGTAAGTTTTCCTACAGGAAAAAAATAGTGAATGACGGTGTTTTTAGTCGCTTTCTGTAGGAAACGTCATCTATAACTACCAGCTCTTTTCAATCGGACAGTCGAGAATCTTCCATGAGCAACGTTTACAAGATTGCTGTTGTCGTCGGCAGCTTGAGAAAGCAGTCAATCAACCGCAAGGTCGCCTTGGCCCTGGCTGAGTTGGCGCCGGCGAATCTCGAGCTGAACATCGTCGAAATCGGCGATTTGCCGCTGTACAACGAAGACATCAATGTCACTCCGCCGGCAGCCTACAGCACTTTCCGCCAGCAAGTGGCTTCATCCGACGCGCTGCTGTTCGTCACTCCGGAATACAACCGTTCGGTTCCGGCACCCTTGAAGAATGCGATCGACGTCGGTTCGCGTCCTTATGGCCAGAGCGCCTGGGGCGGCAAACCGGGTGCGATCATCAGCGTTTCGCCGGGGGCGATTGGCGGTTTTGGCGCCAACCATCACCTGCGCCAGTCCCTGGTGTTTCTGGATGTGCCGTGCATGCAGCAACCGGAAGCCTACCTCGGTGGTGCCGGTTCGGCGTTCGATGAGGCCGGCAAGCTGTCGGAGTCGGTGAAGCCTTTCCTGCAGAACTTCATCAACGCCTATGCCAAATGGGTCGAGCAGCACAAGAAGGTCTGATCCCCGCGTTGCCACAAAGGCGCAGCCTGATCCAGAATCTGCGCCTTTGTTCTTCTCAGGCAGTTTTTCATGCTCAGTGCCTCACTGATCTTCCTGCTGACCATCACCCTGGTGATCTGGCAACCCAAAGGCCTGGGCGTCGGCTGGAGCGCAGTGCTCGGCGCAACGCTGGCATTGATTTTCGGCGTAGTGCACCTGGCTGACATCCCGCTGGTGTGGCAGATCATCTGGAATGCCACCGGCACGTTCATTGGCCTGATCATCATCAGCCTGCTGCTGGACGAAGCCGGCTTTTTCGCCTGGGCGGCGTTGCACGTCGCGCGCTGGGGTCGTGGCAATGGCCGCGCGCTGTTTGCCTGCATGGTGCTGCTGGGGGCGCTGGTCTCGGCGCTGTTCGCCAACGATGGCGCGGCGTTGATCCTCACGCCCATCGTGATTTCCATGCTGCTGGCGTTGCGTTTTTCCACGGCTGCGACCCTGGCGTTCGTCATGGGCGCGGGCTTCATCGCCGATACCGCGAGCCTGCCGCTGGTGGTGTCGAACCTGGTCAACATCGTCTCGGCCGATTACTTCGGCATCGGCTTCAATCGTTATGCGGCCGTCATGGTCCCGGTCAACCTGGTCAGCGTCGCGGCGACGCTGGGGGTGCTGCTGTGGTTTTTTCGGCGGGACATTCCCAGGGCCTACGACCCCGAGCAACTGGCGCATCCAGCCAGCGCCATTCATGACAAGGCGACGTTTCTGGCCGGCTGGGCGGTGCTGGTGATCCTGTTGCTCGGCTGTTTTGCCCTGGAACCGCTGGGCATTCCCATCAGTGCAATCTCGTCGGTTTGCGCGGCGTTGCTGCTGGCCATCGCCGCGCGTGGCCACAAGATTTCCACGCGCAAAGTGATGAAGGAAGCGCCCTGGCATATCGTGATTTTCTCCCTGGGCATGTATCTGGTGGTGTACGGCCTGCGCAACGCCGGGCTGACCGGGTATCTGGCGGGGTGGCTGGACGTCTTTGCCGGATACGGCGTGTGGGGCGCGGCGCTGGGCACCGGGGTGCTGACGGCGTTGCTGTCGTCGATGATGAACAACCTGCCGACGGTGTTGATCGGCCTGCTGTCCATCGACGCCAGCCAGGCGACGGGCGTGGTGAAGGAGGCGATGATCTACGCCAATGTCATCGGCAGTGACCTGGGGCCGAAAATCACCCCGATTGGCAGCCTCGCGACCCTGCTTTGGCTGCATGTGCTGCAGCGCAAGAACATTCGCATCGGCTGGGGGTATTACTTCAAGGTCGGGATCGTGTTGACGTTGCCGGTGTTGTTGGTGACGTTGGCGGCGTTGGCTTTGCGTTTGACCCTTTGAATCGGGTTGGCCCTATCGCGAGCAGGCTCGCTCCCACAGTACATCCGTGAAACATAGATCCTTGTGGGAGCGAGCCTGCTCGCGATGGCGTTGTTCCAAACAACGGAGAGCTCAGCCAGCCCCCGGCACATTCGGCCAAAGATCCGCCACCAGAAACAACCGCTCCGCTTCCTCCCAGTCACCGTCTCCATTCTCCACCAACCGCACCAGCAACTGCGCCGGTGCCTGGGGTTCGAGGTTTTCGAGCCAGGCCTGTAACTGCGCGGCATTCCAGGTCTGTTCCGCCGGGTAGTGCGCTGGCGCCAGCCAGGCGTGGCGGGGCAGGGGTTGCCAGCGGCCGAACGGGCGTCCGGCGAAAAACGCGGGCCAGTCCTTTTGATGCAGCCAGCGACCTCGCAGGTGTTGCGGGTGTGCGCCGTGGGGCGGCTCGGCCTGCCCTGGCCACGGGTACAGCAGGTAACCACCCAGCCACAGGTGTGAGCTGAACTCGCGGATGTCCAGCGCCGCCAGGACCTCGCGGCTTTCCGCGCGGTTGGCAATCGGCAACTGGTGCAGGCTCAGGTGCGCCAGTTTGCGGTCCAGCCGATCATGACACCCCGGCCCCAGCCAGCGCGCGGTGTCCTGGCCGCCGCCATCCTGCGGGCCGAGGTACAGCTTGATGGCCAGTTCCAGATGATGCACGCCGTCGCGGTCGCGCAGCAGCATGTCCAGTTCGCCCAGGGTGTGGCCCTCGCGGCGGATCGGCAGGTTGGCGGCCAGCAACTCGATACCGGGCGCGTGGTGCACCGCGTATTGCCACAGGCGTTCGTAATACAGGCCCAGGCGTCGGGTCCGGGCCTGGGCCAGCCAGTGCAGCAGGTCGTAACTGTCGTGATCGAGCTGGCGCAGCCACTGCTCCAGGCGCTCCGGTGCCTGCACCCAGTCACTGCCGGCCAGCGGATGGCGCTGTGGCCAGGGCGTGTTCTGCAGCATCGGTGGCGTGAGGATGACCCAGGCCAGGTCACGCACCTCGGCGTGGCGCAACTGTTGGGGCAATGCCAGCAGGTCGGGAAATAGGATCATCTTGCGAGCATAGCCCTAAACATGAGTACACCCTTGTCGCTGAAAGGATTTTGTCTATCCGGCGCTTTCGCCCATAATCGTGTTTTTAGTCGTCGCAGGCCCCCGCGTCCCTGCACCCCGTGTCGCTATAGGAGCCCCATGGAGCAATTTCGTAATATCGGCATCATCGGTCGCCTGGGCAGTTCCCAGGTACTGGATACCGTTCGCCGACTGAAACGGTTTCTGCTCGATCGTCACCTGCATGTGATCCTCGAAGACACCATCGCCGAAGTGCTGCCCGGCCATGGCCTGCAAACCTCCTCGCGCAAGATGCTCGGCGAAGTCTGTGACATGGTGATTGTGGTCGGTGGCGATGGCAGCCTGCTCGGCGCCGCGCGGGCACTGGCCAAGCACAACATCCCGGTGCTGGGTATCAACCGTGGCAGCCTGGGTTTCCTCACCGATATCCGCCCCGACGAGCTCGAAGTCAAGGTCGCCGAAGTGCTCGACGGCCATTACCTGGTGGAAAACCGCTTCCTGCTCCAGGCCGAAGTGCGCCGCCATGCCGAAGCCATCGGCCAGGGCGATGCCCTTAACGATGTGGTGCTGCACCCCGGCAAATCCACGCGCATGATCGAATTCGAGTTGTACATCGACGGCCAGTTCGTCTGCAGCCAGAAGGCCGACGGCCTGATCGTCGCGACACCCACCGGTTCCACCGCCTACGCGCTGTCCGCGGGCGGCCCGATCATGCATCCCAAGCTCGACGCTATTGTGATTGTGCCCATGTACCCCCATACCTTGTCGGGCAGGCCGATCGTGGTCGATGGCAACAGTGAGCTGAAAATCGTCGTGTCCAAGGATATGCAGATCTACCCGCAGGTTTCCTGCGACGGGCAGAACCATTTCACCTGCGCGCCGGGTGACACCATCACCGTGAGCAAAAAAGCACAGAAGCTGCGGCTGATTCACCCGCTCGACCATAACTACTATGAAGTTTGCCGGACCAAACTCGGCTGGGGCAGCAAGTTGGGTGGTGGAGGCGACTGATGCTCGATCCCGCGCGAAGTTATGACCTGATCGGCGACGTCCATGGTTGCGCATTGACCCTTGAACATTTGCTTGATCAGCTCGGTTACCACAAGCAGGGTGGCGTCTGGCGACACACTTCGCGCATGGCGGTGTTCGTCGGCGACATCATTGACCGGGGCCCGCGCATCCGCGAGGCGCTGCACATCGTCCACGACATGGTCGAGGCCGGCCAGGCCCTGTGCATCATGGGCAACCACGAGTTCAACGCCCTGGGCTGGAGCACGCCGGCGCCGCCGGGCAGTGGCAAGCAGTTCGTGCGCGAGCATACGCCACGCCACGCGCGCCTGCTGGGCGAGACTTTGGCGCAGTTCGAAGGTCACCCGGCGGACTGGCATGACTTCCAGCAATGGTTCTACCAGTTGCCGCTGTTTGTCGATGCCGGGCGATTCCGCGTGGTCCACGCCTGCTGGGACGCCGGCCTGATCGAGCCGCTGCGCGCGCTGTTTCCTGATGGCCGTGTCGACGAGCATTTTCTCCAGGCGTCTGGCATGCCTGGCAGTTTTGCCTGCACTGTATTCGATCGTCTGCTGCGCGGCACCGACATGCGCCTGCCCGGTGGCCAGACCATGACCAGTGGCGATGGCCTGACCCGGTCGTTCTTCCGCACCAAATTCTGGGAAGAAGAGGACGCCCCGCAGACCTATGGCGACATCGTCTTCCAGCCCGACGCCTTGCCGGACCTGGTGGCCCGCACGCCGCTGACCTCCAGCGAAAAGAACAACCTGTTGCGTTACGGCGCCGAAGAGCCCTTGCTGTTCGTTGGCCACTACTGGCGCAGCGGCAAACCGGCGCCGATCCGGCCGAACCTGGCCTGCCTGGACTACAGCGCGGTGCTTTACGGCAAGCTGGTGGCCTATCGCCTGGACCAGGAAACCCGCCTGGACCCGAACAAATTCGTCTGGGTCGATGTCGAGCGTCCCGAGGCCCTGCGATGAGCGCCGTGGCCGTATTGCGCCTGCCGCTGGCGGTGGACCTGAGCGGGTTCGTCAAGCTGCTCGAACGCATGCAGGTGCCGCACCGGGTCAGCGAAGAGCAGGGCGAGCAGGTGTTGTGGGTGCCCGCCAGCGTCAGCGACGACGTGCGTGTGCTGTACGAGCGCTATCCGGCCGGTGATCCCGAACAGAAACTCGATATTCCGTTGGCGAAAACCCACCATCGCCCCGGTTTCGCCGAACAGTTGCGCCATGCCAGGGCCACCGGGCTGGTGCTGTTACTGACGCTGATCGTCGGTGTGGTGACGCTGCTGGGGGAAAACCTCGACACGATGCGCTGGCTGACCTTCCTCGATTTTCGCGTGGTCGGCGAGTACATCCATTTCACCCCGCTGGCCGACAGCCTGGAAGCAGGGCAGTGGTGGCGCCTGGTGACGCCGATGCTGATCCACTTCGGTTTCCTGCACCTGGCCATGAACGGCATGTGGTACTGGGAGCTGGGGCGGCGTATCGAGTCGCGCCAGGGCAGCATCAACCTGATCGGCCTGACCCTGCTGTTTGCCCTGGTGTCCAACTACGCCCAGTTCGTTTTCAGCGGCCCGACCCTGTTTGGCGGGCTGTCTGGCGTGCTTTACGGCCTGCTCGGCCATTGCTGGATCTTCCAGTTGCTGTCACCCAACCGCGCCTATCGCCTGCCAAAAGGCGTGCTGGTGATGATGCTGGTGTGGCTATTGCTTTGCCTGTCGGGGCTGGTCTCGTTGATCGGCTTCGGTGAAATTGCCAACGCCGCCCATGTCGGCGGGCTGCTCGTCGGATGCCTGACCGGTTTGTTGGGTGGTTTGTACAACCGCCGTAAACTGGCTGCCTGAATTTTTCATGTTAATCACGGAGTGCGCACAATCCATGTCCTCTTTTAATGAAATGATCAACAACATCACCCCCGAGATCTACCACAGCCTGAAAACCGCCGTGGAAATCGGCAAATGGTCCGACGGTGGCAAGCTCACCGCCGAACAGCGCGAATTGTCGTTGCAGGCGATGATCGCCTGGGAAATCCAGAACCTGCCCGAAGACCAGCACACCGGTTACATGGGCACCCAGGAATGTGGCTCCAAGTCGATCGAAGTGCCGAACATCCTGTTCAAGTCGGATGCCGTCCATTGATCGAGATTGGCCGCGGTGCAATCAGCAAGATGTCGGCACGCCTCGAGGGTGCCGACGTGCAATACGCGTTTCGTCTGGGTGAGCTGCAAGTGCCGGTCAATCCGTTGATCGGCAGCACGGTTCGCCTGGAATACCTGGGGGCGATCTTCTGCTCCCACTGCGGGCGCAAGACCAAGACCAGTTTCAGCCAGGGTTACTGCTATCCGTGCATGACCAAGCTGGCGCAGTGCGACGTGTGCATCATGAGCCCGGAGCGCTGTCACTACGACGCCGGCACCTGCCGTGAGCCTTCGTGGGGCGAGCAGTTCTGCATGACCGATCACATTGTGTATCTGTCGAACTCGTCCGGGGTGAAAGTCGGGATTACCCGTGCCACCCAACTGCCGACCCGCTGGATCGACCAGGGCGCCCGCCAGGCGCTGCCGATCATGCGTGTGGCAACCCGCCAGCAATCGGGCTTCGTCGAGGACCTGTTGCGCAGCCAGGTGGCGGACAAGACCAACTGGCGTGCTTTACTCAAGGGCGAGGCGGCGTCGGTGGACCTGGCAGCAATTCGCGACCAGCTGTTCGACAGCTGCGCCGAAGGATTGCAGGCCTTGCAGGAACGATTTGGCCTGCAGGCGATCCAGACCATTGCCGATGTGGAACCGCTGGAGATCCGTTTTCCGGTCGAGCAGTACCCGGCGAAGATCGTCAGCTTCAACCTGGACAAAAACCCGATTGCCGAAGGCACGCTGCTGGGGATCAAGGGCCAATACCTGATTTTCGACACCGGCGTGATCAATATTCGTAAGTACACGGCTTATCAGCTCGCCGTGCATAGTTAAGGACTCCAGCATGCGCACCGAACAACCGAAGATGATCTACCTGAAGGACTATCAGGCGCCCGAGTACCTGATCGACGAGACGCACCTGACCTTCGAGTTGTTCGAGGACCACAGCCTGGTCCACGCGCAACTGGTGATGCGCCGCAACCCCGAGCGTGGCCCGGGCCTGCCGCCGCTGGTGCTCGATGGCCAGCAACTGGAACTGCTGGCGGTGAGCCTGGCCGACAGCGAATTGAGCGCTGGCGACTATCAGCTGACCGAGAACCACCTGACCCTGCAGCCGACCAGCACCACCTTCACGGTCGACACCAGCGTGAGGATTCACCCGGAAACCAACACCGCGCTGGAAGGCCTGTACAAGTCCGGCACGATGTTCTGCACCCAGTGCGAGGCCGAGGGCTTTCGCAAGATCACCTATTACCTCGACCGCCCGGACGTGATGAGCAAGTTCACTACCACTGTGGTGGCCGAGCAGCACAGCTATCCGGTGCTGCTGTCCAACGGCAACCCGATTGCCAGCGGCCCGGGCGAAGACGGTCGTCACTGGGCGACCTGGGAAGACCCGTTCATGAAGCCGGCGTACCTGTTCGCGCTGGTGGCCGGTGACCTGTGGTGTGTCGAAGACACCTTCACCTCCATGACCGAGCGCACTGTGGCGCTGCGCATCTACGTCGAGCCGGAAAACATCGACAAGTGCCAGCACGCGATGAACAGCCTGAAGAAGTCCATGCGCTGGGATGAAGAGGTCTATGGCCGCGAGTATGACCTGGACATCTTCATGATCGTTGCGGTCAACGACTTCAACATGGGCGCGATGGAGAACAAGGGCCTCAACATCTTCAACTCCAGCGCCGTGCTGGCCCGCGCCGAAACCGCCACCGACGCCGCGCACCAGCGTGTCGAGGCGATCGTCGCCCACGAATACTTCCACAACTGGTCGGGCAACCGCGTGACCTGCCGCGACTGGTTCCAGCTGTCGCTCAAGGAAGGCTTCACGGTGTTCCGCGATTCGCATTTCTCCGCCGACATGAACTCGGCCACGGTCAAGCGCATCCAGGACGTGGCCTACCTGCGTACCCACCAGTTCGCCGAAGACGCAGGCCCCATGGCGCACGCGGTGCGTCCGGACAGCTTCATCGAGATTTCCAACTTCTACACCCTGACCGTGTACGAAAAGGGCTCGGAAGTGGTCGGCATGATCCACACCCTGCTCGGCAAAGAGGGCTTCCGCAAAGGCAGCGACCTGTATTTCGAGCGCCATGACGGCCAGGCCGTGACCTGTGACGACTTCGTCAAGGCCATGGAAGATGCCAACGGTGTCGACCTGACCCAGTTCAAGCGCTGGTACAGCCAGGCCGGTACGCCACGTCTGGCGGTGAGCGAACACTATGACGCGGCGGCGAAAACCTACAGCCTGACCTTCCGCCAAAGCTGCCCGGCAACCCCGGACAAGGTTGAAAAACTGCCGTTCGTGATTCCGGTGGAGCTGGGCCTGCTGGACTCCAAGGGCGCAGCCATCGCCTTGCGCCTGGCCGGCGAAGCCACTGCCCAGGGCACGTCGCGGGTGATCTCGGTGACCGAGGCCGAGCAGACCTTCACCTTCGTCGACATCGCCGAACAGCCGTTGCCTTCGCTGCTGCGCGGTTTCTCGGCGCCGGTGAAACTAAGCTTCCCGTACAACCGCGATCAGTTGATGTTCCTCATGCAGCACGACAGCGACGGTTTCAACCGTTGGGATGCCGGCCAGCAACTGGCGGTCCAGGTGCTGCAGGAACTGATCGCGCAACAGCAGAAGGGCGAGGCGCTGGTGCTTGATCAGCGTCTGGTGTCGGCCCTGCGTACCGTGCTGTCGGACGAATCCCTGGACCAGGCGATGGTCGCCGAAATGCTCGCCTTGCCGGGTGAGGCGTACCTGACCGAAATCAGCGAAGTGGCCGACGTCGAGGCGATCCACATCGCACGGGAATTCGCGCGCAAGCAACTGGCCGATGGCTTGTTCGAAGCCTTGTGGCTGCGTTATCAGGCCAACCGTGACCTGTCCAAGCAGACTCCGTACATCGCCGAGGCCGAGCATTTCGCCCGCCGTGCGTTGCAGAACATCGCGCTGTCCTACCTGATGCTCAGTGGCAAGCCAGAGGTGCTGGCGGCGACGCTCGAGCAGTTCGAGCACGCCGACAACATGACCGAGCGCCTGACCGCCCTGGCCGTGCTGGTCAACTCGCCGTACGAGGAAGACAAGGCCAAGGCACTGGCGGCATTCGCCGAGCACTTCAAGGACAACCCGCTGGTCATGGACCAATGGTTCAGCGTCCAGGCCGGCAGCCCGTTGCCGGGCGGGCTGGCGCGGGTCAAGGCGTTGATGCAGCACCCGGCGTTCAACATCAAGAACCCGAACAAGGTGCGCGCACTGATCGGTGCATTTGCCGGGCAGAACCTGATCAACTTCCACGCCGCCGATGGCTCGGGCTATCGCTTCCTGGCCGATCTGGTGATCGAGCTGAACGGCTTCAACCCGCAGATCGCCTCGCGCCAACTGGCGCCGCTGACCCGCTGGCGCAAATACGACGACGCCCGCCAGGCCTTGATGAAAGGCGAACTGGAGCGCATCCGCGCCTCGGGGCAGTTGTCCAGCGATGTGTTCGAGGTGGTGAGCAAGAGCTTGGCGTAAGCCCTTAACTCACCGCAGTTCCACCCTGTGGGAGCGAGCCTGCTCGCGATGAGGTCGGTCCATTCACCATTTTCGGTGACTGACACGCCTTATCGCGAGCAGGCTCGCTCCCACAGTGGTTCAAGGTGTGGCAAAAGCCCCAATCACCCCACCTGATACCCCATCATTCACCCTCCCTCCCAACCCCGCCGGGTTAACAAAAGATAACGTGGCGTCGATTGTCAGACCTTTCCAAAGCCCGATAGGATAAGCCCAGCTTCCAAAGGGGCTCTGGGTTGCGGGTTTCAGGACTATGCTCCGGTTTATCCAAACGCTTCGAGCACCCTTTTGCGACCTAACAATAATAAAGAGGGAAGGTCTATGAGTGAGCCTGTCATGGGTGTGGGTACCTGCCGCCCGCTGGCACTGCGTAAATTCGCGTTGCTGGCCACAGCGCTCTCGCTGTTGGGCAGTGCCGTTGGCTCGGCAC
Source organism: Pseudomonas sp. MYb118 (assembly GCF_040947875.1). Classification (NCBI taxonomy): domain Bacteria; kingdom Pseudomonadati; phylum Pseudomonadota; class Gammaproteobacteria; order Pseudomonadales; family Pseudomonadaceae; genus Pseudomonas; species Pseudomonas sp. MYb118. The sequence goes on along the minus strand of NZ_JBFRXN010000003.1, from coordinate 1,003,718 downwards.
CTGTGTTGGCTGCCGCTGCGCCGGCATCCGAAGTGGTCTATTCCGTTGAGTCGGCCAAGGCCAGTAAAAACCTGATGCTCGACGTGGTTCACGCCGGCAAGCGCCTGGTGGCGGTCGGTGATCGCGGCCATATCCTGTATTCCGATGACCAGGGTACTACCTGGACCCAGGCCAAGGTGCCGACCCGGCAACTGCTCACTTCCGTCTATTTCGTCGACGACAAGCACGGCTGGGCGGTCGGCCATGACGCGCAGATCCTCGCCAGCGAGGACGGCGGCGCCACCTGGAACAAACAATTCGAAGACCTGACCCGCGAATCGCCGCTGCTTGACGTCTGGTTCCAGGACGTCGACAACGGTTTTGCCGTGGGCGCCTACGGCAACCTGATGGCCACCACCGACGGTGGCAAGCACTGGGAAGACGCCAGCGACCGCCTCGACAACGAAGACCAGTACCACCTCAACGCCATTGCCGCCGTCAAGGATGCCGGGCTGTTCATCGTCGGCGAGCAGGGCAGCATGTTCCGTTCTGCCGATTGGGGCCAGACCTGGGAAAAGCTCGAAGGTCCGTACGAAGGTTCGCTGTTCGGCGTGATCGGCACCTCCCAGGCCAATACGTTGCTGGCCTACGGCCTGCGCGGCAATCTGTATCGTTCCACCGATTTTGGCAGCACCTGGGAGCAGGTCGAGCTCAAGGCGGCACGCGGCGCACTGGAGTTTGGCCTGTCGGGCGCTACGCTGCTCGATGACGGTTCCATCGTGATTGTCGGTAACGGTGGCAGCGTGGTGCGCAGCACTGACGACGGCGAAACCTTCAGCGTGTTCAACCGCCCGGATCGTATTTCCGTGTCGGCGGTGACCGCAGCAGGCAACGGTAATCTGATTCTGGCAGGACAGGGCGGCGTTCGCGCTACTTCGCCAACCGGCGCAGAGCTGGGCAAATAATAAGAAGGGCGGAGCTATGACATCCATGACAAGTCATCACCAGGACAAGGCGACGTTCCTCGAGCGCCTGATATTCAACAACCGCCCGGCAGTGATTACCATCTGCCTGTTGGTCAGCATCTTCCTGTTCTGGCAGGCGACGCTGATCCGGCCGTCCACCAGTTTCGAAAAGATGATCCCGCTGGAGCATCCGTTCATTCAAAAGATGATGGAGCACCGCAACGACCTGGCGAACCTGGGCAACACCGTGCGCATCTCGGTGGAAGCCACTGATGGCGACATCTTCTCCAAGGAGTACATGGAGACCCTGCGCCAGATCAACGACGAGGTGTTCTACATCTCCGGCGTCGACCGCTCCGGCCTCAAGTCGCTGTGGAGCCCGAGCGTACGCTGGACCGAGGTGACCGAGGAGGGCTTCGCCGGCGGTGAAGTGATCCCGCAGAGCTACAACGGCTCCCAGGAAAGCCTCGACCTGTTGCGCAACAACGTGCTCAAGTCCGGGCAGATCGGCCGTCTGGTGGCCAACGACTTCAAGTCGAGCATCGTCGATATCCCGCTGCTGGAGTCCTACCCGGACCCGCAGGACCAGGGCAAGTTGCTGGCGCTGGACTACCGCAAGTTCTCCCATGACCTGGAAGAAAAGATCCGCGACAAGTTCGAAAAACAGAATCCCAACGTCAAGATCCACATCGTCGGGTTCGCCAAGAAGGTCGGCGACCTGATCGACGGCCTGGTGATGGTGGTGATGTTCTTCGGTGTCGCCTTCGTCATTACCCTGATCCTGCTGTACTGGTTCACGAACTGCATGCGCAGCACGGTGGCGGTGTTGAGCACCACGCTGGTGGCGGTGATCTGGCAACTGGGCCTGATGCATTTCTTCGGCTTTGGTCTGGATCCGTACTCGATGCTGGTGCCGTTCCTGATCTTCGCCATCGGCATTTCCCACGGCGTGCAGAAAATCAACGGTATCGCCTTGCAGTCCAGCGAGGCCGATAACGCCCTGACCGCGGCGCGGCGCACCTTCCGCCAATTGTTCCTGCCGGGGATGATCGCGATCCTGGCCGACGCCGTGGGTTTCATCACGCTGCTGATCATCGACATCGGCGTGATCCGTGAACTGGCCATCGGCGCGTCCATCGGCGTGGCGGTGATCGTGTTCACCAACCTGATCCTGCTGCCGGTGGCGATTTCCTATGTCGGCATCAGCAAGCGTGCGGTCGAGCGCAGCAAGAAGGATGCGCACCGTGAACACCCGTTCTGGCGCCTGCTGTCGAGCTTCGCCAGCCCGAAAGTCGCCCCGGTGTCGATCGTCCTGGCGTTGCTGGCCTTCGGTGGCGGCCTCTGGTACAGCCAGAACCTGAAGATCGGCGACCTCGACCAGGGTGCCCCGGAACTGCGTCCGGACTCGCGCTACAACAAGGACAACAACTTCATCATCAGCAATTACTCCACCAGTTCCGATGTGCTGGTGGTGATGGTCAAGACCAAGTCCGAAGGCTGCTCGCGCTATGAGGCCATGGCGCCCATCGACGAACTGATGTGGAAGATGCAGAACACCGAGGGCGTGCAGTCGGCGATTTCCCTGGTGACCGTGTCCAAGCAGATGATCAAGGGCATGAACGAGGGCAACCTGAAATGGGAAACCCTGTCGCGCAACCCGGACGTGCTGAACAACTCCATCGCCCGCGCCGATGGCCTGTACAACAACAATTGCTCGCTGGCGCCGGTACTGGTGTTCCTCAACGACCACAAGGCCGAAACCCTCGACCGCGCCGTGCATGCGGTGCAGGAATTCGCCAAGGAGAACAACAAGGACGGCCTGGAATTCATCCTCGCCGCCGGTAACGCCGGGATCGAGGCGGCCACCAACGAGGTGATCAAGAAATCCGAGCTGATCATCCTGATCCTGGTGTACATCTGCGTGGCGGTGATGTGCATGATCACCTTCCGCTCCTGGGCGGCGACCCTGTGCATCGTCTTGCCGCTGGTGCTGACTTCGGTACTGGGTAACGCCCTGATGGCCTTCATGGGCATCGGCGTGAAGGTCGCGACCCTGCCGGTGGTGGCGTTGGGTGTGGGGATTGGCGTGGACTACGGCATCTACATCTACAGCCGCCTGGAAAGCTTCCTGCGTGCGGGCCTGCCCCTGCAAGAGGCCTACTACCAGACCCTCAAGTCCACCGGTAAAGCGGTATTGTTCACCGGCCTGTGCCTGGCCATCGGCGTGTGCACCTGGATCTTCTCGGCCATCAAGTTCCAGGCCGACATGGGCCTGATGCTGACCTTCATGCTGCTGTGGAACATGTTCGGTGCGCTGTGGCTGCTGCCGGCCCTGGCGCGGTTCCTGATCAAGCCGGAGAAACTGGCGGGGCAGAAGGGCAATTCGTTGTTTGCTCACTGATTCCAGGCCGCAATGAAAAAGCCGCAACCCGAGGTTGCGGCTTTTTTATGCCTGAAACTCTCCCCTGTAGGAGCGAGCTTGCTCGCGATGGCGGCGTGTCAGCCAATGTATGTGGCGACTGATACACCGCATCGCGAGCAAGCTCGCTCCTACAGGGAATTCAGGTTGGCTCTGCGCCCAACACCACACTCAACGCACTACGCGCATCATCGAGCTGCACCAGCGTCGCATGCCGGGCGCCCAGCGCGTCGCGGTTCTCGATGGCGGTGAGGATCGCCTTGTGCCGCGGCAGGGCCAGTTCGTGCAGGTTGGGGCGTTGGTTGGAGTGTTTCAACGCTTCGGCGATGGCCACGGCCAGCATGTTGCACAGGTTGGCCAGCAGGTCGTTGTGGGTGGCGTCGGCGATGCGGCTGTGGAAGTCCAGGTCCGGCTGCAACAGGGCGTCGGGGGTCGGCGCGGTTTCCATCCGTTGGTAGGCTTCGCCGATGGCGGCGATGTCGGCCTCGGTGGCGAACTGCGCCGCCAGGGCGGCCGCGGCCGGTTCGATGATGCTGCGCACGCTGGTCAGCAGGTCGAAGAATTCATTTTGCGGACTGCTCTGCATCAACCAGTGCAGCACGTCCGGATCGAGCATGTGCCATTCCTTGCGCTGCTTGACCACCGTGCCGACCCGTGGACGCGAGTACACCAGGCCCTTGGCGACCAGCACCCGGGTGGCTTCGCGCAGCACCGGGCGGCTGACCGCGTACTCTTCACACAGCAGCGCTTCGGCGGGCAGCTTGTCGTCCGGCAGAAAGCGCCCCGAAACGATCTGCATGCCCAGTTCCTGGACGATGCGCGAGTGCATGCTTTTGCGGTCGGAGGGTTTGCGGTAATCCATGGGGAACGGCGCGATCCTGTGTGCTGGGAGGTGTGGCGCATGATAACAGGCAAGACACAAACTTGAGCTGGACGAAAATCAATTGTGAGAGGTCCAGTGCAGGAGCCGCCTGGTGGGGGCTTCACTGTGGGAGCGAGCCTGCTCGCGATGGCGGCTCAACAGGCGACGCATTCATTGCCTGCCATGACGCTATCGCGAGCAGGCTCGCTCCCACAGGTAAAGCCTTCTGCCACAAGACAAGCATCCCCTCGGGGAGAGGGGATGGCGGGTTTAGTGCGAATGCCGCGGCACTTCGGCGCCGCGGCAGCCGACCAGGAAGTCGAAGTCGCAGCCCTGGTCCGCTTGCAGCACATGGTCGATGTACAGCTGGCGATAGCCGCCCACCAGCAATTGCTGCGGCGGTTGCAGGTCGGCCATGCGCGCAGCCAGTTCGGTATCGGGGATGTCCAGGTGCAGGCGGCCGCTGGCGCAGTCCAGCTCGATCCAGTCACCTTCCTTGACCGCCGCCAAAGGTCCGCCGGCCGCCGCTTCCGGTGCCACGTGCAGGACGACGGTGCCATAGGCGGTACCGCTCATGCGCGCATCGGAAATACGCACCATGTCGGTCACGCCCTGGGCCAGCAGCTTGGCCGGCAGGCCCATGTTGCCGACTTCGGCCATGCCCGGATAACCCTTGGGCCCGCAGTTCTTCATGACCAGGATCGAGTTGGCATCCACATCCAGCTCCGGATCGTTGATGCGCGCCTTGTACATGTCGAAGTTTTCGAACACCACCGCACGGCCGCGATGCTGCATCAGCTCCGGCGTAGCGGCCGAAGGCTTGAGCACCGCGCCCAGTGGCGCCAGGTTGCCGCGCAATACGCAGATGCCACCGTCGGCGCGAATCGGGTTGTCGAGGGTGCGGATCACTTCGTCCTCGCCGTAGATCGGCGCGTCCTTGGTGTTCTCACCCAGGGACTTGCCGTTGACGGTCAGCGCGTTCGGGTTGGGGATCAGGTTGGCTTCACCCAGGCGGCGCAGCACCGCCGGCAGGCCGCCAGCGTAGTAGAACTCTTCCATCAGGAAGCGTCCGGACGGTTGCAGATCGACGATGGTCGGCATGCCACGACCGATGCGGGTCCAGTCGTCCAGGTCCAGCTCGACGCCGATACGCCCGGCGATGGCCTTGAGGTGGATCACCGCGTTGGTCGAGCCACCGATGGCGGCGTTGACGCGAATGGCGTTCTCGAAGGCTTCCTTGGTGAGGATCTTCGACAGGCGCAAATCTTCCTTGACCATCTCTACAGCGCGCATGCCGGACATGTGCGCCAGCACGTAACGACGCGCATCCACCGCCGGGATCGCCGCGTTGTGGGGCAGGGAAGTGCCCAGTGCTTCGGCCATGCAGGCCATGGTCGAGGCCGTACCCATGGTGTTGCAGGTGCCGGCCGAACGGGACATGCCGCCTTCGGCCGCGAGGAAATCATCAATCGTAATGGTGCCGGCCTTGACCTGTTCGCTGAGCTGCCAGACCACGGTGCCCGAGCCGATGTCCTTGCCCTTGTGCTTGCCGTTGAGCATCGGCCCGCCGGTGACGACGATGGCCGGGACGTCGCAACTGGCCGCGCCCATCAGCAGGGCCGGGGTGGTTTTGTCACAACCGGTGAGCAGCACCACGCCATCAATCGGGTTGCCGCGAATGGCTTCTTCGACGTCCATGCTCGCCAGGTTGCGGGTCAGCATGGCGGTCGGGCGCAGGTTCGATTCACCGTTGGAGAACACCGGGAATTCCACAGGGAAACCACCGGCCTCGATCACGCCGCGTTTGACGTGCTCGGCGATCTGGCGGAAATGCGCGTTGCACGGGGTCAGCTCCGACCAGGTGTTGCAGATGCCGATGATCGGCTTGCCCTGGAACTGGTGGTCGGCAATGCCCTGATTCTTCATCCAGCTGCGGTACATGAAGCCGTTTTTGTCGGCCGTGCCAAACCATTGGGCGGAGCGCAGGGTGGGTTTCTTATCAGACATGATCGGTTCTCTTATTGTATGACTATATTGTGCGAGCTGAGGCGTACATTAAGCGCAATTTCGTCTCAATGGAAGTGTTGCTCGATTAAATAGTATTACTATATAGTCACTTCCACTGGAGGGATGGCCCTGGCGTTTTTTCGCGAGAGGCGTCCCCCGAGGTTCCATAACAACAACAAACGGAGACCGATCTCATGAGCCAGGAACTGGGGCTTATCCGACGCATTACCTTCAAACTGATTCCCTTCCTGATCCTGCTGTACCTGATCGCCTATGTGGATCGCTCCGCCGTCGGCTTTGCCAAGCTGCACATGGGCGCTGACATCGGTATCGGCGATGCCGCCTACGGCCTGGGTGCCGGGCTGTTCTTCATTGGCTACTTCCTGCTGGAAATCCCCAGTAACCTGATGCTCGAACGCTTCGGCGCACGACGCTGGTTCGCGCGGATCATGATCACCTGGGGCGCCATCACCATCGGCATGGCCTTCGTCCAGGGGCCGAACAGCTTCTATGTGATGCGCTTCTTGCTGGGCGCCGCCGAAGCCGGGTTCTTTCCGGGCGTGCTGTACTACATCACCCAATGGTTCCCGGTGCGCCATCGCGGCAAGATCCTCGGCCTGTTCATCCTGTCCCAACCGATTGCCATGCTGATCACCGGCCCGGTGTCCGGCGGTCTGCTGGGCATGGACGGCATTCTCGGCCTGCATGGCTGGCAGTGGCTGTTCATCGTCATCGGCACCCCGGCGATCCTGCTGACCTGGCCGGTGCTGCGCTGGTTGCCGGATGGCCCGCAACAGGTGAAGTGGATGGACCAGGCAGAGAAAGACTGGCTGGCCGGCGAGCTGAAAAAGGACCTGGCGGAATACGGCCAGACCCGCCATGGCAACCCGTTGCATGCCCTCAAGGACAGCCGCGTGTTGCTGCTGGCGCTGTTCTACCTGCCGGTGACCCTGAGCATTTATGGCCTGGGCCTGTGGTTGCCGACGCTGATCAAGCAGTTCGGTGGCAGTGACCTGGTGACCGGTTTCGTCTCGTCGGTGCCGTACATCTTCGGGATCATCGGCCTGTTGATCATCCCGAGCAGTTCCGACCGCCTGAACGATCGCTACGGCCACCTGGCGGTTCTCTATGTATTGGGCGCCCTGGGCCTGTTCCTCAGTGCCTGGCTGACCCTGCCGGCAGCGCAACTGGCGGCGTTGTGCCTGGTGGCGTTCTCGCTGTTTTCCTGCACGGCGGTGTTCTGGACCTTGCCGGGCCGCTTCTTCGCCGGCGCCAGTGCGGCAGCGGGCATTGCCCTGATCAACTCGGTGGGCAACCTGGGCGGCTACATCGGCCCGTTCGTGATCGGCGCGCTGAAGGAATACACCGGCAACCTTGCGTCTGGGCTGTATTTCCTGGCGGGCGTGATGGTGTTCGGGCTGTTCCTCACTGGCGTGGTTTACCGCCAGCTGGAGCGCAAGCACGTATTGCCAGCCGACCAGTTCGCCGCGAGTGCGCGGGGGGCGAGTCGGACTTGATTGGTTAAAACCCCGATCTTCCCTGTGGGAGCGAGCCTGCTCGCGATAGCGGTGTGACAGTCACCCTGGATGTTGAAGGTGATGACCTCATCGCGAGCAGGCTCGCTCCCACAAAGAGCCTGCATTGAGTACAAGAATTGTTGAAGGAGATTCCCATGCGTCTGGTTCAATTCGAATTGATTAACGGCGAGCGCCGCGTAGGTGTGGTCGAGGGCGGGCTGGTCCGCGAAGTGCAGGACGCGCGCACCGTGCGCGACCTGGCGCTGGCGGCCATCGAGGCCGGTGTCGGCCTGGAGCAGCAGGTCAACGTGCTGGGCCTGGGCATCAGCCATGACTACGCCGAGCTGCTGGCCAAGCTGCGCATCCTGCCGCCGCTGGACCACCCGGACCCGGCACATATGCTGGTCAGCGGCACTGGCCTGACCCACCTGGGCAGCGCTTCGGCGCGGGACAAGATGCACCAGCAGGCCGGTGACGAAACGGCGATGACCGACACCATGCGTATCTTCAAATGGGGCGTGGAGGGCGGCAAACCCCAGGCAGGGCAGGCCGGTGTGCAGCCCGAGTGGTTCTACAAGGGCGATGGCAGCATCGTCGTGCGTCCGGGCCAGCCGTTCCCGCTGCCACCGTTTGCCGAGGACGCCGGTGAAGAGCCGGAAATCAGCGGCCTGTACGTCATCGGCCACGACGGCAAGCCGTATCGCCTGGGCTTTGCGGTGGGCAACGAATTCTCCGACCACGTCATGGAACGCAAGAACTACCTGTACCTGGCTCACTCGAAATTGCGCAGTTGCAGCTACGGTCCGGAACTTCGCGTGGGTGAACTGCCTCAACATCTGGCAGGCACCAGCCGCATCTTGCGCAACGGCGAAGTGCTGTGGCAGAACGAGTTCCTGAGTGGCGAGGCCAACATGTGCCACAGCCTCGAGAACCTCGAATTCCACCATTTCAAGTACAGTCAGTTCCTGCGTCCGGGGGATGTGCACATTCACTTCTTCGGCACCGCGACGCTGTCGTTCGCCGACGGTGTTCGCACGCAGCCGGGTGATGTCTTCGAAATCAGCCAGGCCGAGTTCGGCGCCCCGTTGATCAACGGTATTGCACCGGTCGATGCGGTGTTCGAACCCGGCACCATCGGTACTCTTTAAAGGAAACCGCAATGAGTCAGACACTGGGTCACAACTACATCGGCGGCCAGCGCAGCGCGGCCGGCAGCGTCCAACTGCAAAGCGTCGACGCCAGCACCGGCGAAGCCTTGCCGGGGCATTTCGTGCAGGCCACGCCTGAAGAAGTGGATGCGGCGGCCAAGGCGGCCGCTGCGGCTTACCCGGCGTATCGGCGCCTGAGTGCCGAGCGTCGTGCACAGTTTCTCGACGCGATCGCCGACGAGCTGGACGCACTGGGCGATGACTTCGTTGCCGTGGTCTGCCGCGAAACCGCGCTGCCGGCGGCGCGCATCCAGGGCGAGCGCGGGCGCACCAGCGGCCAGATGCGCTTGTTCGCCAAGGTCCTGCGCCGTGGCGATTTCTACGGTGCACGCATCGACCGTGCGCTGCCTGAGCGCCAGCCATTACCCCGTCCGGACCTGCGTCAGTACCGCATCGGCCTGGGGCCGGTGGCGGTGTTTGGCGCGAGCAACTTTCCCCTGGCGTTTTCCACGGCGGGCGGCGACACCGCTTCGGCCCTGGCCGCCGGTTGCCCGGTGGTGTTCAAGGCCCACAGCGGCCACATGGCCACGGCCGAGCGGGTAGCTGACGCGATCATCCGCGCCGCGGAAAAAACCGCCATGCCGGCCGGCGTGTTCAACATGATCTACGGCGGTGGCGTCGGTGAGGCGCTGGTCAAGCACCCGGCAATCCAGGCGGTGGGCTTCACCGGTTCGCTGCGTGGCGGCCGTGCCTTGTGCGACATGGCTGCGGCGCGCCCGCAACCGATCCCGGTGTTCGCCGAGATGTCGAGCATCAACCCGGTGATCGTACTGCCAGAGGCCCTGCAGGCGCGCAGCGAAACCATCGCCCGCGACCTCACCGCTTCGGTCGTCCAGGGCTGCGGCCAGTTCTGCACCAACCCGGGCCTGGTGATCGGGATTCGCTCACCCCAGTTCAGCGCTTTCGTGCAGCAGGTGGCGGGGCTGATCAACGACCAGCCGGCGCAAACCATGCTCAACGCCGGCACCCTGGGCAGCTATGGCAAGGGCCTGCAAAAACTCCTGGCCCATCCGGACATCACGCACCTGGCCGGCAGCACCCAGCAAGGCAACCAGGCACAGCCGCAACTGTTCAAGGCGGATGTCGGCCTGTTGATTGATGGCGACGAGGTGTTGCAGGAAGAAATCTTCGGCCCGACCACGGTGTTCGTCGAAGTGGCGGACCAGGCGCAACTGACCGCTGCCTTGCACGGCCTGCACGGGCAACTGACCGCCACCCTGATCGGCGAGCCGGGCGACTTCGACCAGTTCGCCGAACTGACGCCGCTGCTGGAGCAGAAAGTCGGGCGCATCCTGCTCAACGGCTACCCGACCGGCGTGGAAGTCTGCGACTCGATGGTCCACGGCGGCCCGTATCCGGCCACCTCCGACGCGCGCGGCACCTCGGTGGGCACCCTGGCCATCGACCGCTTCCTGCGCCCGGTGTGCTTCCAGAACTACCCCGACAGCCTGCTGCCGGACGCCCTGAAAAACGCCAACCCGCTGCGCATCCAGCGCCTGGTGGATGGCCAGCCGTCGCGTGAGGCGATCTGACGTTTAAACACGAAACCTGTTAACTGTGGGAGCGAGCCTGCTCGCGATGAGGGTGTGTCAGACCACATTATTTTGACTGACACACCGCCATCGCGAGCAGGCTCGCTCCCACAAGGGATTGTGTGGTGTTTGTGAAAGGGGTTTGGCTCAATAAGCTATCATTGCCCCTTTCAACTCAAAGACTGACTGCCATGACTGCCGTACCCAACACCTTGCTCGCCGCCCTCGAAACCTGTGACATGCTGGAAATCGACGGGCTGCACGCCTTCGACTTTTCCCTCGATGAAGAAGATCACCTGCACATCGAATGCATGGACGGCCGTGCGCTCAAGCGTTGGGTGTTCAGCATGGCGCAGATCGAGGCGGCGACGTTCGATGCGAGCCTGCAGAGCTGGCTGATCACCGGCGAGTCCGGCGAGCATCGCCTGGTGTGCCTGGACGCCACCGGTGGCGACAACGAGGATGACGAGCATGAGGATGCGTAAGCTCTGGCCATTGCTGATGGCCGGCAGTGTCGGCGCCATGGGGGTGCAGGCGGCGTACGCCGATCAGTATCAGCTGCTGGTGGGTTCCTACACGGCGGGGCAGAGCGAGGGCATTTATCGCCTGGGTTTTGACAGCGCCAGTGGCCAGCTCGCGGCCAAGCCGTTGCAAGTGATCAACAGCGAAAACCCGTCCTGGCTGACCCTGTCCAGGGATCAGCGTCACCTGTACGTGGTCAACGAAAACGGCCCGGGCCAGATGGACCCGGTTGGGCGTGTGAGCAGCTTTGCCATCGACCCCAAGAGCCATCAACTGAGCCTGATCAATCAGGTGCAGAGCCTGGGCAATGAGCCCACGCATTCCAGCCTGAGCGCGGACGCCAGTCACCTGTTCGTCAGCAATTACTCGGTGTCCGAAGATCCGGGCGGCACCCTGGCGGTGTTGCCGGTGGGCGCCGATGGCACGCTCAGGCCCGTGGTGCAGATGAGCAGCCATCCGTCGAGCCGGGTCAATCCCGAGCGGCAGATGTCGGCGCATGTGCATTCGACGGTGTCTTCGCCGGACGGTCGTTTCGTGTTCTCCAACGACCTGGGCGCCGACAGGGTGTTTGTCTATCACTTCGACCCCAAGGCCAACAAGGACAGGCCGCTGGTGCCGGCCGAGCCAGCCTTCGTGCAGTTGCCGCCAGGCAGCGGCCCGCGGCATCTGTTGTTCAGCGCCGATGGCAAGCACGCCTGGCTGACCATGGAAATGAGCGCCCAGGTCGCGGTGTTCGACTACAGCAACGGCACGCTCAAGCAGACGCAGATGGTCGAGCTGGCCGCCGGGCAACCGGTGTCGGACAAGGCCGCCGCAGCGCTGCATGCCTCAACCGATGGCAAGTTCCTCTACGTCAGCAACCGTGGCACTGCCAACCAGTTGCTGGTGTTTGCCATCGACGGGGCGACGGGACAGCTCAAAGAGCTGCAACGCCGTTCCGTGGACGGTGATCACCCACGGGAGTTCAGCCTCGACCCGAGTGGCAAGTTCCTGCTGATCGCCAATCAGAAGAGCAACCAGATTGTCGTGCTGGAGCGTGATCCCAGCAGCGGCCTGCTGGGTAAAACCGTGCAAAAGCTGCCGATGGACGCGCCAAGCGATCTGAAGTTTTTGCTGCGGCAATAGGCCGCAGGCCCCGGTTGATGGGGCCTGTAGCTTTCTATTAATGTCGATGATATTGGCTAGTGCTACAAAAGATTTCAAACGCCGATGCCTCGAAAGTTAAGTTTGCTCCACGGCCTTAACCGGCAAGCAAGCCCACTGACTTCGAGGAAACACCCATGAACTTCAATCTCTTCTCCATCATCGCCGCTTCCGCCATCTCCGCGACCGTTGCTCTGCCAGCCAGCGCCAACGTGGAAGTCAGCGACAAGAAATCCCACACCCAGAGCTACACCCAGAAATACCTGCAGCAAAGCGCCAACTTCTACGCGGCACTGGATCACAAGACCCAAGCCTGAAAGCCCGGCCCTGTAACCTTTATGCAGGAGCGAAGTCACTTGCGTTGATTGAAACCCGAGTGATGTCGCTCCTGCATAACGCGTTTGCGACTATGTCATCGTGCTATCAGCGCAACGCTTGATATCACATGGCCACTGCGATTAGATTGCACGCTGAAGTTCCTGCTCACATAAAAGGATCGACAGTATGGCGATGCGTCTGGCCGTAGTACTTCTTTGTCTGTATTCCTCCCCCATCCTCTCTGCACACACGCCCATTCCCGGCGAGCCCGACGCTGCCCGCGAGCGCATGATTAGTTTTATCGAAGGCTGAAATAGACTGGCTTAATGATCAACAAAGCTGATGGTCACTATGGATAACGCTGAGTGGTTGTTACGGCTTTTTTGATTGATTCTGTGGGTACTGAAACACGCCCACGGAGAATTCCATCATGGCCAGCAGCATTCTTACTTCAGCCAAATACGGCGCCTACCTGGCCATCGGTCTTTACGTGGCGCTGGTGTTGGTCGTCAGCCTTTCGGCTCAATCGCAACGCGACATGGATGCACCTATCCAGGTCGCTCACCCCGGTATCCAGTTCGAACATCGCGTGCAGAACGCCGTAGTCGATCACGTTGACGCGGCGGGAGTGGCAGGCATATGAAAGGGGTCAGACTCTGGGTGATTGCCTTCCTGGCGTTCATGACCAATGGTTCGTCCCTGCTGGGTTTCAGCCAGGGCTCGGCAGGGGGTGTGGCGCGCTCGATAGAGGCCAACCACAACCTGGCGCATAACATCGAAACCGCCAAGGCCATGGGCCTGCTGACGGGCAATCCACCGGTTAAACGCCAGGGGGATTTTTTCGGCCCGTTCCAGATTGATTGCTCGGTGTTGCAGATGTGTGAGGTGTTTGCCTGATTGGAGAATCGCCGACTACCCCCTGTAGGAGCGAGCTTGCTCGCGATGGCGGTGTATCAATCGACATATGTGCCGGCTGACACACCGCCATCGCGAGCAAGCTCGCTCCTACAGGTATGGGGGCGGTGTCATTTTTTCATGATGGATGTAAACAGCTCCGAATCGAGAAACCCCTGCAACCAGCGCTGTAACCTCGGATAAGGCGCCTGCCCGAACCACTCACGGTCCACATGGGCGAACTGGCGCACGAAGGGCATCAGCGCCACGTCCGCCAGGCTCGGCTGGTCTGCCAACAAATAATCCCGTTGTTCCAGCAAGCCTTCGAGCTTGCCCAAGAACACCTCACCCTCACTGCGATAGAACGTCATCGGGTGCTGCGGATACCGCTCGGCGTATTTGTAGCGGTTCAGGTGCAGCTTGAACACCTGATCGTTTTCCTCGATCAACTCTGCGATGGCCGCAGGCCCGGCGGGGTCATTCAACAGTCGCCAATCCTGCGGGTCATGCTGCGCCAGGGCCCAGTGCATGATCGCCAGGCTTTCATCGATCACCTTTCCATCGACGTTCAACACCGGCACCGTACCCTTGCTCGACAACGCCAGCATCTCGGCCGGCTTGGCCTTGAGGCTGACTTCGACGATGTCCAGCGCCACGCCGCTATAGCGCAGGGCCATGCGCGCACGCATGGCATACGGGCAGCGGCGGAACGAGTACAGGGTGATCATTTCACCTCCAGGGTACTGAGGCCGTTGCCCTGGCGTTGCACCTGGATCTGCACCGGAATGCGCTCGTGCATTTCCTGCACGTGGGAGATCACCGCTACCTTGCGCCCCTGGGCCTGCAAGCCGTCGAGGGCGTCCATGGCCAGTTGCAGCGATTCGGGGTCGAGGCTGCCGAAGCCTTCGTCGATGAACAGCGATTCGATCTTCAGTGTGCTCGAGGCCATGGACGCCAGGCCCAGGGCCAATGCCAGCGAGACCAGGAAGGTTTCGCCGCCCGACAACGAGTGCACCGAGCGCAGCTCATCGCCCATCTCGGTGTCCATCACCAGCAGGCCGAGCATGCTGCCGCCGCGCTTGAGGCGATAGCGGCGCACCAGTTGGCGCAGTTGCACGTTGGCGTGGTGCACCAACAGGTCGAGGTTGTAGGCCTGGGCGATCTTGCGGAAGGTGCTACCATCCGCGGAACCGATCAGCGCATTCAGGCGCGCCCAGCGCTGGGCCTCGGCATACGCGGCGGCGATCTGTTGCGCCAGGGCCTGGTTGGCGTTCTGCCGGCGCTGATCTTCGGCCTGCTCGGCGCGTAGCTCGGCGCAAAGCTGTTCGCTGACGGCAAACTGCTGTTGCAGCTCGGCCAGCGCGCTGGCCAGTTGTTCGCTTTCGAGGTTGCCGTTGTGCTGCGCCTGGTGGCTGGCCAGGCGCTTGTCGCGTTCCTCCAGCAACACCTTGGCCTGCTCGATGGCTTTTTCGTTCTGTTGCAGGCGTTGTCGCAGCTCGCCGAGCTGCTGGTCATCGACGCTCAGCAGCTGTTCCAGGCCGCCGTCATCGAGTTCCGGATGCAGGGCGCGCCAGTCACCGATCTTCGCCGCCAGTTCGCCATCTTCACTTTCCAGGGCCGTCAGGCGCTCCTGCTGGGCGTTGAGTTCGGCGCTCAGCTGCACCTGCTGCGTGCGCACCGATTGCAGTTCCTGGTTGGCCGCGCTTTCGGCGCTACGGGCCTGTTCGACCGCTTGGTCCACATGCTGCTGCCAATGCTCGGCGCTGGTGTGGCTGCCGAGCAGTTGGGCCAGCTGCGCCTGGCACGCCTGCTGCTGGTCGGCGAGGGCGGTGTACTGCGCCTGCGCGGTTTCGAACTGCTGGGTGCGGAGCTGTTGGTGATGCTGCTCTTTTTCCAGCGTCTGCTGGCGTTGCTGCTGTTCGCCCAGTTCGTCGCGCTGCTGACCTTGTTGCTCCAGGCGCTGGCTGATCTGCTGGTCAAGCTGCATGAAGGTCGCGGCCGGCTCATTACGCAAGGCTTCCAGCGTGTCGGCGGGCAGCAGGCTGCTGAACGCGTGCAGTTCTTCGTCCAAGCGCTGGCGGTCACTGTTCATTTCGCGCTGCTGATTGAGCAACTGCTGGGTCGCCTGCTGACTGGCGGTCTCCAGGTTGCGCAATTGCTGCTGCAGACGCGCAGCGTCCTGTTGCAGAGTGAGCAGGGCGGTTTGCCGTTGTTCGTCCTGGCTGATGCTCTGGTTCAACTGGCTGTTTTGCTGGGCCAGCCAGGCGTCGCGCTTGTCAGCGTCCTGGTTGAACAGCGACGCCGACAGCGAGTGCGCTTCGAGGCTCGGCGCAAGGCTCTGTTGCTGGGTGAGCAATTGCTCTTGCTGTTGCAACAGTTCCTTTTGCTGGGCGATCACGCCGCCGACTTCGGTGCGCAGGTCGGTGAGCTTTTCCTTGAGCGCGTCCACTGCGCTCTGCGCGTTGGCCTGCTCGTTTTCATCGTGCCGGCCAAGGCTTTGCAACAGCGCCTCGGGCTGATGGTAGGGGTGGTCCGGGCTGCCGCAGACCGGGCACGGCTGATCGTCCTGCAACTGCGCGCGCAGTTCTTCGACACTGGCACTGCGGGCCACGCGCTGGCGTTCGAGCAGTTCGCGGGTGACGCTCAGGGTCTGTTCGGCGACGGTCAGTTCGTTACGGGTTTTCACACCGTCCTGGGTCAGGCGTTCGCGCTCCGTTTGCGCAGTGGCCTGGCGTTGTTGCAGCTCGGCCAGGCGCTGGTCCAGCTCCCGTTGGCTGCTCCACAGGCGCGTCAGTTCTTCAAAGGCGCGCAACTGTTTGCGGTTGTCCTGCAACAGGTTGCCGAGCAACTGGATCTGTTCGGCCACCGCTTCGGGTTCGGCACCGGCTTCCTGGTACAGAACCTCCAGATGCTGTTTCTGCGCCGTCCATTCTTCGTTGGCCCGGCTGGCCGTTTGCTCCAGCGCGGCCAGTTCAGCCTGGCCCTTGTTCAGGCGATTGCCGATCAGCATCAATTGCTGCAGGCGGTCACGGTATGCGTTCCAGGCTTCGCCAAGCGGCGCCAGGTGGTTGCTTTGCTCAAGCAGGCCGGCGATCTGTTGCAGGCGCTCGGCCACCCGTTGTTGCAGGTCGAGCAAACCCTGAACCGTGGTTTGCCCGTCGGTGCAGGCCTGCTCGGCTTGCTGACGCAGGTCGGCGCTGGCGCTGGTGTCCTTGATCAGGCGGGCGAGAGTGCTTTGCGCCTCGAAAGCCTGGCGCAGCAGCGGGACGCTCGCGGTTTGCGCGTCCTGGGCGGCGATCAGCGCCGCGTGTGCGCTGCCCAGGGCCTGCTCGAGTTGCTGCTCACGCGCCTGCAATTCCTCTACTTGCCGGGTGTGCTCCTGGATCTGCGCCGCCAGCGGCGTGAGCCGGGCCCGGAGCTCGCTTTGCCGGGCAAACTGGTGGCGCTGTGGTGCCAGTTGCTCCAGGCGCGTCAGGGTCTGGCGTTCACCGGCCAGTTGCTGCCAATCCTGCTGGGCGCCGTTCAGTTGCTCGCTGGCACTGTGCTGTTCGTCCTGCAAATGTCGCAGTTCTTTCAGCCAGGTGTGTTGCAGTTCCAGCTGTTTGAGTTGCGCCTGCTGTGTCTTGAGTTGCTGTTGCGCCTGATTGAAGCGCTCATCCAGTTCGGCGCGGGCTTGCGGCTCCAGCGGGGTGACGCCGCTGGCTTGATCCTGCAACAGCCTGTGGGCTTCGCGCGCCTCTTTGGTCTTGTCGAAAGCGCGCCGACCCAGGCGCGTGTAGAGCGCGGTGTCGGTGAGCTTTTCCAGCAGTTCGCTGCGTTCGTTGTCGTTGGCCTTGAGAAAGGCGCTGAACTCGCTTTGCGCCAGCAGCACGGCGCGGGTGAATTGCTCGAAATTCAGGCCCAGCACGGTTTCGAGCTGGGTCTTGAACTCGACTTTCTGGCTGGCCAGCAGTTGATCCAGGTCGATGTCGCGCAGGCTCTGGCGACTGGCCTGGAGTTTGCCGGCGGCCTTTTCCCGGGCGCGGTTGGCTTCCCAGCGCGCGCGGTAGCGGCGGCCGTCGATGCCGACGAAATCCACTTCGGCATAGCCTTCACCGGTGCCGCGACGCAGCAGGGTGCGCGGGTCACCGGTGCTGATCTCGCCATCGGCGTCCGGGGCCTTGGCCGACACCTGGGCGTTGCTCAGGCGCGGCACCGCGCCAAACAGCGCCAGGCACAAGGCATCGAGCAGGGTGCTCTTGCCGGCGCCGGTGGGTCCGGTGATGGCGAACAGGCCGGCGCTGGCCAGCGGTTCGGCGGTGAAGTCGATTTCGAAAGGCCCGGCCAGGGAGGCGAGGTTTTTCAGGCGGATCGCCAGAATCTTCATGGCTGCTCGTCCTCCATCTGTACGTCTTGCAGCAACTCGGCGAAGTCCTTCAGCGTCTGCTCATCGACCTCGCTGCCGTAGTTGTCCTGCCAGGCACGGCTGAACAGTTCCTGGGGCGTCAGTTGGTCGAGCTCGATCAGCGCGGCGCCGTCATCGACGCCGTCACGGCTGCCGCTGCCGGCGTATTCGGCAGCGATGCGCACCAGGCGCACGGCCTTGCCTTGCAGGGCGGTTTCCACCTGATTGCGCAGGTCCGGTTGCGGCTCGTCGAGGCGTACCCGCACTTCCAGCCACGGCTGACGCTGGGTTTCGGCCAGCAGGTCGACGTTGGGCAGGTCGGTCAGTTGCAGCAGGATTTCGGCCAGTGGCGCCGGGCCGAGGCGTTGCAGGTTGACGGCGCGGGGGATCAGCCTGGGTTCGACGCTGACCAGTTTGTCGCCGTCGAGCTGAACGTCGAGGATCTGGTGTTTGTAGGCGATTTCGGAAAAGGACAACGGGATCGGCGAGCCGCTGTAGCGAATCCGCGTTTCGCCGTTGACCTTCTGCGGCTTGTGCAGGTGGCCCAGGGCGACATAGCTGATGCTTGGCCCGAACAGGCTGGCCGGCAGGGCTTCGGCGTTGCCGATGATCAGGCTGCGCTCGGAGTCTTCCGACACCGAGCCGCCGGCCATGTGCGCGTGGCTGATGGCGATCAGCGCCTGGCCGCGCTTGCGCTTGGCGTTGGCGGCTTCGATCAGCCATTCGTGCACCTGGCCGATGCCGCGCAGGTAGTCGTCGCCCAGGTGCGCGCCGGTCACTTCGGCCGGGCGCAGGAAAGGCAGCGCCAGGCACCAGGCGACGGTCTTGCCCTTGGCGTCCGGCAGCGGCAACAGCAGGCGCTCGACGTCGAGCTGGCCGTCGTCCAGCCACAGCACGCGACCCAGCGCGTGGGTGCGCAGGCGGCGCATCAACGGTGCTGGCAGTTCGATGCGCGAGCCGGAGTCGTGGTTGCCGGCGATCATCACGATGGTCAGCTTGGGTTGTTGTTCGTGGGCGCTGACGATGAAATCGTACAGGCGCTCCTGGGCTTTGACCGGCGGGTTGACCGTGTCGAAGATGTCGCCGGCGATCAGCAGTACGTCAGGCTGGTCGGCCTTGAGCTGGCGCAACAGCCATTCGAGAAAACAGCCGTGCTCGTAATCGCGATCCTGGCCGTGCAGGTTTTGCCCCAGGTGCCAGTCGGAGGTGTGAAACAGACGCAAGGCGAACTCCGTAGGAAATAAGGTCGTGGCCGCGAGGAAATGGACAGCGGCGAAAGGGGTGGGAGTTTACGGGGAAAGCGGTGGGCAGGGGTAATCGAGGTGATCTTGAGAGCGCTATCGCGAGCAGGCTCGCTCCCACAGTGCGGTGAGTGCTCCCACGATCTGTATGTCAACCGTAACCCTGTGGGAGCGGGCTTGCTCGCGATAGCGGTGTGTCAGATACAGCATTGGCGACTGACAGGGCCCATTCGCGGGCAAGCCCGCTCCCACAGGTTCATGGTTGGAACACAAATGGTGAGAGCACTGATCACACTGTGGGAGCGAGCCTGCTCGCGATAGCGGCCTGTCAGACACAGCATTGGCGACTGATACGGCCCGTTCGCGAGCAAGCCCGCTCCCACAGGTTCGTGGTTGGAACACAAATCGTGTGAACACTGACCACACTGTGGGAGCGGGCTTGCCCGCGAAAGCGGTGTGTCAGACACAACATTTGGCGACTGACACGGCCCCTTCGCGAGCAAGCCCGCTCCCACAGGTTCATGGTTGGAACACAAATCGTGTGAACACTGACCGCACTGTGGGAGCGGGCTTGCTCGCGATAGCGGTGTGTCAGATACAGCATTGGCGACTGACAGGGCCCCTTCGCGAGCAAGCCCGCTCCCACAGGTTCATGGTTGGAACACAAATGATGTGAACACTGACCACACTGTGGGAGCGAGCCTGCTCGCGATTGCATTGGTTCAGGCAACAACTATTTCGGATAAAGCGGCGGCAACCCGCTGTCGCCCAGTGGGTCCTGGGTCCGCTCGGCCATCGGAATGGTGCGGATGGCGCGCCACAGTTCTTCGCCCTGCCAGTGCTGGCCGCTTTCGCTGTAGAGCGCGCCGTTGAGGCCGTCCAGGGCATCGGACAGTGGCACGAAGCGCGCGGCCATGTCGGCCAGGGTTTCCGGTTGCTGGCGGGCCCAGGCGTCCAGGGCCTGGCGGGTGGCGTGGGTGTCGTTGGCCTGGCAGGCGCGCTTGAGGTCGTCGAGCACAGTGCGGGGGCTCGGGCCGGTTTGCGCGGCGCGCAGGATCGCCGGTTGCCAGCGGGCGCGCCACCACAGGCCGAAGCCGAGCAGGGTGGTGCAGGCTAGCACCAGGGTACTGAGCTTCCACCACCACAGCGCTTCGCTGTCCGCCGTCGAGGCGACCGGCGTCACCCCCGCCGGGGTATCGACGATCAGCCCCGGGTTGTTCGCCACATTCAGGGTGCGCGCCGGCAGGCTGGTGTGTTCCAGGTGATCCTCGAAGGTGTTCCACCAGACCACGTCCACCGTCGGCAATTCGATGTCGCCGCTGCGGGTCGGCACCAGCGCCTCGCGGTCTTCACGGCTGCCGATCAGGCCGCGCTCGCTGTTCTGGTTGCCCAGCACCGGCTGATCGGGATAGCGGCGCAGGCCGTTGACATCGGTGGCTGGCAGCGGCGGCAGTTGTGAACTGGCCAGGCCTTCGGCTTTCAGGGTCAGGCTGCGGGTCAGCGAGTCGCCCACCTGGGCGTGGTCCGGCTCCGGGTTCCAGCTTTCGCTCAGGCTCAGGCTGCGCGCCGGCAACCATGGCATATCCGCGGGATAGCTGGCGGGCTTGGCCTTGACCGT
Source organism: Pseudomonas sp. MYb118 (assembly GCF_040947875.1). Taxonomy (NCBI): domain Bacteria; kingdom Pseudomonadati; phylum Pseudomonadota; class Gammaproteobacteria; order Pseudomonadales; family Pseudomonadaceae; genus Pseudomonas; species Pseudomonas sp. MYb118. Next base: position 983,109 of record NZ_JBFRXN010000003.1, on the reverse strand, counting down.
CAGCGGCAGTTTCTCGGAGCTGACGCGCATCAGCTTGCCGGATTTCGGCACCTGGGCTTCAACGTCCTGGGCCGGTTGCGGATCCACCAGGGTGGCGCTGAAGATCTGCGCCGGAATGGTCAACTGGCCGCTGTGTTGCGGATAGATCGCATAGCGCAACTCGATCACGCCGTGGCGCAGGCCGTTGATGTCCTTTTCGTAGGTGCGCGACTCACCCAATTGCTCGATCCGCGCGTCGGGGATCTGCAAGGGTGTCAGGCTGCTGTCGTCGTACAGCGACACGGAGTGGTAGATGCGCAGTGTCAGCAGGGCCTGGGCCTGTACATACACGCTGGCCTGATCGAGGCTGGCTTCGATGAACACCGGCCCGCGCTTGCCGATGCTGTCCTGTTTTTCACTCTCGACCACCTGCAAGGTAATCGGCTGGGTCTGGGCGTCACCCAGTTTCAATGGCTCGATGACCACGCTGCCGTTCTGGCGCGGCAACAGGGTGATGATCCAGCGGGTGGTGGCGCGGCTGTCGCCGTTGATGCTGGTCAACTGGTTGACCTGGCGGGTGCCGCGCACCTCGAACAGCGGTTCCAGCGGCGTCAGGTCGGGTTTGCCGAACTGCGTCACATCGTTGGATTCCAGGGTCAGCTCGACCGTCTCGCCGGAATTCAGGCGAGTACGGTCGACACTGGCGACCAGTTCCACGGCCTGGGCCTGCAAGGTCCAGAACAGCGCGGTGGCCAAAAAAGCGGTGAAGCGGGTCATCGGGTTTTTTCCTGATCCTGATATTGCTGCTGTTCGTACCAGAATTTGCGCCTGAGCAGTTCGCCGGGATCATCCGGGATCTTGCGCAGCCATTGCTCCAGAGCCTGGCGCTGTTCGCCGTCGATGGCATCGTCGGCCGGACGCAGCGGCGGGGTGGTGCTTTGCTCGTCGCCCAGTTCGCTGCCGGGGACTTCATTGCTGCCCGGCCGTGGCGGCGTGGTTTCACTGTCCTGTGTGTCTGGCGCGGCGGCCTGTGTGTCGGGTTTCGCTTCGCCGCTGTCCGTCGGTTGCGTTGCCGCGCCCGGTGGTGTTTCTTGCGGGCCTGGGGCTTGGTCTTCGTCGGGCTTTTCCGGTTCGGCCGGTTTCGGCGCATTTTTCTGCTTCAGCAGGTTTTCCACGACGGCCTTGTTGGTCAATGCCGGGCGCAGATCCGGTTGCAGCTCCAGTGCCTGTTCGTAGGCATCCAGCGCGGCGTCCAGTTCACCGCTTTTGGCCAGCGCGTTGCCTCGATTGTAGTGGGCGTGGGCGTCGTTGCCTTCGGCGAAGCGCTGGGCGGCGCCACTGTAGTCGCCGGCTTCGTAAAGCGCCACGCCTTGCCACTGGTGATCGTCGAAATGTCGGGCCGCTTCGGCCGGGCGCTTTTGCTTGAGCAGGTGCAGGCCCTGCTGATCGGGGCGCAACCACAGGTCCTTGAACTCGAACGCGTAACTCGGCTGCGGCAGCGCAAACAGCAGTGGCAGGCAGAACAACCAGCCGCGTCGGCCGGCGCAGGCGGCCAGCAGCAACAGCGGCAACAACAGCCAGTAGCCCTGATCGGCCCAGGTATCCAGGCGCAGGGTCTGACCGTCGTCGCGCAGGCTGCGCGGGCCACTGAGCAGGCCCAGGCCACGCAGGTCGGCATCTTCCAGGCGCGCATGGCGATAGCGGCCACCCAGGCCATTGACGAAGGCTTTCAGGCTCGGTTCATCCAGATGCGGCACCAGGATCGCGCCCTGATCGTCCTTGAGGAAACTGCCGTCTTCCTGGGTGATGGGCGAACCTTCGGCGGTGCCGACGCCGAGCATCAGAAACTGGGTCGATTTGCCGTCCAGCGCCTGCTGGATGCCTTCGCGCTCCAGCTCATTGAGGGACGAGCCGATCAGCAGAATCCTGCCGTCACCCAGTGCCCCCTGATGCAACAAGCCCAGCGCCTTGGTCACCGCCAGATCGGCGCGATGACCGGACTGGGGCATCAGTGACGGTTTCAGGGCATCCAGCAGGTTGCGACTGGTCGCCAGGTCATCCGACAGCGGCACCAGCGTGTGCGCGCTGCCGGCGTAGACGACGATGGCGGTCTGCGCATCGCTGCGGTTTTGCAGCAGGTCCAACAGTTTGCGCCGGGCCTGTTCCAGGCGGTTGGGCGTGACGTCGGTGGCGAGCATTTCCGGCGTCAGTTCCAGAATCACCACCAGCGGATCGGCGGGTTTCTGGCTGTTTTGTTCGACCCGCTGCCAGCTTGGGCCCAGCAGTGCCAGAACAGTGATCAACCAGGCGATGCCGAGCGCCACCCAGGGCAATTTGCTGTTGCGCCCGTTGCCGCCACTGAGCAAGGCGGCGTGGAAGGCCGGCGGCAGGATCATCTGCCAGCGCCCGACGCGTTTTTGCCGATGCCACAGCTGCCAGAGCAACCAGCCCAGCAGCGGCACCACCAACAGCCACAAAGGGCGGAACCAGTACGGCCACAGATCGCTCATCGACGCCTCCGCAGACGCAGGCGTCTGAGCCGCTGGCGCCACTCGGGCAGGGCGGTCTGCGCCAGCAGATCCTTGGTGAGCAGGCGCTGCAGCGGATTGTCCGGCCACAGTTCGCGCACCACCAGCAGCATGCTCAGCAGCAATGCCATCGCCAGGGGCCAGTGATAGAGAGCCTGGGCCGGGCGGGCCTGGGTGGGTTGCTGGGTCACCGGCTCCAACTGATCGAGGGTTTCCTTGATCGCCTGCAACTGCTCGCCGTCGCGAGCACGGAAATACTGGCCGTCGGTTGCGGCAGCGATGGCCTGCAACGACGGCTCATCGAGGTCCAGGCTCGGGTTGACGCCCAGAAACGCCGGCGTGCCGGATTGCTCCGGGTCGGCACCGATACCGATCGTGTAGATTTTCACCCCTTCCTTCGCCGCCAGGCGTGCCGCGGTCAGTGGGTCGATTTCGCCACCATTGTTGGCACCGTCGGTGACCAGGATCAGCACGCGGCTCTGTGCCGGACGCAGGCGCAGGCGCTTGAGGGCCAGGCCGATGGCGTCGCCGATGGCGGTGTTCTTGCCGGCGATGCCGACCCGCGCTTCGTCGAGCCAGATGCGTACGGTGCGCCGGTCGAAGGTCAGCGGGGCTTGCAGATAGGCGCGGCTGCCGAACAGGATCAGGCCGACCCGGTCGCCTTCGCGGCTCTCCAGGAAGTCACCGAGCAGGTGTTGCACCAGTGCCAGGCGGCTGACCTCATCGTTCTGCCATTGCATGTCGGGGAAGTCCATGGAACCGGACACGTCGACCGCCACCAGCAGGTCCCGACCGCTGGCAGCAATCGGCAGCGGCTCGCCGAGCCACTGCGGACGCGCCGCCGCGATCAGCAGAAACAGCCATAGCAGCATGAACGGGGTCTGTTGGCGCCAGGCCGGCAGGTTGGCGCGGGCGCGGCGGCGGGCCAGGCCTTCGAGGTCGCCGAGGAAACTGACCTTGAGCGCCGGCTCGCCACTGTCGGCCACCGGCAACACCATGCGCATCAGCCATGGCAGTGGCAGCAGGGCGAAGATCCACGGCCAGGCGAACTCAAACATGTTTGCGAATCCAGGTGTCGACGGCCTGGGTCAGGCCGGCGATGGCCTTGTCGTCCAGTTTGCATTCGGGTTTGTAAGCGCCTTCGACCAGCACCATCCAGCGCGTCAGGCCGGCGGCCGGGCAGCGGTTGTCAAGAAACGCCAGCCACTGGCGGCCATTGAGGATGTGGCTCTGGCTGTTGGGGTAATGGTTGCGGCACAGGCGTTTGAGCAGGCCGTTGAGCTGCTGCAACCAAGCGCCGGCCGGGGCGCCGTCGTAGGGTTTGGGCAGCAACGCCAGTTCCGCCAGTGCGGCCAGGCGCACCGGGTCCAGCGGTTGTTCGGCGCGCACGATGGGGCGCTTGTTGGGCAACAGGCTGCGGGCTTTCCACAGTCCGAAGGCGATCAACACCAGCGCCAACAGCAACAGCCACCAGCCGGGCGCGGGAGGCCAGACACTGATGGGCGGCGGCGAGATCAGCGGTTGCAAACCGTCCAGCCCACTCATCGACCGGCCCCCGGATTCTGCGGGTTCAGGTATTCGCGCAGTTGTTCGACCATTTCGCTTTGCGTGCTCAATGGCATCAACAACACCCGCAGCTTCTGCGCCAGCAGTTCCCAGCGGGCGATCCGCGCGTCGGCCTGGGCGCGGTAAGTCTGGCGCAGGTCATAGTTGAGCGTGTCGATTTCCAATTGCGCGCCGCGCTCGGCAAAACGCAACAGGCCGGCAGCGGGCAGGGCGTGGTCGAGCGGGTCGGACACCGGCAACAGCAGCAGGTCGCAATGCCGCGACAGCAGGCTCAATTGCTGCTCGGTGCCCTCGGTCAGCGCACGTTCGTCGCAGATCACTATCACCAGGCTGCCGGGGCGCAGCACCTCGCGGGCCCGGCGCAGGGCGAGGTTGAGGGAGTCGCGGTTCTGTTCGGTCTCGGTGTGCAGCGACTGGTTGACCCGCACCAGCCGGTTGAGCAGTTGCAAAAGGCTCTGTTTGCTGCGCCGAGGCTTGATTTCGTAGTGCTCGTTGTCGCCGAACACCAGCCCGCCGATCCGGTCGTTATGCCCCAGCGCTGCCCAGCCGATCAGGCTGGCGGCCTGGGCCGCCAGGACCGACTTGAACATCAGCCCGGAGCCGAAGAACAGCCGGCGGCTTTGTTCGACCATGATGAAAATTGGTCGCTCGCGTTCTTCGTGAAACAGCTTGGTGTGCGGCTCCTGGGTGCGGGCGGTGACGCGCCAGTCGATGGTGCGCACGTCGTCGCCGGCCTGGTAGACCCGCACCTGATCGAAGTCCACACCACGGCCGCGCAGCTTGGAGTGGTGCAGGCCGACGAGCGGGCTGCGCTGGCTCGGCGTGGAAAAAAGTTGCACTTCACGCACGCGATGGCGCATTTCGATCAGCTCGGCGAGGCTGATGCGAATGCCCGGCTCGGGCGGCATGCTGGCGTTCATCGGGGTCAAGCGACGGCTACGACGTCGAGAATCCGCTGGACCACCCGGTCCTGGTCAATGCCGGCGGCTTCTGCTTCGAAGGACAGGATGATGCGGTGGCGCAACACATCGAACAGCACCGCCTGAATGTCTTCCGGGCTGACGAAGTCCCGGCCGGCGAGCCAGGCGTGGGCACGGGCGCAGCGGTCCAGGGCGATCGAGCCGCGGGGGCTGGCGCCGTAGGCGATCCATTCGGCCATTTCCGGGTCGAACTTGGCCGGGTTGCGGGTGGCCATGATCAGTTGCACCAGGTATTCCTCCACCGCATCGGCCATGTACAGGCCGAGGATTTCCTTGCGCGCGGCGAAGATGGCCTGCTGGCTGACCCGTCGCTCCGGCTTGGTTTCGCCGTTGAGCGCTTCACCACGGGCCTGTTGCAGGATGCGGCGCTCGACGGTGGCGTCGGGGAAGCCGATTTTGACGTGCATCAGGAAGCGGTCGAGCTGGGCTTCGGGCAGCGGATAGGTGCCTTCCTGCTCGATCGGGTTCTGCGTGGCCATCACCAGAAACAGCGGCGACAACTCGTACGTGCTGCGCCCGACACTGACCTGGCGCTCGGCCATGGCCTCGAGCAGGGCCGATTGCACCTTGGCCGGGGCGCGGTTGATTTCGTCCGCCAGCACCAGGTTGTGGAAGATCGGGCCTTGCTGGAACACGAAGCTGCCGGTTTCCGGGCGATAGATCTCGGTGCCGGTGATGTCGGCGGGCAACAGGTCGGGCGTGAACTGGATACGATGGAACTGCGCTTCGATGCCTTCGGCGAGCTCCTTAATGGCCTTGGTCTTGGCCAGGCCCGGAGCCCCTTCTACCAGCATATGGCCATCGGCGAGCAGGGCGATGAGCAAGCGCTCGATGAGTTTGTCCTGGCCGAGAATCTGCGTGGAAAGAAAGGTTCGCAGCGCGATCAGCGCTTCACGATGTTCCATCGGTGACTGTTCCTGCAAAGGGTGACCTGGGCGCTCGAATAACGCCAAGGCTGGGGGCGTTACTTTAATCCATCGCGGGGGGCGGCGACTAACGGCATTTTGTGCAAAGTGTGGGAAATGGGTCGTCAATCGCCTGTGGGAACCTCTCGCGAGCAGGCTCGCTCCCACAGGGGATGGTCGGTGCAACGCAGAACCATTGTGGGAGCGAGCCTGCTCGCGATGCGTTTCCCCGGTCGCCCTCAAATCTCGCTGATATAGGTCCCGGTCCCATCCAGAATGTTCTTGAGGGTCAATTCGACCTCCGCCAGGTCGCTGGCATCGGTGTTGTGGATGATCTCCAGCACGTCATCGCCATTGAGCGCATCGGCGTCCGCCGCGGCGATTTCGATCAGCAGGCGGGTAGGGCTCAAGGTCACCTTGACGCCTTCCAGGGTCGAAGGCTCGCCGTCCAGGGTGATTTCCAGCTCGTCCTCGTCCGGATAGCGGCTCATGAGGAACATGTCCCCCTTGTCGCTGTGGCAGGCGAGCATGGCCATGTTGTCTTCTTCGTCGTCGCACGGGTTGACGATCAACAGGGAGGTGGTCATTTGCATGGGGAATTCCTGGCTCGACGAGCATTGTGAAAGCGGCAAACCGTAATTCTGCCAGCCCCCGGACTTTTGTGCATGGCGCACTGCAAGGGAATGTGTCGTGAACGACCGGGCCGCTGCGGGACATTTCCGGCACGGGGAGGGCGCAAAACCGGGGAGAAATCGCCCGTTTTCCGCCACGGCTGCTAGTGTTGTTCGATGCATGTCGCCACAGCAGCATTCCGATGACCGAATATGTCGCAGCACCGCAAGCACCGGCCTTGCCGCACTGGTTAAGCTGCGCATCGAATGGATACCTGTAAAGACCTGCCTGTAACGAAAGTGTGCAATTGATCGCACAGTGGTTTTTGCAGATGCCCATTCACGGAAGGTGAATGTGACCTGAGTGTCCCGTCCAGCTTCACCCACCTGTCACCCTGTTTCCTCTGCCCGAGATTCAGGAACAGGGTGACGGACCGCCCCGAAAGGGGTGTTGCACGCGACGCTTCAATCAATAACAAGCCCAAGCGGAGTACCACAGATGGCGTTCTTCACCGCAGCCAGCAAAGCCGACTTCCAGCACCAACTGCAAGCGGCACTGGCGCAGCACATCAGTGAACAGGCACTGCCACAAGTGGCGCTGTTCGCTGAACAATTCTTCGGCATCATTTCCATGGACGAGCTGACCCAGCGTCGCCTGTCCGACCTCGCTGGCTGTACCCTTTCTGCGTGGCGCCTGCTTGAGCGCTTCGATCACGCGCAACCGCAAGTGCGCGTCTACAACCCCGATTACGAACGCCACGGCTGGCAGTCGACCCACACCGCGGTCGAAGTGCTGCACCACGACCTGCCATTTCTGGTGGACTCGGTGCGTACGGAGCTGAACCGCCGCGGCTACAGCATCCATACCCTGCAAACCACCGTGCTCAGCGTGCGTCGCGGCAGCAAGGGCGAGTTGCTGGAAATCCTGCCGAAGGGCACCCAGGGCGACGACGTGCTGCAAGAGTCGTTGATGTACCTGGAAATCGACCGTTGCGCCAACACCGCCGAATTGAACGTGCTGACCAAGGAACTGGAGCAGGTCCTGGGTGAAGTGCGCGTGGCCGTCAGCGATTTCGAACCGATGAAAGCCAAGGTCCAGGACATCCTGAGCAGCCTGGACAACAGCCGTTTCGCGGTCGATGCCGACGAAAAGAACGAAATCAAGAGTTTCCTGGAATGGCTGGTGGGCAACCACTTTACCTTCCTGGGCTACGAAGAGTTCGTGGTCACCGACCAGGCCGATGGCGGCCACATCGAGTACGACCAGAGCTCCTTCCTCGGCCTGACCAAGCTGCTGCGCACCGGCCTGACCTACGACGACCTGCGCATCGAAGACTACGCGGTCAACTACCTGCGTGAGCCGACCCTGCTGTCGTTCGCCAAGGCCGCGCACCCAAGCCGTGTACACCGTCCGGCTTACCCGGACTACGTGTCGATCCGTGAAGTCGACGCCGACGGCAAGGTCATCAAGGAATGCCGCTTCATGGGTCTGTACACCTCGTCGGTGTACGGCGAAAGCGTACGCAACATTCCGTACATCCGCCGCAAGGTCGCGGAAATCGAACGCCGTTCGGGCTTCCAGGCCAAGGCCCACCTGGGCAAGGAACTGGCCCAGGTCCTCGAAGTACTGCCACGGGACGACCTGTTCCAGACCCCGGTGGACGAGCTGTTCAGCACCGTGATGTCGATCGTGCAGATCCAGGAACGCAACAAGATCCGCGTATTCCTGCGCAAAGACCCGTACGGCCGTTTCTGCTACTGCCTGGCCTACGTGCCACGCGACATCTATTCCACCGAAGTGCGCCAGAAGATCCAGCAAGTGCTGATGGATCGCCTGAAGGCTTCGGACTGCGAGTTCTGGACCTTCTTCTCCGAGTCCGTGCTGGCCCGCGTGCAGCTGATCCTGCGTGTAGACCCGAAAAACCGCATCGACATCGACCCGCAGCAACTGGAAAACGAAGTGATCCAGGCCTGCCGCAGCTGGCAGGACGATTACGCCGCCCTGACCGTCGAGAGCTTCGGCGAAGCCCACGGCACCAATGTGCTGGCTGACTTCCCGAAAGGCTTCCCGGCCGGCTACCGCGAGCGTTTCGCCGCCCACTCGGCCGTGGTCGACATGCAGCACCTGCTGAGCCTGAGCGAGAAAAACCCGCTGGTCATGAGCTTCTACCAGCCACTGGGCCAGGTGTCCGGTCAGCGCGAGCTGCATTGCAAGCTGTATCACGCCGACACCCCGCTGGCACTGTCCGACGTGCTGCCGATCCTGGAAAACCTCGGCCTGCGCGTGCTGGGTGAGTTCCCGTACCGCCTGCGCCACACCAATGGCCGCGAGTTCTGGATCCACGACTTCGCGTTCACCGCCGCCGAAGGCCTGGACCTGGACATCCAGCAGCTCAACGACACGCTGCAGGACGCTTTCGTCCACATCGTACGTGGCGATGCCGAAAACGATGCATTCAACCGCCTGGTGCTGACCGCCGGCCTGCCATGGCGCGACGTGGCGCTGCTGCGTGCCTACGCCCGCTACATGAAACAAATCCGTCTCGGCTTCGACCTGGGCTACATCGCCAGCACCCTGAACAACCACACCGACATCGCTCGCGAGCTGACCCGGTTGTTCAAGACCCGCTTCTACCTGGCGCGCAAGCTCAGCGGCGACGACCTGGAAGACATGCAGCAACGCCTGGAACACGCGATCCTCAGCGCCCTGGACGACGTTCAGGTGCTCAACGAAGACCGTATCCTGCGTCGTTACCTGGACCTGATCAAGGCGACCCTGCGCACCAACTTCTACCAGACCGACGCCAAGGGCCATAACAAGTCCTACTTCAGCTTCAAGTTCAACCCGCACCTGATTCCCGAGCTGCCCAAGCCGGTGCCGAAGTTCGAGATCTTCGTCTACTCGCCACGCGTCGAAGGCGTGCACCTGCGCTTCGGTAACGTGGCCCGCGGCGGCCTGCGCTGGTCCGACCGTGAGGAAGACTACCGCACCGAAGTGCTGGGCCTGGTAAAAGCCCAGCAAGTGAAGAACTCGGTGATCGTGCCGGTGGGCGCCAAAGGTGGCTTCCTGCCACGTCGCCTGCCGCTGGGCGGTGGTCGCGACGAGATCGCGGCCGAGGGTATCGCCTGCTACCGCATCTTCATTTCCGGCCTGCTGGACATCACCGACAACCTGAAAGACGGTGCGCTGGTGCCGCCGGCCAACGTCGTGCGCCATGACGACGATGACCCGTACCTGGTGGTGGCGGCGGACAAGGGCACTGCGACCTTCTCCGACATCGCCAACGGCATCGCCATCGACTACGGCTTCTGGCTGGGTGACGCGTTCGCTTCCGGCGGTTCGGCCGGTTACGACCACAAGAAGATGGGCATCACCGCCAAGGGCGCGTGGGTGGGCGTACAGCGTCACTTCCGCGAGCGCGGCATCAATGTCCAGGAAGACAGCATCACCGTGGTCGGCGTCGGCGACATGGCCGGTGACGTGTTCGGTAACGGCTTGCTGATGTCCGACAAGCTGCAACTGGTCGCGGCCTTCAACCACCTGCACATCTTCATCGACCCGAACCCGAACCCGGCGACCAGCTTCGCCGAGCGTCAGCGCATGTTCGACCTGCCGCGTTCGGCGTGGTCGGACTACGACACCAGCATCATGTCCGAAGGCGGCGGGATCTTCTCCCGCAGCGCGAAGAGCATCGCGATTTCCCCGCAGATGAAAGAGCGCTTCGACATCCAGGCCGACAAGCTGACCCCGACCGAGCTGCTCAACGCCTTGCTCAAGGCGCCGGTGGACCTGTTGTGGAACGGCGGTATCGGCACTTACGTCAAGGCCAGCAGCGAAAGCCACGCCGATGTCGGCGACAAGGCCAACGACGCCCTGCGCGTGAACGGCAACGAGCTGCGCTGCAAGGTTGTCGGCGAGGGCGGTAACCTGGGCATGACCCAACTGGGTCGCGTCGAGTTCGGCCTCAATGGCGGCGGTTCCAACACCGACTTCATCGACAACGCCGGTGGCGTGGACTGCTCCGACCACGAAGTGAACATCAAGATCCTGCTCAACGAAGTGGTGCAGGCCGGCGACATGACCGACAAGCAGCGCAATGTGCTGCTGTCGAGCATGACCGACGAAGTCGGTGGCCTGGTGCTGGGCAACAACTACAAGCAGACTCAGGCCCTGTCGCTGGCGGCGCGTCGCGCACTGCCACGCATCGCCGAGTACAAGCGCCTGATGAACGACCTGGAAGGCCGTGGCAAGCTGGACCGTGCCATCGAGTTCCTGCCGTCGGAAGAGCAGATCAACGAACGCGTCGCGGCGGGCCATGGCCTGACCCGTCCGGAGTTGTCCGTGCTGATCTCCTACAGCAAGATCGACCTCAAGGCGCAGTTGCTCGAATCCCGGGTACCGGATGACGACTACCTGACCCGTGACATGGAAACCGCTTTCCCGCCGAGCCTGGTAAGCAAGTTCTCCGAGGCCATGCGCCGTCACCGCCTGAAACGCGAGATCGTCAGCACCCAGATCGCCAACGATCTGGTCAACCACATGGGCATCACCTTCGTTCAGCGACTCAAGGAGTCCACCGGCATGAGCCCGGCGAACGTGGCCGGTGCCTACGTGATCGTGCGTGACATTTTCCACCTCCCGCACTGGTTCCGTCAGATCGAAGCCCTGGACTACCAGGTCTCGGCAGACGTGCAACTGGAGCTGATGGACGAACTGATGCGCCTGGGCCGCCGTGCTACACGCTGGTTCCTGCGCAGCCGTCGCAACGAGCAGAACGCTGCCCGTGACGTCGCGCACTTCGGTCCGCACCTGAAGGAGCTGGGGCTGCGGCTGCCTGAGCTGCTCAAAGGCCCAACCCTGAAAAACTGGCAGGATCGCTACGAGGTCTATGTCAAGGCGGGTGTGCCTGAGTTGCTGGCGCGCATGGTGGCGGGTACCTCGCACCTGTACACCTTGCTGCCGGTGATCGAGGCCTCCGATGTCACGGGGCAGGATCCTGCGGAAGTGGCCGAAGCCTTCTTCGCTGTGGGCGAGAAGCTGGACATCACCTGGTACCTGCAACAGATCAGTGCCTTGCCGGTTGAGAACAACTGGCAGGCCCTGGCCCGTGAAGCGTTCCGTGATGACGTCGACTGGCAGCAACGTGCGATCACCATCTCCGTCCTGCAACTGTGCGAGAGCTCGGTGGAAGCACGCCTGGACGCCTGGATGGCGCAGCACGCCGCCATGATCGAACGCTGGCGCGCCATGCTGGTGGAAATCCGTGCCGCCAGCGGTACGGACTACGCCATGTACGCAGTGGCCAACCGCGAGTTGCTCGACTTGGCGTTGAGCGGGCAAGCGGTAGTACCTGCCGCAACCCCGGCGAACGCCGAGGTGGAAACCGCCTGACCCGGCGTTGAATGAAAAAGCCCCGCATTGAAAGATGCGGGGCTTTTTGGCTGGATGCTTCCTGACCCTGTAGGAGCGAGCTTGCTCGCGATGGGGCCATCACATCCAGCATCTGCGTCGGCTGACACACAGCATCGCGAGCAAGCCCGCTCCCACAGGAATATCAGGCGCTATGTATCAATCCTCATCCGACTCCGTAATGGGCTCGATGAACAACGGATAAGGTTCATTCCCCGTAGGTTGCAGCACATTGCGCTCAAGAATCCTCAGGTTGAATTTTACCGATTCACCCGAACCATCCCCATAGCAATACAGCCTTGGCTCTTGCATATGTTGGCGTTTGATAACCCCGGAATTACGAACTTGCAGGTACACACTGGCATGAGTGTTTTGCAGATCATCCAAAGTAATGACCTGCTGCTCATTGTTGAGCAAGTTGAATAACGTGGTATCACTGCCCGCACCGGTAGTTGCACCCAGGAGGCCATTGCTGGTCTTGATCAGGTACTTGCCCAGAAACTTATCGCTGCGCACTTGAAGTGCGTAATGATCGTCATGCCGATTGAAATACACCACCATTTCATCGGAGCGGGTGCGTTCGTGCACGTTGCGCGCCTTATGCACACGGACCATTTTCCGGGTGGTGGTGGAATATTGATGATTGGTGGTCAGAAGGTTGCCCTGGCCTTCAGGAACTGCCTGCATCTGCTCGAAGAATTTCATTGTGGTGTCATCGCAACGAATGGCTGCGATAAAGGAAAGTTGCTGTTCGGTACTCATAAAGTCTCCATTAACTTGAGTGGTTCGCGTCGTGCGAACCGCCAGAATAATGGAGTTGCTGTTGATGAACAGCTTTGAACAATTGCCCGATGTTGCCTCAACTGTAGGAGCGAGCTTGCTCGCGATGCGTTATTCCAGACAACTTATGCGTGAATGGTAGAATGCATCGCGAGCAAGCTCGCTCCTACAGGTGCGGGTTCTGCGTAATTAATGCTCCAACGGAATCAACACTTTCTCATCCGGTGACAACACCATGAACACCAGCAACTTGGCCGGTTTGGTCTTGCTCGCGTTTTTCGACACCAGATGCTCGGAACCGGCGGGCTCATACCAGTATTCGCCAGCCTTGTAGGTTTTCGCCGGTTCGCCCTTGACCTGGGAGGTGATCGCACCCGACAACACGTAGGCCATCGCCGTACCTTCGTGTTTGTGGGCGATCGAGGACTGGCCGGGCAGGTAGTCCACTTCGAGCATCAGGGCTTTTTTGTCGGGGACGTTCTTCAGGACTTCGTCCTGCAGGATCGTGACCTTTTCCGAAGGGTCATGGGCGAATGCCGGGACCGACAGTGTCAGGGCAAGGGCAGCGAGTGGGGCGGCACACAAGCGCAAAGCTTTCATGGATTATTACCTGCGGTGGTTAGTCGTCAGGGACCAGATTAGACCCCGATGGCAGGGGGTCAAACAGCCAATTCTCACGAAGGTGAGGGGACCAATGACCGCGGCGCACAAAAAAGACCGCAGCCTGCGACGGTTCTTACAGAGGTACCCAGTGCCCTGTAGGAGCCGTCGTTGTCTGCGGTCTTTTAACCGTTTCAGCGAATCGGGAAGCTGTTGAAATCCACGGCGTTTGCCAGTTGGTTATCGATCAGGCCGATGAAGCCCTGCACTTCAGGGCAGTTGAAATGCTGGTGCATGGCCGCTTCCGATTGCCAGCGGGCGCTGACGTTCCAGCGGTTGCTGTCCTCGGGGCAGCGGTCGACCATATAGGAATCACAGCCCGGTAATTCGCGCAGGGTTTCGACAATCTTTTGCAGTTGCTTGCCCAGCTCTTCCGAGCGGCCGTTGACGGCCTGTACCTTTACGGTATTGATCACTTCGTTGGACATTACTCACACTCCTGAATCAGGCCGTCCTGCTCATTGAGGGATAACGCCTATGCAGGATAGGCCTGCACCCCGGGACCGCCAATAGCCAATCGCCGGATAAAAGCGCAGGCCAATCGTCTACGACAGTTGTTGCAAAATGTCTCGAAGACGGTCCAGGGCGGGGTCGATGTCCAGCGTCTCGATGGCGCCGAAGCCCATGAGCAGGCCATCCTGTGGCGCCCGCTGGTAGTAGAAGGGCTCGATGGGGTACAGGCCGACTTCGACCTTTTTGGCCAGTTCGACCAGTAAAGGCATATCAATAGGCACTTTGCATCTAAGCGACATGTGGAACCCGGCCACGCTCGGGACCGCTTCGAGCCACGGTGACAGGTCGCCGGCGACGCGGCTCAGGATGCGTTCGCGACGCCCGGCGTAGATCGCATGACAGCGGCGGATGTGCTTGAGCAGGCAGCCTTCGGCAATGAACTTGGCCAGTGCCCATTGGGGCAGGGTGGAGGTGTGCAGGTCGGTCAGTTGCTTGGCTCGGACCACCGCTTCGAGGATCGCCGGCGGCAAAATCATGTAGCCCAGGCGCAACTCCGGCAACAGGGTTTTCGAGAAGGTGCCGACGTAGGCGACTATGCCGTGTTCATCCATGCTTTGCAGGGAGTCGGTGGGGCGGCCTTCGTAGCGGAATTCGCTGTCGTAGTCGTCCTCGATGATGATCGCGCCCAGCTCGCGAGCGCGCTCCAGCAGGGCGACGCGGCGCGCCTGGCTCATGGCGACGCCCAGCGGGAACTGGTGCGACGGGGTCACGTAGATCAGCCGGGTGCCGTCGGGGATCTTGTCGACCTCGATGCCTTCGGCGTCCACCGGTACACCCACCACCGTCGCGCCATGGGTGCCGAACAGCAGGCGCGCCGGCGGATAGCCGGGGTCTTCCATGGCGACGAGGCTGCCGGGGCGTGTCATCACCCGGGAAATCAAGTCCAGCGCCTGCTGCGCACCGTTGCACACCACTACGTCTTCGTCCTGGCAGTTCACACCACGGGAGAACGCGATGTGCCGGGCGATGGCGTTACGCAGTGCCGGCAGGCCCTCGGCGTAACTGTAGAAGCCCTTGGAACCGGCGATCTGGCGCAACGCGTGGGAGGTACAGCGCCGCCAGTCGTCCTGGGGAAACTGGCCCTTGCTGGTGGCGCCGCCGATGAAGTCATAACGCAGCGAGCCTTCCAGGGTTGGGTGGCGCAGAAACACTGGCAGGTTGCGCCAGGATTCGATCACCTCGGCACTGGCCAGCTGTGAATGGCTTTGCTTGGGCTGGTTTTTCGCTGGCCGGGTGTTGACGTAGGTGCCTTTGCCTATCACCCCGGTGAGGAAGTTTTCGTAGGTCAGCTGTGCGTAGGTGTCGGAGATGGTCTTGCGCGAGATGCCCAACTGTTCCGCCAGCAGGCGACTGGGCGGCAACTGCGTGCCCGCGGCCAGGCGCCCGGATTCGATGGCGCTGCGCAGTTGGTTATACAACTGGCCTGCCAGGTCCTTGCGGCCGTTGATGACAACATGAAGTTCCATACCGACGGGGCTCCCGAGCCGTTGACTGACGCGCGTGTGCGTCGCGCAAGATTACCCGCAAGCGCTGCCGTGCAGAAGTTGAGTAATGGAAAAACCGTGGATTGGTCTGGTGGCGGGTGGTCCCGTGGAATTTCGCCGAATTGGCTCTGTTACCTCGGGCGTAGAGCGCCTAACTTGAAACACTACCTACTGCACCCTGAGGCTTGGCATGACTTCCCGTCTGGATTACTACAGCGCATCGCCCAAGGCGATGAAAGCCATGATCGCCATGGAGGCGTTGACCAGCCACCTGAGCATCGAGCCGGAACTGCTGCACCTGATCAAAATCCGCGCCTCGCAACTCAACGGCTGCGCCTTCTGCACCGACATGCACTCGGTGGATGCACGGCGCCTGGGCGAGACCGACCGACGCCTGTATTCGATCGTGGTCTGGCGCGACAGCAATTTTTTCAACCCCCGCGAGCGCGCGGCACTGGCCTGGACCGAGTCGGTGACACTACTTGCCGAAAGCCACGTGCCCGATGACGTGTACGAACAGGCGCGCGAGCATTTCAGCGAAAACGAAATGGTCGACCTGACCATCGCCGTCACCACCATCAACAGCTGGAACCGACTGGCCGTGAGCTTCCGCCAAACACCAAGCGCATGACCCTGTAGGAGCGAGCTTGCTCGCGATGGCGCCAATACATTCAACATCATATGGTGCCTGACACTCCGCTATCGCGAGCAGGCTCGCTCCCACAAGGTTTTCCGGCTGCCACAAATACTGAATACACCCAGAAAAACCTGTGGGTATGGCGCCTGACACTCCGCCATCGCGAGCAAGCTCGCTCCTACAGGATTTTTGGTTTGCCATAGATACTGAATACACCCAGACCACCTGTGGGAGCGGGCTTGCTCGCGATGGCGTCGGTACATTAAACATCTATGTTGCCTGACACTCCGCTATCGCGGGCAAGCCCGCTTGTGTCTTGATCAGGGAATAAAATCAGAGGTGAGAGGGGTGGATGGCAAGCTGTGAGTCCGCGGTGCTTGAAGCACGTGTGGGAGCCGAGCTGCCATCCACCTTTCCACTCTGGCCCATAAGCCCGAACAGTTAGACGAGCGCCACTCGAATCACAAGCGTGGGCAAAGCCAGAGCACTCTCACTTCTGAGTGTAAGAGGGTTTTGTCATGATTTCCTGGGTTGGCATCGATATCTCCAAATCAAAGCTCGTTGTCTGGGTTCAACCACAGAACGACGGCTTTGATGTTCCAAACAGTTCTGAAGGCTTCGTTGAGCTGATCCAGCGCTTGAACCGTTACGAAGTTGGCCGGGTTCTGCTGGAAGCTACGGGCGGTTATGAGCGCCAGAGCATGGTCGCCTTGCAAAACGCGCACTTCAACGTGCTGAGGATCAATCCCCGGCGAGCCAGAGCCTTTGCTGTGGCAATGGGCAAAAATGCCAAGACCGATCCGATCGACGCCGCTGTCCTGGCCGCGTTCGCCGAAGCTCTGCATGCTCCCTGCGACCCAGTAATCTCGCCCCAGCGAGAGGCTCTACGCGAGCTGATTCAGCTACGCGAACACTTGGTTCAGCAGCGAGACGACAACAAGCGTCGGCTGCAACAAGCCCAGCTGCCAGCGGTTGTCGGCATGATCGAGGAACACATTCGCTATTTGCAGATACAGATCAGGCAACTCGGCAAGGCCATCAACCAAAGCATGCGCGACCTGGATGCAGAGAAAACCGAGCGGCTGATTGCTGTTAAAGGCATAGGCACAGTGGCTGCCGCCAGTTTGCTGGTTTACTTGCCCGAACTTGGTGAGCTGAATCGTCGGGAGATCGCGGCGTTGGCCGGCATCGCGCCATACAACGATGACAGCGGTAATCACAGCGGGAAGCGCCAGATTTACGGGGGACGAGCCCGAGTCCGCCGTGCACTCTACATGTCTTGCTGGGTCGTAATCCGCCACCAGGCAGACTTCAAGGCACGCTACGAGGCTTTACGCGAGCGAGGCAAGAGCGCGAAAGTCGCGCTCATCGCCTGCATGCGAATACTGCTGATTAGACTCAACGCCATGCTGCGAGACGGAACAGAGTGGCGGTGATGAGCGGTATGGGTAAGACAGTTGCTCCCACAAGAGTTTCGGTCTACCACACATACTGAATACACCCTGACAACCTGTAGGAGCGAGCTTGCTCGCGATGGCGGCGGTACATTCAACATCTATGTTGCCTGGCACACCGCTATCGCGGGCAAGTCCGCTCCCACAAGGTTTTCCGGCTGCCACAAATACTCAATACACCCAGACAACCTGTGGGAGCGAGCCTGCTCGCGATGGCGTCAAGGCATTCAACATCTATGGCGCCTGACACACCGCCATCGCGAGCAAGCTCGCTCCTACAGGGGTGTTGTCAGTTGCCGGCGGGGCGTTGGGGTTTGACGGAGGTGCCGAAGGTGTTGCCCATCCGGGTGCTGGTGGCCGCTGGTGTGGCCAGGCCCATTTGGCTGGGTGGGCGTTTGTCGATCGGGACGTTCATTCTTTCCTGGTTTTTCTGTGCGGCCTTGGCGCCGTCGGGGTTGTTGCCCATCTGCTGGCTCAGGCAGTTGTAGTCCGGCGCCTTGTAGCCGTCGACCTGTACGTCGACGCAACCCTTGGCTTCTTCCGCCTGGGCCACTGACAGCCCGGTCATCAGCAGCGCGATCGCTGCAACGCTCATCAGGTATTTCATCAAAGACCTCCCTGGCCCTGAACGGGCCCTGCATGCCATTGAGTCTACTTCATGGCGGTTTAACATCGCGTGATGGTTTTTTTGCACCATCCGTCACATCAGGTTCATAAACAGCCCTCAGGATGACGGTTTTCAGGGGTGCGTCAGCCGTGCAGCGAGGCAGAGCCAGGGAGCGGCGCCAGATCTTTTCGACACGTGTTCGCCAGGCTTGCCTGGCGTTGCTGTTTTGGTTGCAGGCAGCCGTCGCAGGGGCCGAACCGGTCGATGTGCGAGCGCCGATGGACCTGGACATTCCGGCCCAGGAACTGGCCAGCGCCCTCGAACGATTCAGTCGCGCGACCGGCATGGCAGTGCTGGTGGATCACACCTTGACCCGCGGCCGTCGTTCCGTCGCGGTCAAGGGGCGGTTCAGCGCGAATGAAGCCTTGATCCGCCTGCTCAGCGGCAGCGGACTCATGGCCCGCTATGCCCAGGCGGACGCATTTACCCTGCAGGTCGCGCAGGTGTCCGCCGTCGAAGGCCCGACCACCGGCAATGCGCTGCCGGGTGGCAGTAATTATGCAACGGCGGTGCAGGCCGCGATCGAACGCAGCCTGTGCCGGACACCACTGGTTCGGCCCGGCAGTTTTCGCGCGTTGCTGCAACTGTGGATCGGTCGTGACGGCGTGGTGCAACACAGTCGGCTGGTCAGTTCGACCGGCGACTTCAAGCGCGACGCCGCGCTGGTGGAAAGTTTGCGTAACCTGGACATCGAACGCCCGGCGCCGAGTTCTCTCAGCCAGCCGGTCACACTGCTTCTGCTGCCGGAGTCATCAGGTAAACGCATGGATTGCTCAAATGGGAAGGGAGTTTCCGGGGGATGAAAGACACCGGGAAAAGTTCGATGGTCACGCTGTTCCTGACCTCGTATGACGATTTCAAGGCGCGCCTGCGCCGACGTCTTGGCTCGGAAGACCTGGCCAACGATGTCCTGCACGAAACTTACCTGCGGGTCGACCGCATGGAAGAACCCCCGAACATCAACCAGCCCAATGCCTATCTGTACCGCATGGCCCTCAACATCGCGGCCGACCGGCGGCAGTCGGACGCGCGCCTGCTGACCGGCAGCGAGGTCGATGAGCTGTTGCAGGTGTCCGATGAAACGCTCGACCCCGCTCGGGTCGTGGGCGGGCAGAAGGAAATCCAGTTGCTGCTCAGTGCCCTGTACGAGTTGCCCGCGCGGCGGCGCAAGATTTTCATCGCCGCCCGCCTGGAAGAGGCGCCGCACCTGGAAATCTCCCAGCGTTTCGGCATCTCTACGCGGATGGTCGAGAAGGAAGTCAAAGCCGCTTTGACCCATTGTGCCGGGCGCCTGGAAAGAAAATTCATTCAACGGTTCGGTCCCGGTGCGGGAAAACCGTCTAATTGAAAGAGCCCAGATTAATTCTTGAGTACCCCCGCGTTTGAACATCTTCCGTTTTCCATCGCCTGAGCCGACACCTCAGGATCAACTGAGCCTCGAAGCCCGCGACTGGCTGGTGCTGTTGACCTCTGGCCGGGCCACCGTCGCCGATGCCCGCGCGCTGCGCGAGTGGTGCGCGCAAAGCGCCGAGCATGCCCGAGCGTTCGAACGGGCCAAGTTGCTGTGGCAGCAGTTGCGTCCGGCTGTCGAGCAGATCAGCGCGCCTCGCCACCTGGGGCGCCGTGCCTTCCTCGGCGGTGCGATTGCCGCGTCCGCCGCGTTCTTCCTGATCCGTGCCAGCGTCCCCGGCGGTTTCTCCGGGTTGGGCGCCGACTACATCACCGAAGTGGGCGAGCAGCGCCGGGTCGATCTGGCCGACGGCGTGAGCCTGGAGCTCAACACCCAGACCCGGATCAACCGGCGCCCCGGCACCGACGGTCAGCAGGCGCTCGAATTGATCAGCGGTGAAGTCGAGGTGCAGACCCGCGCGCAGGCGACCCTCAAAGTCCAGGCCGGATCCGGTTGGCTGAGCGCCAGCCAGGCCCGCTTCAACCTGCGTAATACCGATCAGAACGTCTGCGTCACCTGCCTGGACGGCGCCCTGCAGGTGGACGTGCTGGGCCGCAGCATCCGCCTGCAATCCGGCCAGCAACTGACGTACAACAACCGGGAAATCAGTGTCCCTCAGGCCGTCGACACATCGACCGTGATTGCCTGGCGCCAGCAAGTGCTGGTGTTCAACGACGCGACGCTGGCCCAGGTGATCGACGAAATCAACCGCTATCGCCCGGGCATGTTGCTGTTGCTCAACAGCGAACTGGGCAAGCGCAAGGTGCAGGCGCGCTTCAGCCTCGATCAACTGGCCGGCGTCGCGCTGATGATTCGCGATGCCTACGGGGTCAAGTGCACCGAACTGCCCGGTGGCGTGGTAGTGCTGAGCTGAGGGCGGTTACTCCAGCGGCCCCAACACCTGCCGGTAGTGCTCGACGCCCTGGGGCGTGTTGCGGGTCAGGCTGATTTCGAGGCCGCGCGGGTTTTCCTGGCGATTGCCACTCAGTTGTCGCCAACCCTTGTCCGCGTCCCACACGCGCAACGTCGCCTCGCTGACTGCATTGAGCACCGCCACGCCCTCGGTGGGCGCCGGCAGCGGATAGTGGCTGCGTGAAGCGGCCTGGGCGCGATAGAGCGTGCCGCCCTTGAGCCACCAGCGCACCCGTTGCAACTCACCGTTCTGGCCCGGTGCGACGCGAATCACGTCCAGGCGAAAACCCTTGCTGTCGCTGCTGCGCACCGTCACGGCGGGGACGGTTTCGGCGCTCTGGTCTTCTACGGCGGCCTTGATCGGGTCCGCCAGTTCGATGCTGGCGCGCAGGGCGATATCGCGTTCCAGTTGGTTGAGGCTGCGCAGCAGCGCTTCGGCCTGCTCGGTGCTGGCCTGCAAGTGCGCGTCGGCACGGGTCACGCTGTCGAGCCCGCGCCAGGCGATCAGGCTGACGAAGGCCATCAGCATGACCGCCACCATCACTTCGATCAGGGTGAAACCTTGCTGGTTGTTCATTGCACGCTCACCTGGCCGGCGGCGCTGCGACGCACGCTGATGCTGTTGATGCCGTCGGAAAGACTCACCTGTAACGCCGGGCTGATCCATTCGGCGTCCAGTACCAGTTTCTGCCGTGGCTCGACCTGCACCGTCATGCCCGGCGTCTGCCATGTGCGCGGGCGCAGTTGCGGGTCATTGGCAAAATGCTCGAAGCCCTTGCCGCTGTCGCTGCGGCGGCTGAAACGATAGCCCTTGGCGTTGGCCAGCCAGGTGATCGGCCGGCCATCGCTGCGCGCTTCGGCCTGGGCGATTTGCAGCAGTTGCGCCACACGCTCGGCGTCCTTGCGCAGCAGGTGCAGCGGGTCCGGCTTGATGCTCAGGCTGATCGCCGCGCTGGCGATGCCGACGATCACCAGGACCACCATCAATTCGATCAAGGTAAAACCCTGCTGCGTACAAACCTTCATCCGATGCGCTCCTTTGCATGACGTCGATCCTGAACGATGAAGATGATCAGCGTGTGAAATAAAAACGTGAGAATTGCCCGGTAGGATCGAAGCAGGGACTAAAAGGAGGTTCAGCCCATGTCATTGCTCCAACGCTTTTCCCCGGCCCAGGCGGTCCAGGTGGTGGCCCTGATCGCGGCGCTGGCCGGCGTGGCCACCTGGTCGTCGCTGTTGCTGACGTCCGCCGAATCGAGGACGCCGGCCGCCACCCCGCAGCTGCTGGCCGAGCGCTCCAGCAACCCGGCATTGCAGTGGTTTTCCAATACGCCCGCGCCACTCGATATCAAGGTCAGTGGAGTGCTGGCCGGCAGCCGTGGCGCGGTGGCGATCCTCAGCCTCAACGACAGCCCGCCGCGCAGCTTCCTCGTCGGCGAGCAATTGAGTCACGGGGTGAAAGTGGTGGCCATCGAAGGCGATGCCGTGGTGATCGAACGCGGTACTGAACGCTCACGCCTGCTGCTCGGCAAATTGCCGGATTCCCCGGCGCTGCCGAGCCTGGTCCGGCCCTGAGTGTCATTTTGTCACTGGCCGGCTCAACAGGGTGTTGAGTCGGGCCAGTGGTGGCGCCTCGCGGCTGCGGTCGAACACTTGCAGCTCGACCCGCAGCAAGCGGCCGTTCTCGCCGTTGCCGATCAGTTGTTCGCAACGCAGCAGCAGCCGACCCTGATCGCATTCGAAGACCTTGCGTCCCATCGGCAAGCGATTCTCCAGACGCAATTCCGCCAGCCGACTCTGCGCCGCCAGCAGCGCGATGGATTTGTCGCGCAGCAGGCCGTTGCCCTGGGTCATCAAACCCGCCACCCGCACGGCGGCCGCCATGGCGACGGCGATGATCGCCAGCGCCACCAGCACTTCGATCAAGGTAAAACCGGCCTGTGGAGAAGGGCGTTGCATCGGGGTGCTCGGGCGTTGTGCGAAGCCTTGGACGGTAACCCTCGGGCTTGACCGGTTGACGACCAAAACACCCGAGGTTTTTCAACATCAGTGACATATCTTCTTGCAACACTGCGCGTCGAATCGAACCGAGCCAGGGAATGTCGAGATGGATATCGCGCGCTTCAAGTCACCGGTCAACCCGCCACGTCGGCAGCACGGTTTTACCCTGATCGAGATCATGGTGGTCGTGGTCATTCTCGGGATTCTTGCGGCAATGGTGGTGCCCAAGGTACTCGACCGGCCCGACCAGGCGCGGGCCACCGCCGCCAAGCAGGACATCGGCGGCCTGATGCAGGCACTGAAACTGTATCGCCTCGATCACGGCACTTACCCGAACATGAACCAGGGCCTCAAGGTGCTGGTCGAGCGCCCGGCGGATGCCAAGAACACTAACTGGCGTTCCTATCTGGAGCGCCTGCCCAACGACCCGTGGGACCGGCCTTATCACTACCTCAATCCCGGCGCCAATGGCGAGATCGACGTGTTTTCCCTCGGCGCCGACGGCCAGCCTGACGGCGAGGGCGTGAATGCCGACATCGGCTCCTGGCAGCTTTAAGCGCCATCATGAAAGCCGGTTCGCCGACGATGGCGAAGCAGCGCGGCATGGCGATCATCAGCGCCTTGCTCATCGCCGCCGTGGTAGCAGTGATTGCCGCGGGCATGCTCACGCGCCAGTCCGTGTTCACTCGCCAACTGGAAGCCGAGCAGGCTCGGGTGCAAGGCGTTGCGGTGCTGCGCGGCGGCATCGAAGTCAGCCGTCATCTGCTGTGGGACGCCCGCCAGCGTGACCCGCTGACCCACCTCCAACAGCCGTGGGCGCAGCCATTGGTGCTGAGCCAATCGACGCTGCCATTCGAAGGACGACTGGAAGACGAGCAGGGCAAGTTCAACCTGCGCAACCTGGTCAACCAGGAACGCATCGACCAGGAGCAACTGGCGACGTTCCAGCGCTTGTGTGAACTGATCGGCATCAACGCCACCCTGAGCCAGCGCATCAGCCAGCGGGTGATAGCTTCATACCCGCGCCTGCTCAATCCGCAACTGGCGGACAAGGCACCGCTCGGCAACGGCTTCGACAGCGGCCGCGAGACCTCGCCCAATGCCGCGCAAAAACCGCAACGGCCGACCCGCCCGATGTTGCGCAGCGTCGATGACCTGCGCAGCGTCGAGGGCATCAATGAAACCCTGCTGGCCAAACTCGCGGCCTATTTCACGCTGCTGCCGGCGCCGACCTGGATCAATGGCAACACCGCCAGCGCGCTGGTGTTGGCAGCCTATGTGCCAGGCCTGTCGATCGAGCGTGCCCAGGCACTGGTGGCCGAGCGCGATGGCGGCCAGTGGTTCATCAATCGGGGTGACTTCGTCAATCGCCTGAACATGCCGCAGCTGGAGGCGACGCGCATCCGGGTCGGCATCACCAGCGACTGGTTCCGCCTGCGTGGACAGGTGCGCAGCGATCAGCGCCGGGTCAGTCTCGACGCACTGCTGCACCGACCCCAGGACCAGTTGCCCCGGGTGATCTGGTCGCGGGTGGGCGTATGAGCCAGTTGCGCGTGGCCTTGCCGCCGTTGGCCGACCTGACCCTCGACAGCCCGCTGGATTACGCCTGGCTGGACCGCCAGGGGCAGGTGACGAGCGCCGGGCAAAGCACGCTGCTGGCGTTGGGACAGCGCAGCAAGACGCCGGCCATCAGTTTCTTTTTGCATCCCCAGGACAGCCTGCTGGCGAGCCTGGAGCTGCCCAATCTGCCAGCGAGCAAAACCGCTGCGGCGGTGCAGTGCGCGGCGCAGGCGTTGATCCTCGGCCACTTCGAACAGATGCACATCGCCCACAGTCCACGGGACGAGCAGGGGCGGGTGTACATCACCTGGATCTCGCGGTCGTGGCTGACCCAGTTCGGCCAATTGCTGCGCCTGGCGCGCTTGAACCTGCGCGGCCTGCATCCGGCGGCTTATTACCTGCCGGTGGGGGAAGGGCCGGTGGCTTGTCTGCAGGATGCTCATCTGCTGGTGCGCTACAGCCTGCAGCAGGCGCAAGTGCACCCGCAGCCGGATGAAGCCCTGGCTGACTTGCTGCTGGAAGCCGGGGGTAGCCTGCAATGGATTGGCGCAGGCCTGGGCGATGACAGCATCGAGCGTCTACCCGACGCGCGACGCTGGAGCGGTCCGCTGCCGGGCTGGGGCTTGCACGGTGCGATGGCCCGCAGCAGCACCAACGAGTCCGGCTGGGGCCGTGCGGCGGCGTGTTGCGCGCTGGCCGTGGCAGTGTGGAGCGTAGGGCTGAACCTGTACGCCGCTCGCGAGGCCAGCCAGGGCCAGCAACTCAAGGCGCAGATGAATCAACGGGTCAAACAGGCTTTCCCTGAACTGCCGGTGATCCTCAACCCGTTGCAGCAGGCGCGCCAGCAATTGGCGGCGCGGCAGAACGGCAGCGCCAGCGACCCGACCCAGCGTTTTGCCAGCCTGTTGACCCAGGCCGGCAACGCCATGCCGTTCATGGCCGGCAGCGTGCAGCACCTCAGTTTCGCCAATGCTGAACTGCGCTTGAGCCTGATCACCGATGCCCGACGCGCCCCCAGCGACAAGCAGTGGCAAAGCGCATTGAGCGATGGCGGTGTTGAGGTCAGTGCCAGCGACGATGGCTGGTCCCTGCGTGCCGCTGCGCAAATGGCAGACAGCAACGCCGACACTTCAACCGGAGCCGACGATGAATAAGCCTCGGTTTGCGAAGTATCGCGCGCGCTGGCAGCACCTGCACGCCCGACGCCAGGTCGCCTGGCAGGGCCTGACGCCACGGGACAAGCGCCTGGCCACAGGCATGGCGCTGGCGTTGGCGGGCCTTTTGACCTGGATGCTGCTGGTCCAGCCGGCCCTCGACAAGATCAATTACTGGCAGGCCGAGACGCCCAAGTTACGCTCCCAGGCCGAAGCCCTGGAAGTGCTGCTGCGCGAGGTCGCACGGCCGCCATCGGGGCCCAACCTCGAACAGTCACTGCGCCAGAGCCTGGACAGTGCCGGCCTCGGCGGCCACTACCAGTTACAGGCGCCCGATGCCCAGACGCCACCGACCTGGCGCCTGAGCTTCACCGATGCGCCCGCAGACGCTGCATTGAGTTGGCTGTTGGCCAATGCCGGACAATTTTCACTGGAAGTGGTCGAGGTTCGTCTGCAACGCACAGGCGAGGCTTTGCCCGATAACACGGCGGGCACTTTGTCCGGAACCGTACGCATGGATCAGGCGCTTGGCGCTAAGGAACGTTCATGAAGGGGTCAGGTTCTTCGTACGCGCGTCATGGGCGCAAGGTTGCGCCCTTGCTGTTGCTGGCGCTGGCGGCGTGCAGCAACACCAGTACCACCACACAGGCGCCGTTGCTGGTCGACAGTGAACTGGGCCGGCCATTGGCCGACACCCAGCGCAACGCCGACCCGCTGGCCGAGCGCCAGAAAACCCAGGCGCAACTGCGCCAGCCACCGGGGCCGCAGCACCGCATCAGCAACCCCGGTCGTGGCAGCGCAGCAGGCACCGGCACCACAGTGGCGAGCAATCCCCTGGGCAACCAACCGGTGACCCTGAACTTCGTCGATGTCGACATCCCGGCGGTGGTCCGCGCGTTGTCGCGCTCCACCGGCCGGCAGTTCCTCGTCGACCCGCGGGTCAAGGGCAACCTGACCCTGGTGTCCGAAGGCCCGGTACCGGCGCATCAGGCCTATGACATGCTGCTGGCCAGCCTGCGCATGCAGGGTTTCAGCCTGGTGGAGGTCGGCGGTGTGTCGCAGATCCTCCCTGAGGCCGACGCCAAATTGCTCGGCGGTCCGGTGTACGGCGCCGACAAACCCGCCGGCAACGGCATGCTGACTCGCACCTTTCGCCTGCAATACGAAAACGCGGTCAACCTGATCCCGGTGCTGCGCCCGATCGTGTCGCCGAACAACCCGATCAACGCCTACCCCGGCAACAACACCATCGTCGTCACCGACTACGCCGAAAACCTCGCGCGGGTCGCGCAACTGATCCAGGGCATCGACACCCCCAGCGCCATCGACACCGACGTGGTGCAGGTGCAGAACGGCATCGCCGTGGACATCGCCGGCATGGTCTCCGAATTACTGGAAGCGCCGGGCAACGACCCGACGCAGAAGATCTCGGTGATCGGCGACCCGCGCTCCAACTCGATCATCATCCGCGCCGGCAGCCCGGAGCGTACCGAGCTGGCGCGCAACCTAATCTACAAGCTCGACAATGCCCAGAGCAACCCGAGCAACCTGCACGTGGTGTACCTGCGCAACGCCCAGGCGGCCAAACTGGCCCAGGCCCTGCGCGGCCTGCTCACCGGCGAGAGCGACAGCGGCACCAACGACGCGACCCGGTCGGTGCTCAGCGCCATGGGCGGCAGCACCAGCAACAATGCCAGTGGCACGCAAAACGGCAGCACCAGCCAATCACCCGTGGCGAACACCAGCAGTAACGGCAGCCCCGCCTATGGCCAGGGCACCAGCAACGGCCAGACCGGCACTGCGCCGGCCGGCGAACAGAACCTGGCCTTCAGCGCCAACGGCGTGACCATCCAGGCGGACGGCACCACCAACACCTTGCTGATCTCCGCGCCGGAGCCGGTGTACCGCAACCTGCGCGAAGTCATCGACATGCTCGACCAGCGCCGCGCCCAGGTGGTCATCGAAAGCCTGATCGTCGAGGTCGGTGAAGACGACGCCAGCGAGTTCGGCGTGCAGTGGCAGACCGGCAACCTCGGCGGCAATGGCGTGATCGGCGGCGCCAACCTTGGCGGGACCGGCCTCAACACCAGCGGCAAGACCAGCATCGACGTGCTGCCCCAGGGCCTCAACCTCGGTTACGTCAACGGCACCGTGGACATCCCCGGCATCGGCAAGATCCTCGACCTCAAGGTCCTGGCCCGCGCCCTGAAGAGCAAGGGCGGCACCAACGTGCTGTCGACACCGAACCTGCTCACCCTGGATAACGAAGCGGCCAGCATCTTCGTCGGACAGACCATTCCCTTCGTCAGCGGCAGTTACGTCACCGGCGGTGGCGGCACCAGCAACAACCCGTTCCAGACCGTCACCCGCGAAGAGGTCGGCCTGAAACTCAACGTGCGCCCGCAGATTTCCGAGGGCGGCACGGTCAAGCTCGACATCTACCAGGAAGTCAGCAGCGTCGATGAGCGCGCGTCCAACAGCGTCAACTCCAGCGGCATCGTCACCAACAAACGGGCGATCGACACCAGCATCCTGCTCGACGACGGCCAGATCATGGTGCTCGGCGGTTTGCTGCAGGACGGCTACAGCCAGAGCAATGACGCGGTGCCGTGGCTGGCGGACATCCCCGGCCTCGGTGCGCTGTTTCGCAACGAGCGCCGGTCGATCACCAAGACCAACCTGATGGTGTTCCTGCGCCCCTACATCATCCGCGACAGCGCGGCAGGGCGCAGCATCACCCTCAACCGCTATGACTTCATGCGCCGCGCCCAGGGCGGCCTTCAACCGGAGCACAGCTGGGCAATGCCCGACATGCAGGCGCCGCAACTGCCGGCCACTGCCCAGGGCGTGCCGGAAGTGGTGCCGGTGTCCGGCTCGATGCCGCGGGCGACCATTCGTGCGGTGCCGCTGCAATGAGTGCCTTGCCGTACGCCTGGGCCAAGGCGCAGCGCATCGTCCTGCGCACCGAAGAGGCGGGTGCGGTGCTGACGGTATGCCCGTCGACGCCGGGCTGGTCGATCAGCGAGGTGCGCCGCCAGTACGGCCCGGCACGCCTGGAGCGGGTGCGCGACGAAGAACTCGACGGCCTGCTCGCCAGCGCCTATGCCGACACCGGTAGTGCGGCAGCGGTGGTGGGGGCGGCGGAAAACGAAGTCGACCTCGACCGGCTGATGCAGGACATCCCGGAAATCACCGACCTGCTCGACACCCAGGACGGCGCGCCGGTGATCCGCATGATCAACGCCTTGTTGACCCAGGCCGCGCGCGACGAGGCCAGCGACATTCACATCGAGCCCTACGAAACCCATTCGGTGGTGCGCTACCGGGTCGACGGCACCCTGCGCGACGTGGTCTCACCGCGCAAGGCGCTGCATGGCGCGCTGGTGTCGCGGATCAAGATCATGGCGCAACTCGACATCGCCGAAAAACGCCTGCCCCAGGACGGCCGGATCGCCCTGCGCGTGGCCGGCCGGCCGATCGACATTCGTGTGTCCACCGTGCCCACCGGCCATGGTGAACGGGTGGTCATGCGTCTGCTGGACAAACAGGCCGGGCGCTTGCAACTGGAAACCCTGGGCATGGACCCGGACGTGCTGGCCAAGCTCGATCACTTGATCCGCCAGCCCCACGGCATAGTGCTCGTCACCGGGCCCACCGGCAGCGGCAAGACCACCAGCCTGTACGCCGCGCTGGCCCGGCTCGACGCCAGCACCAGCAACATCCTCACCGTCGAAGACCCGGTGGAATACGACCTGCCGGGCATCAGCCAGATCCAGGTCAACGCCAAGATCGACATGACCTTTGCCCTGGCATTGCGCGCAATCCTGCGTCAGGACCCGGACATCATCATGATCGGCGAAATCCGTGATCTGGAAACCGCACAGATCGCCGTGCAGGCCTCGCTGACCGGGCACCTGGTGTTGGCAACGCTGCACACCAACGACTCGGTGTCGGCGATCAACCGCCTGATCGACATGGGCGTGGAGCCGTTTCTGCTGGCCTCGTCGATGCTCGGCGTATTGGCCCAGCGTCTGGTGCGGCGCCTGTGTTCGCAGTGCAAGGAGCCCGATGCCGCAGTACCCGGCACCTGGCGCCCGGTGGGCTGCCCGGCGTGCAACCAGACCGGTTACAGCGGCCGTACCGGCATTCATGAGTTGTTTTGCATCGACGACGACATCCGCACGCTGATCCACCAGGGGGCAGGGGAGCAGGCCCTGCGTGCCGCCGCTCGCACTGCCGGCATGTTCAGCATGCGTGAAGACGGCGAGCGCTGGGTGCGCAGCGGCAGCACCGCGCCGGAAGAAATCCTGCGTGTGACACGGGACGCCTGATGAACCGTTATCGCTTTGAAGCGGCCGACGCCAACGGCAAGATCGAGGTCGGGCACCTGGAAGCCGATAGCCAGGGCGCGGCGTTCGGCATCCTGCGCGGGCGCGGCTTGACCGCGTTGCAGGTGCGCCTGGAAAACAATGCCGCAGCGGCAGGCGGCGGCGCGCTGTTCAGCCCGAAGTTCTCCGACAACGACCTGGCCTGGGCCACCCGCCAACTGGCGAGCCTGCTCGGCGCCAGCCTGCCACTGGAAGCGGCGCTGAGCGCCACTGTGGAACAGGCGGAAAAGAAGTACATCGCCCAGACCCTGAGCGCGGTGCGCGCCGATGTACGCAGCGGCATGCGCCTGGCCGAGGCGCTGGCGGCGCGGCCACGGGACTTTCCGGAAATCTACCGGGCGCTGATTGCGGCGGGGGAGGAGTCCGGTGACCTGGCGCAGGTGATGGAGCGCCTGGCCGACTACATCGAGGAACGCAACAACCTGCGCGGCAAGATCCTCACCGCGTTCATCTACCCGGGCGTGGTCGGGCTGGTGTCGATCGGTATCGTCATCTTCCTGCTCAGCTACGTGGTGCCGCAGGTGGTCAGCGCGTTTTCCCAGGCCCGCCAGGATCTGCCCGGCCTGACCCTGGCGATGCTCAATGCCAGCGACTTCATTCGCGCCTGGGGCTGGTTGTGTTTCGCGGCGATTGCCGGCGGTTTCTGGAGCTGGCGCCTGTATCTGCGCAACACCCAGGCCAGGCTCAACTGGCACAGTCGCATCCTGCGCCTGCCGCTGATCGGGCGTTTCGTGCTGGGCCTTAACACAGCACGCTTCGCCTCGACCCTGGCGATCCTCGGCGGCGCCGGCGTGCCGCTGCTGCGCGCGCTGGAGGCGGCGCGCCAGACCCTGTCCAACGACCGCCTGAGCCTGAGCGTCAACGACGCCACCGCCAAGGTGCGCGAAGGGGTCAACCTGGCGGCCGCGCTGCGTGTGGAAAAAGTCTTCCCGCCGGTGCTGATCCACCTGATCGCCAGCGGCGAAAAAACCGGCGCACTGCCGCCGATGCTCGAACGCGCCGCCGAAACCCTGTCCCGCGACCTCGAGCGCCGGGCCATGGGCATGACCGCCTTGCTCGAACCCTTGATGATCGTGGTGATGGGTGGGGTGGTGCTGGTGATCGTGATGGCGGTGTTGCTGCCGATCATCGAGATCAATCAGTTGGTGCAGTGAGCCCCCAAAAAAACTCGCGAGCAGGCTCGCTCCCACATTGGATCTTTGGTGTTCACAAATGCCCCCCTGTGGGAGCGAGCCTGCTCGCGATAGCGGACCCATTGACGCCAAAAATCCAAGATTATTTTCCAGCCAACCCATCCCCACCCGACCCATCCTCGGGTTCTCCCCGCTGTCATGTACGACGACAGACCAACCCCTCCAGCCCAACCTTGCCCAATCCTGCCGCCTATCCCGAGCAAACCCTTGTCCTAGAGCCCCCAAACACCCGAGAAAAACCCGCGAAATCAACCCCGCACACCCGAGGTTTTTTCCTTTATCTGTCACCGGAAACTGCGAATTTCTCCCTGCGACTTGACCCCGACCAGCCGGCAACGGTCGGCGCCAAGTCCTCCCAGTGTCATGCAAGAAAACTTGAAATCACGTTGACCACAAACCTACGTTGAAAAGGAGATTCTTCATGTTCAAGCGCACTCTGATCGCCGCCTCCCTGACTGTCGCCGCATTGGCTTCCGCCCAAGCCATGGCCGTAACCGGTGGTGGTGCTTCTCTGCCTGCCGCACTGTACAAAGGTTCTGCCAACAGCATCCTCCCTGCCAACTTCAGCTATGCCGTAACCGGTAGCGGCATTGGCAAAAGTGCTTTTCTGACCAACACCCCAGGTCAGTTCGGCACCACTGGCGTTGTTGACTTCGCCGGTAGCGATTCGGTACTCAGCACCGCTGAAATCAACACCTACAACACCACCTTCGGCGCTGCCTACGGCCCGCTGATCCAGTTGCCATCGGTGGCCACTTCCGTGGTTATCCCGTACAAAAAAGCCGGTATCACTAACCTGGACCTGACCAGCGCGCAACTGTGTGACGCTTTTTCCGGCGCCAAGACCACTTGGGGTCAACTGTTCGGCACAGCTGATGCCACTCCAATTCGTGTGGTTTATCGTAATACCTCCAGCGGCACCACCGAGATCCTCAGCCGTCACTTGAACTCGATTTGCCCAACTCAGTTTGCGGTCAGCACCACCTTCACCAGCGCCCGTCTGCCAGCTAGCCCGACTCTGCCTGCCAACTTCGTTGGTGTAGCCCTTACGAGCGATGTGATCACCGAGGTCAACGCCGTGGATGGCACCATCGGCTATGTCGGTCCAGACGGTGCCAATGCCACAAGCAACGCTGTGGTCGCTCGCGTCAACGGCGTTCAGCCAACTACCGCAAACGTGAACAGCGCATTGGCGTCACTGGCGCTGCCGTCCGACCCTTCAAATCCGGTTCAGTGGTCACCGGTTGTGGCTAACCCAGTTGCTGGTTATGCCATGGCGGCCTACACCAATCTCATCTTCGGCCAGTGCTACAAGGATGCCGGCGTGGCTGCCGATGTACGCGCGTTCCTGACCAAGCACTACAGCACTCCAGGCAACAACGCTGCTACCAGCGCTCACAACTTCATTCCAGTGCCACCAACCTGGAAAACCGCTGTAACCGAAAACTTCATCACCAACGCCACCGGCAACAACCTCGACATCAACAACGCCAGCATCTGCAACGGCAAAGGCCGCGAGGTGCGTGCCGCGTCGTTGTAAGGTTGTGGTTTTGATCTGAAGTATCGAATGGCAGCTCCTTCGGGGGCTGCCATTTTTTTGTGTGGAAAATCATCGGAGTGTTGTCAGGCCCCATCGCGAGCAGGCCCGCTCCCACAGATGGCTGCTCGCTCGCGATTTACTCCTCGAACATGAAGTTTGTGTGACATCCGTTCGGTCGCCCCCCTTGCCAACCGCCTATGTCGTAACAGCAGGTTCCATTCGACCTGCGGCCTCTTGCGCCAATTGAAAAAGGACCTGGTAGTGATGCTCGTTCGCCAAGCTCGTCGCAATACCCCATCTCTGTCCGTACGCCGTGATACCGCGCGTGCGGTGGACCCGGCGCTGTGGCTGCTCAAGCCGCTGGCCCAGGCGATTGCGCTGTGCCTGGTGGCCGGCAGTGCCCAGGCGGCGACGGCGTTCAGTTCCAGCTGGTTCGCTGCCAAAGGCGCGGCGCAGCAGGCGGCAGCCTCTCGGCCGGTGGGTGGCTTGCCTGGCATGACGCCGCCGCTGGCTCAGCAACAACGGGCGCGGCAACAACTGTCGCGTTCGGTCGAAACGCTCAACAACACCGTCGCCGCCATTGCCGCTCAACAGGCAGCGCAGGCCGCCGGGCGCGCAGCGGCGTTCAATACCGTGCAGTTCGTGCCTAACGGCCTCGGCGAGGGCGGCTTGAAAGTCGACACCGGGCTGACCCAAGGTTGGGAAAATGCCAAGGGGCCGCAGCAAACGGTGGCCGACGGCAAGACCACGGTGAAGATCGAGCAGACCGCCGACAAGGCCATTCTCAACTGGGAAACCTTCAACGTCGGCCGCGACACCACTGTGGAATTCGCCCAGCAATCGAACTGGGCCGTGCTTAACCGCGTCAACGATCCGAGCGCCCGTGCCAGCCAGATCCAGGGCCAGATCAAGGGCGACGGTACGGTGATGCTGATCAACCGCAACGGCATCGTGTTCAGCGGCACCAGCCAGGTCAACGTGCGCAACCTGGTGGCGGCGGCGACCAACATCAGCGATGTGCAATTCCGCGACCGTGGCCTGTATTACGACAGCACCGGTAGCCAGCCGACCTTCACCGATGCCGCTGGCAAGGTGCTGGTGGAGCAGGGCGCACGCATTCAAACCCACGCGCCAACGGTCTCTACCGATTCGGGCGGCTACGTGCTGCTGCTGGGTAACGAGGTGGAAAACGCCGGCACTATCAGCACCGCCAAGGGCCAGACGGTGCTGGGCGCCGGTGACCGCTTTTACATCCGCAAGGGGCAGGGCACCGAGGGCAACACGTTCTCTACCACCTTTGGCAACGAGGTCACGCCAGGCTTCAAGGCCGGTGGTTCGGGTAAGGTCAGTAACTCCGGCCTGATCCAGGCGTCGACCGGCGACATTACCCTGACCGGTCACGAGGTGGTGCAGAACGGTGTGTTGCTGGCCAGCACCTCGGTGAACACCCGCGGCACCATTCATTTGCTCAACCCGGCAACCGACACCACCGGCAGCGTGACACTGGGTAAGGGCAGCGCCAGCGCGATCCTGCTGGACAGCAGTGACCTGACCGCGCTGGACAGCCAGCACGACGCGGCGCTGACTGGTGTGACGCTCAACAATCGCATCCGCAGTGACCAGTCGCGCATCGATATCGGCAGCGGCGGCACCGTGGAATTCCAGGACGGTTCGATCACCCTCGCTACCGGTGGCCAGGTCGCGGTGTCTGCGGGGTTGCGTAGCCTGGTGCGCAATGGCGCATTGATCGACGTATCCGGCGCGTTGGGTGTGAAAGTGGCGATGGAAGCCAACAACATCAAGATCAACGTGCAGGGCAACGAGCAGCGCGATTCGTCCATCAACCGCGAAAAAGGTGCGCTCAACAGCAATGACGTGTGGGTCGATGTACGCGAGCTGATTTTCGTCCCGGCTGGCACCAATGGTTATGCTACCGATCGCTGGTACACCGCCGGTGGTTTGCTCGAAGTCGGCGGTTACCTTGGCACCCAGGGCCACACCATCGGTGAGTGGATGGCCCAGGGCGGTACAGTGAGCTTCACCGGCAATGATGTGGTGACCGAGAAGGGCTCGGTGATCAACCTGTCCGGCGGCACCCTCGATGTGCAGAGCGGCATCATCCGCCAGAGCTGGCTGCGCGGTGCCGATGGGCGTCTGTATGAAGTCTCGCGGGCTCCGGGCGACATCCTCTATACCGGGCTCTACAAGGGTTATGAAGACAGCAGCGAACGCTGGGGCCAGACCAGCTACTACTTCAACCCGTTGATCGCTCCCTTGAGTCGCGCCGAATCCGGTTACACGGTGGGCCGCGATGCCGGGCAGCTGGTGATCGCTACCCGCAATGCGGTGCTGGATGGCCAGTTGCTGGGCGAGGTGTTCCAGGGGGAGCGTCAGACCCAGGCGCCGCGCGCCGGCCTTGATGGCTATGATCAGGCGCAGACTGCCAGGGCGCGGCGGGCACAATTGGTTGTCGGTACCTATGATCCAAACTGGTCGGAGACGGCCAAGGGCCTGGTCTATCGCCATGAAGCGGTAATGGATCAGGTGCAGATCGGCGGTGAACGTCCTGCCGATGGTGACGACCTGGGGCTGACGGGCGCGGTGTCTACCGAGCGCAAGGGCAAGCTGTTCCTGGATACCGATTGGGTCAACGGTTTTGCGCTGGGCGCCTTGAAAGTCGCAGCCAAGGGCAAGATCGCGGTCGATGAAGCGGTGACCGTTGACACCGGTGGCGACATCACCCTGAACGGGCAGGACGTGCAGGTCAACGCCGACTTGACCGCCCGCGCCGGCAGCGTGAGGCTGGGCACCGTGCTGACGAGCAGCCAACCCAGCAAAGTATCGGTGGCCAAAGGCGTCCACTTGGATACCCGCGGCCTGTGGGCCAACCTGCGGACCGACCTGACCGATGCCAACAGCCTGGCTTACCTCAATGGCGGCCTGGTATCCATCACCAGCACCGGCGATATCAACCTGGCCAGTGGCAGCGTGATCAATGTGTCTTCCGGTGGCGCGGTGTTGGCCAATGGCAAGACCCGCGGTGGCAAGGGCGGTGACGTTGCCCTTGAATCCAGCACGGAGCGCGTGCTGAGCCAGTCGCAACTGGTCATGGATGGCGAAGTGCGCGGTTACGGTGTCACCGGTGGCGGCACGTTGAAGATCCAGGCCAGCAAAGTGCTGATCGGTGATTCCGGCAGCCCTGTTGCCGATCACACCTTGCAACTGTCTGCGGATACCTTCAAGAAGGGATTCTCGGCCTACAACATCATCGGCCTGACGACCTTGCAAGTGGCAGATGATGCGGTTGTCGACGTTTCGATGCCTGTCTATCGCTTTGCCGATTCGGCGCTGGATCAACCTGGTGGCATTGACCCGCTAAGGGCGTTCGAGCTGTGGACACCGAACCTGTTCCAGGAGAACCCGACCAAGGGCGTACTGACCCAGCGCGGTGGCGCGAGCCTGTCACTTCAGGCGGGCGGCAGCCTGCCCAGCCTGATGGACCCGGTCAATAATACCTTGACCATCGGCCAGGGCTCGCGCATCACCGTTGACCCCGGCCAGCGCATCAACCTGCGCAGCGCCGGGCAGATCACCGTCGAAGGTGAACTCAACGCCTGGGGTGGCACGATCAATATTCGCCAACAACTGTTTGGGATGGACCCTGAGAACGATGCGCAGGACGCCGATCCTGTTGCCAACAACCGCTCGATCTGGATCGGCGACCATGCGGTACTCGATGTGGCGGGTCGCGTTGCTACCGCCGTCGATGCGCTGGGTCGGGTCTACGGTCAGGTGGGCAAGGGTGGGAACATCATCGTTGGTGGCGAAATCGACGCAAAAAAGGCCACTGCGACTTCTTCCGACGCCTTCGTGATTATTCGCCCAGGTGCCCGCCTGGAGGCTTCAGGCAGCGAAGCGATGCTGGATGTCGCTGGGGTCGGACTCACGCGAGTCGCCACCGATGGAGGGCGAATTTCCCTGAGTTCCTACAACGGCCTGTGGGTCGACGGCAGCCTGCGCGCGGCTGCCGGCGGTGTTGGCGCCGCCGGTGGCCGCCTGGACATAGCCTTGGACGCGCCGCTGTATCGTGATGGCCAGGGAAGCAACACGGTGCGAGTGCCGCGGGAAATGATCATCGGTCAGGCGGCAGATGGTGTGCAGCTGTCCGATGATTTGCACCCCGGTGAGGCCGCAACTGCCTTGCGTTACGGTTACACCCGACTGAGCGCGGACAAACTGATGGTCGGTGGATTCGACAGCCTGAGCCTGTTCAGTAACGGGTTGCTCTCGTTCGACGGTGACGTCGACCTGCAGATGAACCAGAGCCTGAGCCTGTACGCCAAGTCGATATCCTTGGCAGAAAGCTCCAAGGACACGGCGCACATCAACCTCGCAGCGCCTTACATGCGACTGTCGGGACCAGGTGTTTACTACACCCCTGCAGCCGGGTCTGTCCGTCCCCTGGTGCAAAACACGCCGACCAACCGGGTCGCCGCTGCTCAGTTCACTGCCACCGCGAACCTGCTCGACCTCATCAACTCTCTGTCCTTCGGTGCCGATGGGCGTATCAAGTTACTCAACGGCGCCAATATGACGGTCAATCGTCGAAGTTTTGATCGAGTCACCCTCGATAGCAGCGGTGATATACGTTTGCTTGGTCAGCCGGGTGACCCTACAGGCACCAGTATCTGGACCGCAGGTGATTTGCACTTGATTGGAGCGCAAGTCTATCCCGGCACCCGAGTAGCGGCCCAGATTCGAGTCGGTTTTCAGGGACCGGCCACTATCAATCCAGAGCGCACGTTCAGCGTCAGCAGTCATGGCGTTGCACCGGTTGCGGCACCTTACTCGGCGTTCGGCAGCTTGAAAGTCTTCGCGGGCAATATCGAGCAGGGCGGAGTGCTTCGCGCGCCCTTGGGCTTGATCAGGCTGGGCAACGATGCCTTTGGTGACACCCGTGCGGTTCACTTGTTGCCGGGCAGCGTGACATCGGTCAGCGGTGCGGGGCTGGTCATGCCTTATGGCGGTACTACTGATGGCATCGACTACCGTTACAATGGTCAGTCTGTCGTATTGCAAGGGATCGCCAACATCGACACCGGTGTGGTCCTCGATGGTCGGTACGTCGATGCACAAGCAGGCTCGTTGATCGACCTTTCCGGTGGCGGGGACTTGCTCGGCGCCGGTTTTGTCACTGGACGGGGTGGCTCAACCGATGCGCGTTTCAACCCGCTGGTACGCAACGCTGCTGATGGCACGTTCAGCCTTCCGGGCCTGGCCAGCAACCCGGTGTATGCCATCGTTCCGGGTAATCAGAGTGTCTACGCACCGATGTACGGCGAGGCGGGTGCGAGTGACCCGCGCATCGGCCAGCAGATCACCATCGGTGCAGGTGTGCCAGGATTGCCGGCCGGTACTTATACCTTGCTGCCTTCGACTTTCGCCTTGCTGCCGGGCGCGTTCCGCGTTGAGGTCAACGGCCAGGCGACTGCGAGTGGGGCAAGCGATGCAGTGAAAATGCGTAACGGCTCCTGGACCAGTTCCGGGCAGATGTCGATCGCCAACACCGGCCTGCGTGACAGCCTCGCCAGCCAAGTCATCCTGACTTCGGCGGATGTGCTGCGTCGTTATTCGCAGTACAACGAGACCAGTTACAACCAGTTCGTCTTGAGCGACGCGGCTCGCCGTGGAGTGCCCCGCGCGCAGTCGACCATGGACGGCAAATCGCTAACCCTGAGTCTGAAAAAAAGCGATCGCGACATCGCCCTGGACTTCAACGGCAAGGCTTTGTTCGGGGCCGCGCAGGGCGGGGTGCTAGGAACCGCGGTGGTAAGAGGGGCAACGGACGTCGAGATACTGGCGGCGGGCGCCTCACGCACCCAGGGATTTGGCGGTGTCTCCGTGTACGCCGATGACCTCAACAATCTCGGGGCCGGGCGCTTGACCGTCGGCGCTTCGCCTTTCGTGTATTACGAGTCCTCACCCAACTTCATCCAATTCGTCGGTGAAGCCAACAACATCACATTGCGACAGGACGCGACGTTGTCGGCGCCTGAAGTCGTGTTGTGGACGAAAGGCGTTTCAGGAGCAATTACGCTCGAAGCGGGCGCGGCAATCAATACCCTGGGGCGCGGCAACGTGCCTTATGACTCGACGGCAGGTTTCGTTTATCAGCCGGGCCAAGCTGCACTGTTGCTGGTGTCCAACGGCTGGACCAACGTGCTCGCACCTATGGCGGCCAATTCGGGTGATGGGGCTGGCAGTATCCGGATTGGCACATGCGCGGTCGGTGTGTGCACCAACCCTGCGATGCTCTACTCCAACGGCAGTATCACAGCGGCCACCGACAACAAGTTTGAACTCGGTGATTCAGTACGCTTTGGCACGCGTCACCTGGCACTCGCGGTCGGGTCGGTGAATGCCGGCAGCGCCGAGGCACTGGCGGCCGTGAGCAGTCGCCTGCCGGCCGGCCTGGTACTGAACCAGAACGTACTGGATCGTCTGTTGCGCGGTGATACTCAATTCGGTGCCCCAGCCCTTGAAACCCTGAGCCTGACCACCCGTGACTCGTTCAACTTCATCGGCGACGTTACCCTCGACACGCTGGACCCGCTGACGGGCAAAAGCCGACTGGCGAACCTGGTATTGATTACGCCGGCGATTTACGGCCTGGGCGATGCCAATGCTGTGGCGACCATTCGCACTGAAAACCTGATCTGGAATGGTGCCACTCAAGCGCCTGGCGCGGTGGTCAACGGCGGTGCCGGCACCGGCCATGGCACGCTCGACATCCAGGCCAAACGCATCGAATTGGGCTACGGCCCGAACCCGCAACCCAATGGCCAGGACCAGAACAATCGCCTGGCCCTGGGCTTTGCCAACGTCAACCTCAATGCCAGTGAGCGCATCACCGCCAACCACAAGGGCAGCCTCAGCGTTTACGAACAACAGGGCGCCTACGACCCGGTCAAGGGTTATGCCTACAGCGGCGGCAACCTCAACCTGCGCACGCCGTTGCTGACCGGCGAAGCCGCGTCCGTGAACCTGCTCAAGGCGGGTAACACTCTCACCCTTATTTCGCCAACCGATGACCGCACGGCCATTGCCGATGCACTGGGCGCGGAATTGAGCCTGGAAGCGCGCAACGTGGTGGTCGACGGGCGCATTGCCCTGGCCAGCGGCAAGTTGACGGTCAAGGCTGAGGACGATGTCACGCTGACCAACAATGCCTATCTGGACCTGGCCGGCCGCACGCTGCCGTTCAACGATGTGAAGAAATACAGCTGGGGCGGCGATGTCGCGCTGTACAGCAGCAACGGCAACATCCGCCAGGCGGCTGGCTCGCGCATCGACCTGTCGGCGGTCAACAACCAGGGCGGTAACCTCAGTGCCATCGCCTTGGCGGCGGGCGCCGGGGTGGTGGACCTGCAGGGTGAAATCCTCGGCAGCAGCAGCGGCTATTACGACGCGGGCGGCACCTGGGTGCCTTACAAGGCCGGTGGCGTGGACATTCGTGCTCAGCACCTGGGCACCAGCGGCGATCTCAACGCCGAATTCGCGGCACTTAACCAGCGCCTGAACGCCGGGCAGGTGTTCGGCAGTCGCAGCTTCCAGCTCAAGCAGGGCAACCTGGTGATTGGTGACGGGCTCAAGGCTGGCGAAGTCAGTGTCTCGGTGGACAACGGCAGCCTGACCGTCGTTGGCCTTATCGACGCCAGTGGCGAGCGCGTCGGCAGTATTCGTCTGTCGGGCAAGACTGGCCTGACCGTGGCTGGCAGCGCAGTGCTCGATGCCCATGGGCGCATGCTGCGGGTCGACAGTTACGGCAAGATCATTGACGCGCCAAACCGCGCCATGATTGTGCTGAACTCGGGTGAAGGCTTGCTGACACTGGCCTCCGGCGCACTCATCGACTTGCGTCACGGCACCGATGTCGCCATCGGCAACCAGCCGGGGCAACACGATGGCCGGTTGCGCGGCACGCTGGAGCTCAACGCACCGCGCCTGGGGGGCAACGATATTGCTGTGGATGCCAGCGGTGCGCTGAACATTCAGGGCGCACGTTCCATCGCGCTCAATGCCACGCGCCGCTACATCGACGCGGCCGATGGCGTCGACCCGGCGGCCAGTGGTCGCCCGTATCAGGTCATCGACCAGGCCTATCTGGACCGTATTCACCTCGACAGCAACGCATTCATCAATGCGGCCCTGGCCAATAACGATTTGCTGCAACGCAAACTGGCCGGCCTGAACAACACCACCTACGCCGATGCGTTCCATCTGCGCCCAGGGGTGGAGATCGCCAGCAAAACCGCTGATGGCGACCTGGTGGTGCAGGGCGATCTGGACCTGTCCGGGTATCGTTATGCCAGCCTCAACCCGCATACGCAAAAGACGTCAGTGTACGGTTCCGGTGAGTCCGGCAACCTGGTGCTGCGCGCCGGTGGCAACCTGGATATCTACGGCAGCATCAACGATGGTTTTGCGCCGCCACCGGAAACTGTGGATGACGCTGGTTGGAAGCTGGTGGCCGGCAAGCAACCGTTTGGTGGTGACCTGATTGTGCCGGGTACGGGTGTGACGCTCGCCGAAGGTACCCAGTACACCGTCGGTGCCACGCTGAACTACGACCTGCCGATCCAGGCCGCGACGTTTGCCAGTGGCACGTTGTTGCCAACCCAGGGCATCCTGGCCGGCCCTTATACCTTCAGCGCCGGCACGGTGTTGGCGGGTGCGGTCCATGATGCCGCGGGCAATCTGTTGTACGCCGCCGGCACATTGCTTGGCGCTGATGTCACCCTGCCTGCGGGCAGCCGCCTCGGTGCAGGTATACGCTTGAACACCGCTACTGCCATGCAGGGCATGCTCTGGCCCAAAGGCGTGCCGCTGCCTGGAACGATTTTCGACAACGCCACCGTGGGCGTGAAACTCAGTGGTTCGCTGGCGTTGTTGCGTGGCTCGCTGATTCCTTCGATGACGGATGTGAAGCTGGCGGATGGCACCCTCTACATAGATTTACGTCCATTGAGCGGCACTCAACAGGGGCGCAACTGGGCAGTGGCTAGCATGCTGCCGTCAGGTAGTGCGTCCTGGTCGACCCGATTGGTGGCGGGCTCAGATCTGAGCGCATCGGATAATCGTACGGTGAAGCCCCTGACTGTAGAAGGCGACCTGCGACTGGCGGATACTCACTACGGTCTTAAAGTGAACGAATCGGCTGGGAGATTGGTTTGGAGTGTGGGCAGTGGATATGGCAATGATTATGAGCCGGTCCCTGAAGAGTACCTGATTATCTGCGACATCGTGCCTGAAGCCTGCGAGCCGATGGCGCGCTGGACCTGGGCCCCTGGCAACTATTGGGGGATGCCTGACTATGCCCCCATCACCCCTAATGATCCGGCTCTATGTGAGTGGGACCTGACACAGTGTATTGAGACCTTGCCCGGTAAAGAACTCAAAACACATACCCAGATGTTCAGCGTACTGCGCACCGGCACAGGTGATCTTGACCTGATCGCCGCAGGTAACCTGAGCATGAACTCACCCTTCGGCGTCTACACGGCAGGTACGCAATCCAGTGATATAGACCCTCGTTACAACCAGCCTCGTGGGCGGTTCTCCGATGATGGATCGGTGCTCGGCAGTTCCGGTGGCGACTATGAAAAATGGGTCAATGGTGGGAGCGATAGCCTTTACCAGGCTTGGTTCCCGCAGATGGGCGGTAACCTGACCATCAATGCCGGTGGTTCGGTGTCGGGTGATAGCCTTGGCAGCGACAGTCAAGCGCGGCCACGTCCTCAGAAAGCAAGCGTAGCCGTAGGTAATTGGCTGTGGCGCCAGGGCACGGGTAACACTGATGTGCCGACGGCCTGGTGGATCAACTTCGGCAGCTATGTAAATGAGCCGCTCGATAGGGTGAAGTTAGGGTTTGCTGATGATCCCGCGCCTTATTTGGTGGGCTTCACCGGCTTTGGCACCCTGGGTGGTGGCAACATCAGTCTACGGGCGGGTGCCGATGGTGGCATGCTCAGGCCCATGGGAACATTCCAGGGCAATGATCTGGCGCCACGAAGTCAAGGGCT
This sequence comes from Pseudomonas sp. MYb118, assembly GCF_040947875.1. Classification (NCBI taxonomy): domain Bacteria; kingdom Pseudomonadati; phylum Pseudomonadota; class Gammaproteobacteria; order Pseudomonadales; family Pseudomonadaceae; genus Pseudomonas; species Pseudomonas sp. MYb118. The sequence goes on along the minus strand of NZ_JBFRXN010000003.1, from coordinate 940,655 downwards.
GATCGTCGCCGTTGGCAGTACCGGGCGCGTAGGTAGCGACGGTACTCTGCAGTTGACCGGTGGCGGCGACATGGACATTCGCATTGGCGGCACGCTCAACCCGTCTGCTCACGCCGAGGCGCTTGCGGGAGGAGTCAGTGCGCCGCATCACGATCTACAAGGTGCGTTGATCAACTTGCGCGGCGCCGCGCAATTGACAGCATCGGCGGCGGGCGCAGTGCGATTGAGCTATGGCTCGACTGCAGGCGACCAAGACCTGCGCGAAGTACGGGGCTTCGACCCATTCACTTCGACCACAAGTGCTGCCACTGGTGGGTTGGTGTTGATCCCGGGGGATTCGGGTATGCGTGTCAGTACCCGAGGTGACCTTGTGCTGGGTGGGGCTGCGGACGCAGGTCGAGTGCCACTGCAGAACTCTACTGCCTTCACCACGCCGGACGGGGTGATGCATGCAGGCGGTGGTTTGACGGGCTTTTCGTTATGGACCGAGCACACGGCCATTGATCTGTTCTCCGCAGGCGGTAATCTTGCTCCAAGTACCTCGATGGCGGAAACGTCCAACAGCGTTATAGTTAGCGGGCGCAATTTTTCACCCACGGACGGTCGGTTTGTCATACCCTCGATCCTGCGTGCGGTAGCCGGGCAAGGTTCTATCTATGTCGGTCCGTCTGCTGGCTACCTCAATGGTGCTACTTCCGCTCCGGGAATTTCCAACTCTTTACTGCTGGCACCGTCGAGCTCCGGGCAGCTCGAATTGCTCGCAGGGGAGTCGATTTACGCCGGCGGCTATGCAATCAACCAGTCGGGTGCCAGTCCCTTGTCCATCACAACGCCATTCGCTCCTGCGTTTAATGGCTATACCAGAAACGGCGGGAGCTACAGGACGGTGATGTCGAACATCAGCGTGGACGGTATTGCTGCCGACGGCAACACTCGTTACTCATTGTTCGCCTTTGGCGCCGACAGCTATTCAGGTTTGAGCGGCATTCAGGCTCCTGCGCGTTTTTACGCGTTGACCGGTGACCTGGTTGGCGTTCGCAGTGGTGAGACGCTGTTTAACTCGACGACCAACACGACCTGGTATGAAGCCGCCGGACCGGTGTGGATGCTGGCGGGTCGCGATGTCGTCGCGTCGGGCACGACTCTGGGGCAGCCCATAACCCTGGATGGTCGCGCCGGTTTGAGTTCAGATTTCACAGCCACCGGCAACCTGTTCATCCACAACAATCCAAACGACATTTCCCGCGTTTTCGCCGGCCGCGACATCCTCTACAGCAGTTTTGACATCGCCGGCCCCGGCACACTGGAAATCACCGCCGGGCGCAACATCCTGATGGAAAACCGCGCCAGCATCACCAGTCTCGGGCCGATTCGACCCGGAGATAGCCGTCCAGGCGCGAGCCTGGTGTTGCAGGCTGGCGTTGGCCCTGAAGGCGTGGACTACAGCCGTTTCATCGACCGTTACCTGGACCCGAAAAACCTCGCTGTCACCGGCACCTCACTCGCTTCGCAACCAGGCAAGGTGGTCAAGACCTACGGTGAGGAACTGGTGTCCTGGCTGACCCTGGGCTACGGCTTCAGCGGCAGCGAAGAGCAGGCCCGTGCGTTCTACGCCGAACTGCCGAGTTACGAGCAGGCGGTGTTCGCACGGCAAGTGTACTTCGCCGAATTGCGTGCCGGTGGCCTGGAATACGCCGACCAGAATGGTCCGCGCCAGGGTAGTTACCTGCGCGGTCGTAACGCGATTGCCGAGCTGTTCCCGACCACTGATGTGGCGGGCAATGCGATTCGCTACGACGGCGATATCACCCTGTACGGCGGTGCTGGCGTCAAGACGCTGTTTGGCGGCGACATCCAGATGCTCACCCCCGGTGGTGGCCAGGTGTTCGGCGTCGAGGGCGCGGCGCCGCCTTCAACGGCGGGGATCGTCACCCAGGGTACGGGCAACATTCAGCTGTATTCCCAGGGCAGTATCCTGCTGGGGCAGAGCCGGGTGATGACCACGTTCGGCGGCGGCATCCTTGGCTGGTCGGCCGAGGGCGACATCAACGCCGGTCGAGGCTCGAAAACCACGGTGGTGTTCACGCCGCCCAAGCGTGTCTACGACACCTGGGGCAACGTGACGCTGTCGCCGGTGGTGCCGAGCACCGGTGCCGGTATCGCCACGCTCAACCCGATTGCCGAGGTGCCGCCGGGGGACATCGACCTGATCGCGCCACTGGGCACCATCGATGCGGGCGAGGCGGGGATCCGGGTGTCGGGCAACATCAACATCATCGCCTTGCGGGTGGTCAACGCGGCGAACATCCAGGTGCAGGGCAAGTCGTCGGGCATTCCGGTGACCGCTTCGGTGAACACCGGTGCGATCACTTCGGCAAGCTCTGCGGCCACCTCGGCTACGCAAGCGGCCGAAGACATGTCCCGCCAGCAACAGGCCGCGGCCCGCAAGAACCAGGCCTCGGTGTTCAACGTGCAGGTGCTCAGCTACGGCAACGAACAACTGGCGCCGAACCGCGATGGCGCCAGCCTTTCGCCAACGCCGACCTACAACCCCAACAGCCCGGTACAAGTGATCGGCGCCGGCGCACTGGACGATCGCGCCCGGGGGCAGTTGACCGAGGAAGAGCGGGGTAAGTTGATGTTGTAACCGATGCATGAGCACCACAAAGGCGGCCTTCGGGCCGCCTTTTTCTTTCCCGGCATACACATACAAAAATTCCACCACCGTGGGAGCGAGCCTGCTCGCGATAGCGGCGGCCCATCCGACACCAGGACACCTGACCCACCGCCATCGCGAGCAGGCTCGCTCCCACAGTGGCCATCGGTGAACTCGGCAATTGTGTTCGCCACAGCCCCCTGTAGGAGCGAGCTTGCTCGCGATAGCGGCGGCACATCCAACATCAAGGCGCCTGACCCGACCCCATCGCGGGCAAGCCCGCTCCCACAGGGATCATGGGTGAATTCAACATTTGTGTTCGACACCAATCCTGTGGGAGCGGGCTCGCCCGCGATGACGGCGGCACATCCAACACCAAGACACCTGACCCACCGCCATCGCGAGCAAGCCCGCTCCCACAGTGGCCATCGCAAGCAGGCGGGGGCAATCCTTGAATGAAGCTTTCATGACAAAAGTTCGGTAGCACTTCGCCAGCCCGGTCATGCCTATGTACGTGCTTGAGGGGACTGCAAGCCAGCCAGGAGTGAGGCGATGGGGACTATGGAACGTTACTCGAAAGTAGGGATGCAGGAGCTCGATCAACGCTTGTCGAAGATCGTCGAGGCTGCGCGCAAGAAGCCGGTTTCGGTGTATCGCTACGGCGCGCCGTGGGTCTGGATCGTCTCGCAGGAAGACTGGCAGGGCGCCTTGAAGGAAGTGTCGGCCTATATCCCGCCCGGGCATTCGCTGGTGCTGCTGCGCCCGCAGATCGACGACCTGCTTGATGAACACTACGAGCTGATGCAGGCCCTGGCGGCCGAACCCGGCATGTCCATCGCGCCGCAGACGGTCATGCACATCCTCTTGTTGCAGCTCTTGTACTCGGTGCCCAGCGAGCAGCAGCTCTACGAACAACTCAATTACAACCTGCTGTTCCGCTGGTTCGTCGGCCTGGACCTCAACCAGAAGGTCTGGAGCTTCAGCGTGTTGAGTCGTTCCACCACCACGCTGTTGAACAACCCGCGGGCGGTGGAGCTGATCCAGAAAGTCATTGGTGAAGTGTTCTGCGGTGCCTTGCTGCAAATGCCCGAGTTCTCGCTGAACTTCGCGCTGCTGCACAGCTGGCTGGGCAAGCACGTGGCAACACCGATCGCAAGCATTTGAGCCAGCCTGCCGCAGTGCAGACGGTTATCGGTCTATCGAATTCAGGGGGTGATGTGGATCATTTTTTCAAGTCACGGCTGGCGCTGTGGGGCTGGCTGCTGGTGACGGCGGGCGTGCAGCCGGCGTGGGGAGAAGAGGGCACTGATGCGGCTGCACCGCAGAAGCTGGTGGACGTCAACGAATACTTCGTGCGCGGCAACACCGTACTCGATGCCCGGGCCATCGAAGAAGCGGTGTACCCGTTTCTCGGCCCGCAAAAAGCCCTGAGCGATATCGAAGGTGCCCGTGATGCCTTGCAGAAGGCCTATCAGGATCGCGGCTACCAGTCGGTGTTCGTCGAACTGCCGGAACAGAAGGTCGACGACGGCATCGTCTACCTGCAAATCAGCGAAACCAAGGTCGGCCGCGTGCGGGTGGTCGGGGCCAAGCACTACTCGCCGGTCGAGATCCGCGACGACGTGCCGGCCTTGCAGGAAGGCCAGGTGCCGGACTTCGCCAAGGTGCAGACGGAACTGGCGCAGATCAACAAGAACCCCGGTCGCCAGGTCATGCCGCTGGTGCGCGAAGGCCAGCGCCCCGGCACCATGGACGTGGATTTGCAGGTCGAAGACCAGGACCCGTGGCAAGCCACCCTGGGCCTGAACAACGACTACAGCGCCGACACCGAAAAACTGCGCAGCGTCGCCAGCCTTGGCTACAACAACCTCTGGCAAATGGGCCACAGCGTGTCGCTGACCTTCTTCACCGCGCCCCAGGACACCTCCAACGCCAAGGTCTGGTCCGGCTCCTACAGCGCGCCGTTGAGCGAGCGCTGGAGTGTGCAATTCTCCGGTTACCAGTCCGACAGCAACGTCGCCACCATCGGCGGCAGCAACGTGTTGGGCAAGGGCCATTCCTACGGTGTGTCGGCGATCTACACGATCCCGTCCAGCGGCAACTGGTCCAACTCGCTGTCGGCCGGCATCGACTTCAAGGACTTCGACGAGCAACTGGACCTGGGCGGCGCGAGCGACAAGGTGCCGCTGCAATACGCGCCGTTCACCTTCGCCTACAACGGCTTTCGCTACACCGAAAGCTCGCAGCTGGGCCTGGGCCTGAGCCTGGTGGCCGGCACCCGCAGCTTCCTCGGCTACGGCAGTGACGACGAAGACTTCGACTACAAACGCTATCGCGCCAGCCCGAGCTTCGCCGTGCTCAAGGGCGATACCAGTTTCACCTACACCTTTGAAAACGACTGGCAGAGCGCAAGCAAGGCGCAATTCCAGGTCGCCTCGGGGCCACTGGTCTCCAACGAGCAATTCTCCGCCGGTGGCGCCACCTCGGTGCGCGGCTACCTGGCGGCCGAGCGTACCGCCGACGACGGCTACCTGCTGAGCCAGGAACTGCGCACGCCGTCACTGGCCAAGTTCCTCGGCAGCTACGTCCAGGAATGGCGCTTCTACGCCTTCGCCGAAGGCGCGCAGTTGTACCTGCGCGACGAACTTCCCGATCAAGAGGCCGATTACGCCGTGGCCAGTGTTGGCCTGGGCACCCGCGCGAGCTTGAGCAAATGGCTGTCCGGCAGTGTGGATTGGGGTTACCCGCTGCTCGACGGACCGAACACCACAAAACGTGATTCGCGCGTGCATTTCAACCTGCAAGCGACGTTCTGAACCTACGGAGTAATTTTCATGCAGCGCTTATTTCTCGCGTTCCTGATGTGCCTGAGCGTCGTGCTCCCGGCCACTGCACAGGCGTGGTGGCAGGACGATTGGCACTACCGCAAACAGATCTCGGTGGACACCACGCCCCAGGGCGCGGCCATCAATGAGGCCCTGGGCCGCACCGCGCTGCTGGTGCGCCTGCACACCGGCAATTTCACCTTCGACGGTGTCAAGGAAGACGGCTCAGACCTGCGCTTCGTCGCCGCCGATGACAAGACCGTGCTCAACCACCAGATCGAAAGCTTCGATGCGCTGATGGGCATGGCGCTGGTGTGGGTCGATGTGCCGAAAGTCGAGGGCGCCCAGCGCCAGGACATCTGGATGTACTACGGCAACCAGAAAGCCCCGGCCACCGGCAACGGTCAACTGACCTTCGAGCCGAACTACACCGCGCTCTACCATTTCGACGGCGCCACCGGCACCCCGGCGAAAGACACCACCGCTTACGGCAACACCGCGCAAAGCGCCACCGGTGCGAGCATCGACGGTGTGATCGGTCGTGCCCTGCAGTTCAGCGGCCAGCCGCTGCTGTTGCCGGCCAGCCCCTCGTTGCAACACAACGCCGGCAGCGCCTTCACCTTCAGCGCCTGGCTGCGTCTGGATCAGGCCAACGGTGAGCAACTGGTGCTGGCCCGCCGCGAAGGCACCCAGAGCCTGCTGGTCGGTTTGAGCCAGGGCCTGCCGTTCGTGGAAGTCGACGGCCAGCGCGCCGTGTCGACCCAGCCGTTGAACCCGGCCCAATGGCAACACCTGGCACTGACCGCTGAGGGCAGCAAAATCTCGCTGTACGTCAACGGTCGCGAAACCGCGAGCCTGGCCGTGGCCATGCCGGCATTCAATTCGGTCATGGCCATCGGCGCCGACCTGCCGGTTGCCGCGGATATGCCACCAAGCCCTTACCAGCCGTTCGCCGGCGCCATCGACGAGCTGCGCCTGTCCAAGGTCGCCCGTCCGGCCGCGCAATTGCTGGCAGACGCCACTTCCCAGGGCGCCGAATCGAAGCTGGTGGCCTACGGCGTCGACGAAGAACAGTCGGGTTTCGGCTTCGGCAGCCTGGGCTTCCTGCTCAACGCTGTGCCGCTGGACGCCTGGGTGATCATCGCCGTGCTGGTGCTGATGATGTTCCAGTCGTGGTACATCATGCTGCGCAAAAACCGCATGGTCAGTCGCGTCAGCGCTGCCAATGAAGCCTTCCGCGAGCAGTTCGCCAAGGTCGGCACGCGCCTTGAAATGTTCGCCGGCGACCAGGACCTCGCCCGTCGTCTGCAGGACTCCTCGCTGTGGCGCCTGTACCAGGTGGCCGTGAAGGAGATCCGCACCCGTCGCGAGCAGGGCGCCGATACCTCGTCGGTCTCGGCCGCCACCATCGAAGCGATCCGCTGCTCCATGGACGGCGTGCGCACCCGGGAAAACCAGGCGCTCGGTTCGAAACTCTCGACCCTGTCCAACGCCATCGCCGGCGGCCCTTACATCGGCCTGCTCGGCACGGTGCTGGGGATCATGGTGGTGTTCCTCGGCACCGCCATGGCCGGCGACGTCAACATCAACGCCATCGCCCCGGGTATGGCCGCCGCGTTGCTCGCCACCGCCATGGGCCTGTTCGTCGCGATCCCTGCGCTGTTTGGCTACAACCGCCTGATCACCCGCAACAAGGAAGTCAGCGCCGACATGCGCGTGTTTGTCGACGAGTTCATCACGCGCCTGGCGGAAATGCACGGCGAAAGCCAGTTCAGTGAGTCGGCGCACCGTCGTGGCAATCACACCAACGCCCACGTACCGGCCTGAGGGGCATCGACATGGCAAACGTAAACGCCTCCCACGACGATGACGAAGACGCCGCGGTGGACAGCATCAACATCACGCCCCTGGTGGACGTGCTGATGGTGGTGCTGGTGATGTTCATCCTCACCGCCACCGCGCAGGTCTCGGGCATCCAGATCAACCTGCCCAAGGCCAGCGCCTCGGTGTCGCTGTCCGAAGCCAAGACCAAGGCGATCTCGGTCAACGACGGCGGCCAGGTGTTCCTCGACGCTTACCCGGTGACCCTGGCTGAGCTGGAGGACCGCTTGCGCATCGAAAAGGCCCAGAGCCCGGACTTCCCGGTGATCGTACGCGGTGACGCCACGGTGCAGTACCAGAAAGTCATCGAGGTGCTGGACCTGCTGCGCCGTCTTGAACTGTCCCAGGTCGGTCTGGTGACCGGCAAACCGACACAGGGCTGACCATGACTGCTCAACTTCCCATCAGCCCGTCACCCGTGAAGAAGTCGGCCATGCGCTTCGTGAAATGGGGCGCCGGCTTGCTGGTCGCCGGCCTGGCCGCGTGGTTTTTGTGGCAGTGGGCCAACGACATGAGCGGCATCCGCCGGGAAGCGCCGAAGGTGCCGACCATCATTCCGTTGCCGCCACCGCCACCTCCGCCGCCGGAAAAACCGCCAGAGCCGGAAACCCCCGTGGAAGAAAAAATGGTCGAGCCCGAGCCGACCCCGGAGCCCGAAGAAGTGAAGCCTGAAGAAGAGGCGCCACCGTCGCCCGTCGACGACCTGGCCAACCCGATGCAAATGGACGGCGACGCCCAGTCCGGCAGCGACGCTTTCAACATCGGCGCGGGCAAGGGCGGCGGCATGGCCGGTTCCGGCGGTGGTCGCGTGGGCAATGGCACCTACAGCCAGTTCCTCGCTTACACCTTCCAGCGTTTGCTGCGCGAGAACCCCGACCTGCGCAACCAGGCTTTCTCGCTACAGGCCGATGTGTGGCTGAGCAGCGTCGGCGAGATCACTCGGGTGGAGCTGGCCAAGTCCAGCGGCAACCCCGAAGTCGACAGCCAGGTGCTCGCGGCGCTGCGGGGCGCCGGTGCGTTGAGCGAGCGGCCGCCAGCTTCCATCACTTTGCCCGTGCGCCTGTCCCTGCAAGGGCGGCGTCCGGGTTAACCGAACATCAGAAGTTTTGCGAAAAGGAGTTGTGAGCAAATGATTTCCAACGTCAACCGATTATCTCTGGCCGTCGGCGTGGTCATCGCCGCCCTGGTCGGTCAGGCCACGGCAGCGCCTGCGCCCTCGGAAAACGCCACGATCAATCTGATCCGCCTGCTGGTGGAACAAGGCGTATTGAAACAGGACAAGGCCGACAAGCTGATTGCCCAGGCCCAGAGCGAGGCCGACCAGGCGAAGAAAGCCGCCGCCGCAGCACCCGTGGCGGTGGCCGCCTCCGGGCCTGCCACCGCCCCGGGCGACGTACGTGTGCAATACGTGCCGGCTGCCGTGCGCGACCAGATCCGCGATCAGGTCAAGGCCGAAGTCATGGCCACCGCCAAGCAGGAAAACTGGGCCCAGCCCAACACCTTCCCGGACTGGGTATCGCGCATCAGCTTCGACGGCGACATGCGCCTGCGTGACGAGTCGCGTTACTACGCCGGCAGCAACAGCAACGAAATCGTCGACTTCGCCAAGCTCAACAACAACGGCCCGTACGACGTGAACCCCAACAGCAGCACCTCGCTGCCGCCGTTGCTCAACACCCGTGAAGATCGCGAAAACCTGTTCCGCGTCCGCGCTCGCCTGGGCATGAAAGCGGTGATCACCCCCGAGTGGACCGCCGGCGTGCGTATCGCCACCGGTTCCGACAACAACCCGGTGTCGACCACCCAGACCCTCGGTGGCGGCTTTGGCAAGAAAGACATCTGGCTCGACCAGGGTTACCTGACCTGGAAGCCGTCCGAGCAGTTGACCGTGACCGGCGGGCGGATCGCCAACCCGTTCTATTCCACCGACATGCTGTATTCCAACGACCTGAACTTCGACGGCGTGGCGGCGATTTTCGATCGCAAGCTCAGCCGCGACTGGGACCTGTTCGGCACCGTCGGCGCGTTTCCGGTGGATTACACTAACGACAGCAGCACCAGCAACGGTTTCGACAAGGAAGAGAGCGACAACAAATGGCTGTACGGCGCGCAGATCGGCGCCAAATGGGCGCTCAACTCCAGTAACCGGCTCAAGGGTGCGCTGGCTTACTACCGTTTCGACGACATCGAAGGCCAGCGCTCCAGTGCCTGCGAACCCTGGTCCGGCCAGCCTGGCTGCGACTCCGACGGCACGCGCGCGGCGTTCATGCAGAAGGGCAACACCGTGTTCCTGCTGCGCGACATCACGCCGAACCCGCTCAGCCCGGCCACCACGCCGCAACCGCAATTCGTCGGCCTGGCGTCCGAGTTCAACCTGGTGGACCTGAACTTCACCTGGGACACCGACCTGCCGGAAGACTTCAAACTGCGCAGCCAGGCCAACTACGTGCACAACCTGGGCTACGACGAAGGCGACATGCGCAAGCGTTCCGCCGGGCAGATCGTCAACAACCTGGGCAGCGACGGCGAGATCAAGAGCGGCGCCAATGCCTGGATGATGCAGTTCACCCTGGGCAACAGCCTGGATACCCGCAAGCAGGGCGACTGGAACCTGTTCGCCGGCTACAAGTACATCCAGCCGGACGCCTTGCCTGACGGCTTCAACGATTCGTCGTTCCACCTGGGCGGCACCAACGCCAAGGGTTACTTCATCGGCGGCAATTACGGCCTGGCCAAGAACGTCTCGGCCACCGGTCGCTGGTTGAGCTCCGAGGCGGTGTATGGCGCGCCATTCGACATCGACGTCTTGCAGCTTGAAATCAACACGCGCTTCTAAGGCGCCGGGAGAGCGACATGAGCACACGCATAGCGGCCACGGTCTGCCTGCTGGTCAGCGGGTTGGCGCTGGCCCAGGGCGCGAGCGCCGAGGGCATGGAGGAACGCTTGCGCACGCAACTGCGCAGCACCACCCAGCAATTGCAGGCCCTGCAAAGCCAGCAGGCCCAGGCCAGCGCCGCACAGGTGGCGGCCCAGGCCGAGACCAAGGCAGCGCAGGCGCAGGTCAAACAATTGAGCGCCGAGCTTGCCAAGTACAAGGGCGTCGCCGAGCAACTGGCGGCCCAGCAGGACAGTCTGCACAGTCAGGCCCAGGCGCAGGTCGCCGCCAGTAACGAACAGATTGGCAAGTTCAAGAAGGCCTACGATGAATTGCTGGTCATGGCCCGGGGCAAGGAAACCGAGCGTTCCAGGCTGGAACAGCAACTGACTGAACGTGACACACAAATGCAGCAATGTGCATACAAGAATCTACAGTTGTACGGCGTGGCCAAGGAGATTCTCGCTTCCTACGAAAAGATCGACGTAGCCGAAGTGATGAAAATCCGCCAGCCGTTCGCCGGCAGTGCCCGGGTCAAGTTCGAAGAACTGACCCAGGACTTTGGCGATGCACTGTACAAAAACCAATTCGACGCGCCGCAAGCCGCGGTCGCTCACTGAACAACAGGGAAGAACATTCATGACTCAATTGATCGCCCACGTATCGCCACAATCGCTGACCGAAGTGCTGCAAAACGCCGGCTACCGGGTTAACCAGACTGACCAGAACGGCATCGTGCAACTGCTCAGCGCCAGCCAGGGCATCGGTTACGCCGTGCGTTTCGGCAACCCGGCGGCGGAGCAGGGCAACTATGTCGACTTCACCTTCAGCTGCGCCTTGCGCGTGCAGGGCGAACTGCCCGCCGGCCTGGCGGAACTGTGGAACGCCTCGCGCCGTTTTGCCCGCCTGTCGGTGCAGGGCGAGTTCCTGGTGATGGAAATGGACGTGGTGGTGGCGGCCGGTGTCAGCGCCGATTACCTGCGCGGCAACCTGGAACTGTGGGACCGCCTGTTGCAGGAATTCATCGTCTACCTGCGCGACTACAGCCAGAACGCCGCGCAGCTCAATGCCCAGGCGCAAAACGTTGAGGCGCCGGAGCAAGAGGTAGAAGCCCAGTGAAAAAACTCACGGTAATGGCCGGCGCAGGCGCGCTGGCAATACTGGCGGTGGCCGTGGCCCTGGGCTTGCCCTCGGGCCACGACCCGGTGGCGGCGACGCAGCCGGCGCCTTCCGCTGCCGCGGCAGTCAACGAGCCCGCCGTGGCGCGCCTGGGTAATCAGCAGGTGGCCACGGCCGAGCTGAAGTCGTTGCTGGCTAGCCTGCCGGCCGAGTCCCGCGAGCAACTGCGCGGCAACCGCGCCACCCTGGAAAGCTGGATTCGTTCGCGCCTGGCCGAGAAAGCCGTGCTCGAACAGGCCGACGCCCAGGGCTGGCGCCAGCGCCCGGAGATCGAACAGCAGACCCGCGCTGCCACCGAGCAGATCGTCTTTCGCAATTACTTGCAGTCGGTCAGCCAGGTGCCCGCGGATTACCCGAGTGCCGCCGAGCTGCAACAGGCGTATGACGCGGGCAAGGCGGAGTGGGTGACGCCGGCGATGTATCGGGTCAGCCAGATCTTCCTCGCGGTCAACGATGCGCAGAGCCTGGAGGCGGTGCGCAAGCAGGCCCAGGAACTGAGCCGCAAGGCCCAGGCGGCACCGGCCGAGTTCGCTGCGCTGGCCACCCAGTACTCGCAGGATCGCGAGAGCGCGCAGCGCGGCGGCGACACCGGCATGCAACCGTTGCAGCAACTGGTGCCGGAGGTGCGTAGCGCGGTGGCGCGGCTCAAGGTCGGTGGGGTTTCCGAGCCGGTACAAAGCCAGGCGGGCTTGCATGTGATCAAGCTCACCGAGCTGCAACCGAGCCGCGTGGCCACGCTCGACGAACTGCGCGACCGTCTGACCCAGGCCTTGCGTGCGCAACGCCAGGAGCAGATCGCCAAGGCTTACCTCGAAGGCATGCTTAATACGGCGACGCTGAGCATTGATGGGGCAGAGCTGAACAAGATCCTCGAGGACAAGCGTTAATCACGCCCTGTGCCAGTGAAATTCGCTGGCACAGGCGCAGACAATAAGATCGACAGGGAGTCATCGATGTCTTTTACCGAACCCATGGGGCGTCAGCGGGCTGACGATTACCGATCTGCAATGGTCAGCAGCGATCCCCTGATGGACGTGGCCGCCGGGCTGGATGCCGAGGTGGCCCAGTATTTCCTGGTCAGCGCCCGCTGTGGCTGTTTCATGCAGGCGGCGCGCAGCCTCAATGTCCGTCCGACCCAGCTGCGCAAGCACCTGGCGTTGCTGGAAGAACAACTGCAACGCACGTTGTTCCGGTTTCAGGGCAGCGCGCTGACGCTCAGTCGCGATGGGCAACTGTTTCATGCGCAGTTGATCGCCATGGCCCACGAACGCAAATTGCCGGTGATCGAGCAACCGCTGATTCGCCTGGCGGTGGCGCAAAGCATCCTGCACGACATCCTGGGCCGTGACCTGGTGGCGTTGTTGCGACGCAATGCCAGTGTGCGCCTGGAGATCATCTCGCTGGACAGCGACCTGTCCCTGCAAGCCGTGAGCGCGGACGTGGTGGTGTGGCTGGCCAGCACCGAATCGCCGCTGCCGGGTCCCAGTTTTGCCGTCAGCGAACCCGAACGCCTGGCGCCGCTCGAATACCTGCCGCACATTGCCAAACGCTATTCACGGGTCACCGCGCGCCCGGTCAGTCTTGATGACCTGGCTGATTTCCTGCTGGTGCAGTGGCAGCACGAGCGTCCGGTGGAAAGCTTCCGGCCCTGGCACGACATCGTCGATCAGCGCCTGGCCGGCGTGGTGCAGTTGCATAGCTATGAGCTGATGCTGGAAATGATCCGATGCAGCGCCTGCATCGGCTTGCTACCCGGCTACATGGGGCGCTTCGACCGCGGCCTGATTGCCTTGCCGGGGTTGTTCGACCAATCAATGCAGCGCCAGGTGTGGATGGCGGTGAAGCGCGAGTCCGCAGGCTGCGAGCAGACCCGGATGATCGTCGACCTGATCCGCAACACCTTCCATGAGCGGCGGGAGTGGTTTGATACCTGAGACCCATTTGAATTCTGTTGGAAATACCTGTGGGAGCGAGCCTGCTCGCGATGGCGGTGCACCAGTCAACGTAGATGTCGACTGCTATTGCGCTATCGCGAGCAGGCTCGCTCCCACAGTGGTTCCAGCAGGCATGTAAAAGCGGGCTTCACATCTCTAGATTGATGTATCCAGGTTTTGCCTCTTCCGGCGCCACCGCCTTCACCACCTTGCCAGTGGCGGCTTCAACCCGCCGCGCCACCTCGGGATCATCGGCAAACGGAATCAGGCTGGCATCCTCCAGGCTCTGTGTCGTCTCGCGCTTCAGGCAATGCTCGACCGCCAGCCACAAACCCGCCACGAACAGTAAATTGAGCAGTATCTCGTACATATAAAGCTCCCTTGCCTCAGGCAATCTGCGCTTCACGCTCGGCCATGCGCACATCCGCGACCCGCACGGTGCGCCAGACGTTGTAGGCCATCAGCACCATGCCCGTGAGGAAGAACACGCCACCGGCAAAGCGCACCACGAAGCCTGGATGACTGGCCTGCAAGGCTTCGACGAACGAGTAGGTCAGCGTGCCGTCGTCGTTGATCGCACGCCACATCAGGCCCTGGGTGATGCCGTTGACCCACATCGAGGCGATGTACAACACCGTGCCGATGGTCGCCAGCCAGAAGTGCAGGTTGATCAGCGGGGTGCTGTACATCTGCTCGCGACCGAAGACTTTCGGCACCATGTGGTAGGTAGCGCCGAAGGTAATCATCGCCACCCAGCCCAGGGCCCCGGCGTGGACGTGGCCGATGGTCCAGTCAGTGTAATGGGACAGGGCGTTGACGGTCTTGATCGCCATCATCGGACCTTCGAAGGTCGACATGCCGTAGAACGCCAGCGACAGCACCAGGAAACGCAGGATCGGGTCGGTGCGCAACTTATGCCAGGCGCCCGACAGGGTCATCATGCCGTTGATCATGCCGCCCCAGCTCGGTGCCAGCAGGATCAGCGACATGGCCATGCCCAGCGACTGCGCCCAGTCGGGCAGGGCGGTGTAGTGCAGGTGGTGGGGACCGGCCCAGATGTACAGGGTGATCAGCGCCCAGAAGTGCACGATGGACAGGCGATAGGAATACACCGGCCGGCCGACCTGCTTGGGTACGAAGTAATACATCATCCCGAGGAAGCCGGTGGTGAGGAAAAAGCCCACGGCGTTATGCCCGTACCACCACTGCACCATGGCGTCGGTGGCCCCGGAATACACCGGATAAGACTTGAACCAGTCCACCGGGATCGACAGGTGATTGACCACATGCAGCATGGCGATCACCAGGATGAACGCGCCGAAGAACCAGTTGCCGACGTAGATGTGTTTGGTCTTGCGCTGTACCACGGTGGTGAAGAACACGATGGCATAAGCGACCCAGACCACCGCCATCCACACCGCGCCGGAGAACTCGATCTCGGCGTATTCCTTGGTGGTGGTGTAGCCCAGCGGCAGGGTAATGAACATGATCACGATCACCGACTGCCAGCCCCAGAAGGTGAAGGCGGCGAGGGTGTCGGAATACAGCCGCACCTGACAGGTGCGCTGCACCGCGTAGTAACTGGCGGCAAATTGCGCGCTGCCGGCGAAGCCGAAGATCACCAGGCTGGTGTGCAGCGGTCGCAGGCGCCCGAAGGTGGTCCATGGCAGGTCGAGGTTCATCTCGGGCCATACCAGTTGCGAGGCGATCCACACCCCCATCGCCATCCCCACGACGCCCCAGAATACGGTCGCCACGACGAATTGGCGGACGACCTTGTAGTTATAGGCCTGTCCGATTGTTGCTGTGCTCATGGTCAATGCTTCCACGGTTGCAAAGTCTTGCCAGGCCACCCGGACTGGCATGCCGGTGCACTGTAGAAACCTTGCCGGAAACAAAACAGACTCAGTAAAACCTCATTTATGCGGATCAGATAATGCGCCATTGCAGCGGCGATCCGGGGTGTTCTGATCTGGTTTTTTAATGTTCAGGTGAAGCTGTAATGCAGTCAGCGCTGGATGCATAGTCGATCTACAGAAAACGAGCCGCGTATCGATCTTTGTGGGAGCGAGCCTGCTCGCGATGGTCGCCAACGATGACGCAGGGGCCCTGATACCCCGCGGCGTTTTCAAATCCATCGCGAGCAGGCTCGCTCCCACAGGAGGTAGGCGCAGGTGTCCGAATGCCCTGATGAGGTAGCCACATGTATCAATACGACGACTATGACCGCGCGCTGGTGTTCGAGCGGGTGGCGCAGTTTCGCGACCAGGTCGAGCGCTTCAGGGCGGGCGAGTTGAGCGAAGAAGAGTTTCTGCCGCTGCGCCTGCAAAACGGCCTGTACCTGCAAAAGCACGCCTACATGCTGCGTGTGGCCATTCCCTACGGCACCCTGAGCGCACAGCAGATGCGCACGCTGGCAAGCATCGCCCGGGACTACGACCGCGGCTACGGCCATTTCACCACCCGCCAGAACATGCAGTTCAACTGGATCGAATTGGACCAGGTGCCGGAAATCCTCGAACGCCTGGCCGAGGTGAACATGCATGCGATCCAGACATCCGGCAACTGCGTACGCAACATCACCACCGAAGCCTTCGCCGGGGTGGCCGCCGATGAGCTGATCGACCCGCGGCCGCTGGCGGAAATCCTGCGGCAATGGTCGACCATCAACCCGGAATTCCTGTTCCTGCCGCGCAAGTTCAAGATCGCCATCTGCTCGGCCGAGCAGGACCGCGCGGCCATCATGATGCACGACATCGGTCTGTACCTTTACCGCGGCGCCTACGGGCAGATGCTGCTGCGGGTCATCGTCGGCGGCGGCCTGGGCCGTACCCCGATCCTCGGCTTGCAGATTCGCGAAGGCCTGCCGTGGCATCACCTGCTGTCCTACGTCGAGGCGGTGCTGCGGGTGTACAACCGCCATGGCCGGCGGGACAACAAATACAAGGCGCGGATCAAGATCCTGGTCAAGGCCCTGGGCATCGAGGCTTTTGCCAAAGAAGTCGAGGAAGAGTGGCAACACCTCAAGGACGGCCCGGCACAACTGACCGACGAAGAATACGAACGGGTCGCCAGCGCCTTCCTACCGCCGGATTACCGTGACCTGTCGAGCACCGACCTGGAATTCGGCAGCCGCATGGCCGAAAGCGCAGGCTTCGCCCGCTGGGTCACCCGTAACGTACAGCCGCACAAGGTGCCGGGTTACGCCAGCGTGGTCCTGTCGACCAAGCCGGGTGCGGCGGCACCACCTGGCGATGTCACCACCGAGCAGATGAATGCCGTGGCGGCGTGGTCCGAGCAGTTCGGCTTCGGTGAAATCCGCATCGCCCATGAACAGAACATCGTCCTGCCGGATGTGCCCAAGGCCGGGCTGTTCAATCTGTGGCAACGGGCGTGCGAGCAGGGGCTGGGCAGCGCCAACGTCGGCTTGCTCACCGACATCATCGCCTGCCCCGGCGGTGACTTCTGCGCCCTGGCCAATGCCAAGTCGATCCCGATTGCCCAAGGCATCCAGGCGCGTTTCGAAGACCTCGACTACCTGCACGACCTGGGCGACATCAGCCTGAACATCTCCGGCTGCATGAACGCCTGCGGGCACCACCACATTGGCAACATCGGCATCCTCGGCGTCGATAAAAGCGGCAGCGAGTGGTACCAGGTCACACTCGGCGGCGCACAGGGCAAGGACAGTGCGCTGGGCAAGGTCATCGGCCCGTCGTTCAGTGCCGATGAAATACCCGGTGTGATCGAACGCATCATCGACACCTTCGTGCTTTACCGCGAAAGCGAAGAGCTGTTCGTCGACACCTTGCAACGTATCGGCCTGGAGCCGTTCAAGGAAGTGGTGTATCCCAAGCTGCAGGAGGTGCCGGTATGAGGAACGTGCTGCGACTGGAAGCGGGTCAAGCGCGCATTGTCACTGATGATCCGTGGACGCTGCTGCGCAATCCTGAACAGGTGAGACTGGCCGGCCCGTTGATCCTGCCGCTGGCCAACTGGTTGCAAGCGCCCGGTCTTTACGGTGTGTGGCTCGGGCCGGATGACGAGGTGGAAAGCCTGCGGCCGTGGCTTGGTCAATTGCGCCTGATCGCCCTGGACTTTCCGAGCTTCCGCGACGGCCGCGCCTACAGCCAGGCCTACCTGCTGCGCACCCGCATGGGCTGGAGCGGCGAGTTGCGTGCGGTCGGCGATGTGCTGCGCGATCAACTCAGCCACATGCGCCAATGCGGCTTCGACAGTTTTGCCGTACGCGAGGACAAGAGCGCCGAAGATGCACTCAAGGGCTTGGCGGGGATGAGCGTGTTGTATGGCCGCTCGGTGATCGAGCCGCGGCCGTTGTTCCGCCGGCGTTAGCCTTGCCCCCCGATTCCCCCCCCTGTGGGAGCGAGCCTGCTCGCGATGGCGGTCTGTCAGCCAAAACACTGTTGTCTGACACTCCCTCATCGCGAGCAGGCTCGCTCCCACAAGGGGGCACCAGTCGATACAACTTTGCTCCATGCAACGAAATTCTCCCCGACGCGGCGCAGCGCATTGGCTATACCTGTAACCAGTATTTCCAAACTGTCGCGTCTGCCTTACAGGAGTTACCGCATGAAGCTTGCCTTAATGATGAGCACCCTGTGCATCGCCTCCATCGGCATGGTGGGTTGTTCCAGCAACAAGGTCGAACCTGATCAGTATTCCGGTTTTCTCAAGGACTACAGCCGTCTGCAGGAAGCCAAGTCGCCTTCGGGCGCCGTGGTGATGCGCTGGATCGATCCCAAACTCGATACCGGCAAGTATAAAAGTGTCTACATCGAACCCAGCCAGCTTTACCCCAAACCCCAACCCACTGCGAAAATCCCGCAGACTACGCTGAACGGCATCACCAGTTATTACGATCAGGCACTCAAGCGCGAGTTGGGCAAGTCGCTGCCCCTGGCGACCGGCCCGGGGCCTGGCGTGATCGTGGTGCGCCCGGCGATCACGGCGGTGAGCAGCAAGACCGAGGGCCTGAAACCCTATGAAGTGATTCCAATTGCGCTGGTCGCGGCGGCCGTCAGTACGGCCAGCGGCATCCGCGATCAGGAAACCGACCTGGCCACCGAAGCCGTGTTCCTCGATGGCGGTGACAACCATGTGCTGGCCCAGGTCGTGCGCAAAGGCACCGGCAAACCGTTGGAAAACGACGAACAGGTCCTGAAAGCCTCCGACGTGAAGGGCGTGATAGACGGCTGGGCGGCGGATTTGCACCAGTCGTATCTGAAACTCAAATCCAAATAGCTACACGTTCCCCTGTAGGAGCGAGCCTGACTTGCGATGCACGTCAACGATGGCGCTGGCTGTCTGATGCCCAGCGGTGTCGCTGACTCCATCGCGAGCCCTACAGGGGGCTCCGCACGCCTTGACGGCCCTGCGCATCACTTCACGGTTTTGCCCGCCCCGAACGCCCGCTCTTCCTGCTCACGCAACTCGGGGGTGAACTCCTCGCCGAAGTCGGATGCCTCGAACACCTGGCGAATTTCGATCTCGGCGTCGGTGCCGGGCATCGGGTTGGGGCAGCGCTTGACCCATTCGATGGCTTCTTCCCGGGAGTTGACCTGCCACAGCCAGAAACCGGCGATCAGCTCCTTGGTTTCGGCGAACGGGCCATCGGTCACCGTGCGTTTTTCACCGTTGAAGCGCACGCGCGCGCCCTTGCTGCTGGAGTGCAGGCCTTCGCCGGCGAGCAGGACACCGGCCTTGGCCAGTTCCTCGTTGTAATTGCCCATGGCAGTCAGCAGTTCGGTGCTGGGCATGATGCCGGCTTCGGAGTCGGCGCTGGCCTTGATGATGATCATGAAGCGCATGGTGATGGTTCCTCTGGTTTGGGTGGACTCACCTTATGGTCGATTGGTGATGGGGCAAATCGACAGGATCCTTTATTGCGATTGGCGGCGATCTGCTTCTGCGCCACAGCAGCCAACCTCGCGAATTTCGATCTGCGCATCGGTTCCGGGCATGGGTTTGGGGCAGCGCATGACCCACTCGATGGCTTCTTCTCTGGATTTCACCTCCCATAGCCAGTAGCCCGCGATCAGCTCCTTGGTTTCGGGGAAGGGCCCGTCGACGACCGTGCGTTTGTCGCCGTTGAAGTGCACGCGCGCGCCCTGGCGGCTGGGTCGCAGGCCCTCACCGCCGACGAGGATGCCGGCCTTGGCCAGTTCTTCGTTGTAGGTGCCCATGGCGGTCAGCAGTTCGGTGCTGGGCATGAGGCCGGCTTCGGAGTCGGCGCTGGCCTTGATGATGATCATGAAGCGCATGGTGGTGGTTCCCTTGGTTTGGGTGGGTTCACCTTATGGTCGATTTGTGGTGGGTGAAATCGACATATTGGGGTTGGATTCTTGTGTGGTGTGTCTGGTGCTCAGGTGTTGACTGTGCCGGCCCCATCGCGAGCAGGCTCGCTCCCACAGGGGGCTGTGTTGTTCGCGAGTCCAACATCCGCAACAAAACCCCTGTAGGAGCGAGCTTGCTCGCGATGGCGGTGTATCTGGCGCCATGGATGTCGGATGTGCGGGCCCCATCGCGGGCAAGCCCGCTCCTACAATTGGCGTCTACAGAGTTCACAATTTGTTTCCACCCATAGGTCGCAGACCCATTTCATGGTTAACTTCGGCCCTCTCACCACCAACGTTCAGAAGGACTCCGTTCATGGCTCAAGTCACTCTCAAAGGCAACCCGGTTCAAGTCAACGGCCAGTTGCCACAAGTCGGTTCCAAGGCCCCGGCCTTTTCTCTGGTTGCCGGCAACCTGTCCGACACCCCTCTGGCCAGCTTTGCCGGCAAGCGCAAAGTGCTGAACATTTTCCCAAGCGTAGACACCCCGACCTGCGCCACTTCGGTTCGCAAGTTCAATGCCCAGGCCAATGACCTGGCCAACACCGTGGTGCTGTGCATCTCTGCCGACCTGCCATTCGCCCAGGCGCGCTTCTGCGGTGCCGAAGGCCTGGACAACGTGCAGAACCTGTCGACCCTGCGCGGTGCCGAGTTCATCGAGAACTACGGCGTGGCGATCGCCGATGGTCCACTCAAGGGCCTGACCGCCCGTGCGGTAGTGGTACTGGACGAGAACGACAAGGTGCTGCACAGCGAGCTGGTGAGTGAAATCGGTCAGGAGCCGAACTACGACGCGGCACTCGCTGTTCTGAAATAAACCTGCTTCTACAATTGTTGACGGTTCAGGGGACGCGCTCGGCGGATTTGCGCCGATGTCCCCTGCGCCCAGCCGTTTTCATTTGCGCTTCAGTGTCTTAGACAAGCCTCCTGATACGTAAGCCGAAGGTAAATTGCCGGTAAAGGCGCTTTGCTAATGACCCGCCAGTGCTTATCGTTCAGCCTCCTGTAGAAAAAAGCCCACGCGCCCAATGGTTGATCACTCCATGCAATCCTCCGCTTCCCGTAGTCCTCGTCGCTGGCTGTTCAGCCTGCTTGTGCTGTTGGTCATCGCTGCCCTGTGCTGGAAGTTCTGGCCCGGTGGCACGACGCCAAAAGAAGGGGCAGGGCAGAAAGCCGCGTCCGGCCACGTGGGCCGTTCGGGCGCGATGCGTCCGGGTTTCGGCGGCGCAGCCGGGGCGGTGCCGGTGCGTGTGGCGCCCGCGGTCAAGGGTGACTTTCCGCTTTACTACAAGGCGCTGGGCACGGTGACGGCACTCAATACCATCAATGTGCGCAGCCGCGTCGGTGGTGAGCTGATCAAGGTGGCCTTCCAGGAAGGGCAGATGGTCAAGGCGGGCGACTTGCTGGCCGAAATCGACCCGCGTCCGTACCAGAACGCCTTGCTCCAGGCCGAAGGCACGTTGTTGCAGAATCAGGCGCAGTTGAAAAACGCCCAGGTCGATGTCGAGCGTTATCGCGGCCTGTATCGCGAAGACAGCATTGCCAAACAGACCCTGGACACCGCCGAAGCGTTGGTGGGTCAGTATCAGGGCACGGTCAAGACCAACCAGGCGGCGGTCAACGACGCCAAGCTCAATCTCGAATTCACCAAGATCCGCGCCCCGATCACCGGGCGGGTCGGCCTGCGTCAGCTCGACGTCGGCAACCTCGTTGCGGCCAATGACACCACGGCGCTGGCGGTCATCACCCAGACCCAGCCGATCAGCGTGGCCTTCACCTTGCCGGAGAACAGCCTCGACGTGGTGCTGGCCCGCTATCGCAGCGGCGCCCAGTTGCCGGCCGAAGCCTGGGACCGTGGCGACGCCAAATTGCAGGCCACCGGTATATTGAGCAGCCTCGACAACCAGATCGACGTCGCCACCGGTACCCTGAAGTTCAAGGCGCGCTACGACAACCGCGACCAGGCGCTGTTTCCCAACCAGTTCGTCAACGTGCACCTGCTGGCCGACACCCTCAAGGACGTGGTCCTCGCGCCATCGGCCGCCATCCAGTTCGGCACCAACGGCACCTTCGTCTATGCCATGGACGGTGACAAGAAAGTCACCATCCGCCAGTTGAAGATCGGCGCCAGCGATGGTGATAACACCGTGGTCACCGAAGGCCTGGCAGCAGGGGACCGCGTGGTCCTGGAAGGCACCGACCGGCTCAAGGAAGGCAGCGAAGTGGAAGTGGTCAACGACTCCAAGGACGTGCCGACCGCGCCGACCGAGCATCTGCAGGGCAAGTCCGCGGCCAGCACGGCCGAGCCGGCGCCCGCTGACAAGGCGAAAAAGGGCGGCGCATGAATCTCTCGCGGCTGTTCATCCTTCGCCCGGTCGCCACGACCCTGAGCATGCTGGCCATTGTCCTGGCCGGCCTGATCGCCTATCGCCTGCTGCCGGTGTCGGCCTTGCCCCAGGTCGACTACCCGACCATCCGCGTGATGACGCTCTATCCCGGCGCCAGTCCCGATGTGATGACCAGCGCCGTGACCGCGCCGCTCGAACGTCAGTTCGGGCAGATGCCGGGCCTGACCCAGATGGCCTCGACCAGCTCCGGCGGCGCCTCGGTGCTAACCCTGCGCTTCAGCCTCGACATCAACATGGATGTGGCCGAACAGGAAGTGCAGGCCGCGATCAACGCCGCGACCAACCTGTTGCCCAAGGACTTGCCGGCACCGCCGGTATACAACAAGGTCAACCCGGCGGACACCCCGGTACTGACCCTGGCGATCACGTCCAAGACGATGTTGATGCCCAAGCTCAACGATCTGGTCGATACCCGCATGGCGCAGAAGATCGCGCAGATCAGCGGCGTCGGCATGGTCAGCATTTCCGGCGGTCAACGCCAGGCCGTGCGGATCAAGGTCAACCCCGAGGCCCTGGCGGCGGCGGGGCTGAACCTGTCGGATGTGCGCACGCTGGTCAGTGCCTCCAACGTCAACCAGCCCAAAGGCAACTTCGACGGCCCGACCCGGGTGTCGATGCTCGATGCCAACGATCAACTGACGTCGCCCGAGGATTACGCCAACCTGATCCTGGCCTACAGCAATGGTGCGCCGTTGCGCCTCAAAGACGTCGCCGAAATCGCCGACGGTGCCGAGAACGAGCGACTGGCGGCCTGGGCCAACGAAAACCAGGCGGTGCTGCTCAACATTCAGCGCCAGCCCGGTGCCAACGTCATCGAAGTGGTCGATCGCATCAAGGCCCTGCTGCCGAGCATCACCGACAACCTGCCGGCCGGTCTGGAAGTGACCGTGCTCACCGACCGCACCCAGACCATCCGTGCATCGGTCACCGACGTGCAGCACGAACTGCTGATCGCCATCGCGCTGGTGGTCATGGTCACGTTCCTGTTCCTGCGCCGCTTCAGTGCGACGATTATTCCGTCGGTCGCCGTGCCGCTGTCGCTGATCGGGACCTTCGGCGTGATGTATCTCGCCGGGTTCTCGGTCAATAACCTGACCCTGATGGCGCTGACCATCGCCACCGGCTTCGTGGTGGACGATGCCATCGTCATGCTGGAGAACATTTCCCGCTTCATCGAAGAGGGCGACAGCCCACTGAATGCCGCGCTCAAGGGCGCGAAACAGATCGGCTTTACCCTCGTGTCGCTGACGTTATCGCTGATTGCGGTGCTGATTCCGCTGCTGTTCATGGCTGACGTGGTCGGCCGGCTGTTCCGCGAGTTCGCCATCACCCTGGCGGTGGCGATCCTGATCTCCCTGGTGGTGTCCCTGACCCTGACGCCGATGATGTGCGCGCGCCTGCTCAAACGTGAACCCAAGGAAGAAGAGCAGGGCCGCTTCTACCGCGCCAGTGGCGCGGCAATTGATTGGATGATCGCGGCTTACGGGCGCAAGTTAAAGTGGGTTCTCAAGAATCAGCCCCTGACCCTGCTGGTGGCTGTCGGCACCCTGGCGCTGACCGTGTTCCTGTATATGGTGGTGCCCAAAGGCTTCTTCCCGGTGCAGGACACCGGGGTCATCCAGGGCATTTCCGAAGCGCCGCAGTCGATTTCCTTCGGCGCGATGAGCGAGCGCCAGCAGGAGCTGGCCAAGGTGATCCTCGCGGATCCGGCGGTGGAGAGCCTGTCGTCCTACATTGGCGTCGATGGCGACAACGCGACGCTCAACAGTGGTCGCCTGTTGATCAACCTCAAATCCCATGGCGAGAGGGATCTGACCGCCACCGAAGTCATTGCCCGGCTGCAACCGGAGCTGGATAAGCTGGTAGGTATCCGCCTGTTCATGCAACCGGTGCAGGACCTGACCATCGAGGACCGGGTCAGTCGCACGCAGTATCAATTCAGCATGTCGTCGCCGGATGCCGAGTTGCTCAGCCTGTGGAGCGGCCGTCTGGTCGAAGCCCTGGCCCAGCGCCCGGAACTGGCCGATGTGACCAGCGACCTGCAGGACAAGGGGTTGCAGGTCTATCTGGTGATCGACCGCGATGCGGCCTCGCGGGTCGGTGTGTCGGTGTCCGACATCACCGATGCGCTGTACGACGCCTTCGGCCAGCGGCAGATTTCGACCATTTACACCCAGGCCAGCCAGTATCGCGTGGTGCTGCAATCGCAGTCCGGCGAGCGCATCGGCGCGGACGCGCTGAACCAGATCCACGTCAAGACCACCGATGGCGCCCAGGTACGCCTGTCCAGCCTGGCGCATATCGAAGAGCGCCAGGCGCAACTGGCGATCACCCACATCGGCCAGTTCCCGGCCGTGATGATGTCCTTCAACCTGGCGCCCGGCGTGGCGTTGGGGCATGCGGTGGAGATCATCGAGCAGGTGCAGGCGGATATCGGTATGCCCATCGGCGTGCAGACGCAGTTCCAGGGTGCGGCGCAGGCGTTCCAGGCCTCCTTGTCGAGCACCTTGCTGCTGATCCTGGCGGCGGTGGTGACCATGTACATCGTGCTCGGCGTGCTGTACGAGAGCTACATCCACCCGATCACCATTCTCTCGACCTTGCCTTCGGCAGCGGTGGGGGCCTTGCTGGCCTTGCTGCTCAGCGGCAATGACTTGGGGATGATCGCGATCATCGGCATCATCCTGCTGATCGGTATCGTGAAAAAGAACGCGATCATGATGATCGACTTCGCCCTCGACGCGGAGCGCAACCAGGGCATGGACCCGGAAACGGCGATCTACCAGGCGGCACTCTTGCGTTTCCGGCCGATCCTGATGACCACCCTGGCGGCGTTGTTCGGTGCGGTGCCGCTGATGCTGGCCACCGGCTCCGGGGCCGAGTTGCGCCAACCGCTGGGTCTGGTGATGGTCGGTGGCCTGCTGGTCAGCCAGATCCTGACGCTGTTCACCACGCCGGTAATTTACCTGTACTTCGATCGCCTCGGTCGACGTTGGGGTCGTCGATCCGAGTCGGCGGAAACGGTCGAGCAGCCATGAACCTGTCCGGTCCTTTCATCAAGCGCCCGGTTGCCACGCTGCTGTTGAGCCTGGCGATCATGCTGCTGGGCGGCGTCAGCTTCGGCCTGTTGCCGGTGTCGCCGCTGCCGCAGATGGATTTCCCGGTGATCGTGGTCCAGGCCAGCTTGCCGGGGGCCAGCCCGGAAGTCATGGCCTCGACCGTGGCCACGCCGTTGGAACGCTCATTTGGCGCCATCGCCGGCGTCAACACCATGAGCAGCCGCTCCAGCCAGGGTTCGACCCGGGTGATTCTGCAATTCGACCTCGACCGTGACATCAACGGCGCGGCGCGGGAGGTGCAGGCGGCGATCAACGCCTCGCGCAACCTGCTGCCCAGCGGGATGCGCAGCATGCCGACCTACAAGAAGGTCAACCCGTCCCAGGCGCCGATCATGGTGTTGTCGCTGACCTCGGACGTATTGGAAAAGGGTCAGTTGTATGACCTGGCCTCGACCATTCTGTCCCAGAGCCTGTCGCAGGTGCAGGGCGTGGGCGAGGTGCAGATCGGCGGCAGTTCCCTGCCGGCGGTGCGGGTCGAGCTCGAACCCCAGGCGTTGAACCAGTACGGTGTGGCGCTGGACGATGTGCGCAACACCATTGCCAATGCCAACGTGCGCCGGCCCAAGGGTTCGGTCGAGGATGGCGAGCGGATGTGGCAGGTTCAGGCCAACGATCAACTGGAAAAGGCCAAGGACTACGAATCGCTGATCATCCATTACGCCGACGGTGCGGCCCTGCGCCTGAAGGATGTGGCCAAGGTCAGCGACGGTGTCGAAGACCGCTACAACAGCGGTTTCTTCAACGATGATGCGGCGGTGCTGCTGGTGATCAACCGGCAGGCCGGCGCCAACATCATCGAGACCGTCAACGAAATCAAGGCCCAGCTCCCGGCCCTGCAAGCCGTGCTCCCGGCCAGCGTCAAGCTGAACCTGGCCATGGACCGTTCGCCGGTGATCAAGGCCACGCTGCATGAGGCGGAAATGACCCTGCTGATTGCCGTGGCCCTGGTGATTCTGGTGGTGTTCCTGTTTCTCGGTAATTTCCGTGCCTCGCTGATCCCGACCCTGGCGGTGCCGGTGTCCCTGGTCGGCACCTTCGCGGTGATGTACCTGTACGGTTTTTCCCTGAACAACCTGTCGCTGATGGCGCTGATCCTGGCCACCGGGCTGGTGGTGGACGACGCCATCGTGGTGCTGGAGAACATCTCCCGGCACATCGACGAGGGCGTGCGGCCGATGAAGGCTGCTTACCTGGGGGCGAAGGAAGTCGGTTTTACCCTGCTGTCGATGAACGTGTCGCTGGTGGCGGTGTTCCTGTCGATCCTGTTCATGGGCGGGATCATCGAAAGCCTGTTTCGCGAGTTTTCCATCACCCTGGCGGCGGCCATCGTCGTATCGCTGGTGGTGTCCCTGACCCTGACGCCGATGCTCTGCGCACGCTGGCTCAAGCCCCACACACCGGGGCAGGAGAACCGTTTGCAACGCTGGAGTCGGCGCACCAACGACTGGATGGTCGGCAAATACGCCACCAGTCTCGACTGGGTACTGCGCCACCGTCGCCTCACGCTGCTCAGCCTGATCGTGACGATTGGCGTTAACATTGCCTTGTATGTCGTTGTTCCTAAAACATTTATGCCGCAACAGGACACCGGCCAACTGATCGGCTTCGTGCGTGGCGACGATGGTCTGTCCTTCAGCGTGATGCAGCCAAAAATGGAGATCTTCCGCCGTGCCGTGCTCAAGGATCCGGCGGTGGAAAGCGTCGCCGGCTTCATCGGTGGCAGCAACGGCACCAACAATGCCTTCATGCTGGTGCGCCTCAAACCGATCAATGACCGTGGCCTGTCCGCGCAGAAAGTCATCGAGCGCATGCGCAAGGAAATGCCCAAGGTGCCCGGGGCGCAATTGATGCTGATGGCCGATCAGGACCTGCAGTTCGGTGGCGGCCGTGAGCAAACTACCTCGCAGTACTCGTACATCATCCAGAGCGCCGATCTGAGCGAACTGCGCAAGTGGTACCCGAAGGTGGTGGCTGCCCTCAAGGCGCTGCCGCAACTGACGGCGATTGATGCCCGCGAGGGTGCCGGAGCGCAGCAGGTGACGCTGATCGTCGACCGCGACCAGGCCAAGCGCCTGGGCATCGACATGGACATGGTCACCGCCGTGCTCAACAACGCCTATAGCCAGCGGCAGATTTCGACGATCTACGACAGCCTCAACCAGTATCAGGTGGTGATGGAGGTCAATCCCAAATACGCCCAGGACCCGATCACCCTCAATCAGGTCCAGGTAATCACCACTGACGGTGCGCGCATTCCGCTGTCGACCATCGCTCACTACGAAAGCAGCCTCGCCGAGGACCGCGTCAGCCACGAAGGCCAGTTTGCCTCCGAAAGCATCTCCTTCGACATGGCCGAAGGCGTGACGGTGGAGCAGGGCACGGCGGCGATCGAGCGCTCGCTCGCGCAACTGGGCATGCCGGAAGACGTCATCGTGAAAATGGCCGGCACCGCCGATGCCTTCGCCGCGACACAAAAGAGCCAGCCGTTCATGATTCTCGGGGCGCTGCTGGCGGTTTATCTGGTGCTGGGCGTGCTCTATGAAAGCTACATTCACCCGCTGACCATTCTTTCGACCTTGCCTTCGGCCGGCGTCGGTGCGCTGCTGTCGATCTACGCGCTGGGCGCCGAGTTCAGCCTGATCTCCCTGCTGGGGCTGTTCCTGCTGATCGGCGTGGTGAAGAAAAACGCCATTCTGATGATCGACCTGGCTTTGCAGCTGGAGCGACATCAGGGCATGGGGCCGCTGGAGTCGATCCGCAGCGCCTGCCTGCAACGTCTGCGGCCGATCCTGATGACCACGCTGGCGGCGATCCTCGGTGCATTGCCCCTGTTGCTGGGTCGCGCCGAGGGTGCAGAGATGCGTCAGCCCTTGGGCCTGACCATCATCGGCGGGCTGATTTTCAGCCAGGTGCTGACGCTTTACACCACTCCGGTGGTTTACCTCTACCTCGACAAACTGCGCCATCGCTTCAACCGCTGGCGCGGGGTGCGTACTGATGCTGCTCTGGAAACTCCGCTATGACTGACCGTTCGCCACTCAACCTGCCCGCATCGCTGATCATGGCCCGTGGCTCGCGCTTGCTGAGCCTGTCGCTGTGCGTGGCGCTGCTCAGCGCCTGCGCCATCGGCCCGGATTACCAGCGTCCGGAAACAGTCGCTCCGGCGCAGTACAAGGAAGCGGCGGGCTGGC
This sequence comes from Pseudomonas sp. MYb118, assembly GCF_040947875.1. Classification (NCBI taxonomy): domain Bacteria; kingdom Pseudomonadati; phylum Pseudomonadota; class Gammaproteobacteria; order Pseudomonadales; family Pseudomonadaceae; genus Pseudomonas; species Pseudomonas sp. MYb118. The sequence continues at coordinate 912,234 of NZ_JBFRXN010000003.1, read as the reverse complement.
GCCAGGCCACGCCCAGCGATTCCCTGGCACGCGGTGCCTGGTGGGAGCTGTATGGCGATCAGCAACTCAATGGCCTGATCGACAAGCTCAACAGCGCCAACCAGACGGTGGCACAGTCCGAAGCGCAATACCGCCAGGCCCAGGCCCTGGTGCGCAGCGCCCGTGGCGCGTTTTTCCCGACGGTGGACCTGACCGTCGGCAAGAACCGCTCCAGCCAGGGCACCGGCAGCAGCAGTTCCAGCCTGAGCAGTTCCTCCAGCGGCATTCGTAACACTTACACGGCCCAGGCCGGGGTCAGCTGGGAAGCCGATATCTGGGGCAAGTTGCGTCGTGGGCTGGAGGCTGACACGGCCAACGCCGAGGCCAGCTTTGCCGATTTGGCGGCGATGCGCCTCAGCCAGCAGTCGGAACTGGTGCAGAATTACCTGCAACTGCGGGTGATCGACGAGCAGAAGCGCCTGTTGCAAGCGACGGTCGAGGCCTACCAGCGCTCGCTGAAAATGACCGAAAACCAGTACCGCGCCGGGGTTTCCGGCAAAGACGCGGTGGCGCAGGCGCAGACCCAGCTGAAAAGCACCGAAGCCGATCTGGTCGATCTGATCTGGCAACGTGCACAGTTCGAAAACGCCATCGCGGTGCTGATCGGTCTGCCGCCTGCTGAATTCAGCCTGGCTGAAACGAAAAACATCCCGCTGTTGCCCGATGTACCGCTGAGCCTGCCCTCACAATTGCTCGAGCGACGCCCGGACATCGCCTCCGCCGAACGCTCGGTGATCGCCGCCAACGCCAACATTGGCGTCGCCAAGGCCGCGTATTACCCGGACCTGACCCTGAGCATGAACGGTGGCTACAGCAGCAGTACCTCGAACAACCTGTTCACCGTGCCGAACCGCTTCTGGTCGGTCGGCCCGCAATTGGCGATGACCCTGTTCGACGGCGGCCAGCGCTCGGCTGAAGTCGACCGCAGCGAAGCGGCCTACGACGAAACCGTGGCCAAGTACCGCCAGACCGTGCTCGACGGTTTCCGCGAGGTGGAAAACTACCTGGTCCAGCTCAAGGTGCTGGAGAACGAGTCCGAGGTACGACAACAGGCACTGGACGCGGCCCGCGAATCCTTGCGCCTGATCCAGAACCAGTACAAGGCCGGTTTGATCGCCTATCTCGACGTCGTCGTGGTGCAAGCCACCGCACTGAACAACGAACGCAGCATGCTCGACCTGCTGCAGAGCCGGCTGATCGCCAGCGTACAACTGATCGCCGCGCTCGGCGGCGGCTGGGACGGCCAGTTGAACCTGTAGGAGCGAGCTTGCTCGCGATGGCGGAGTGTCAGGCAAATGCAATGGCGCTGATTAAATCGCCATCGCGAGCAAGCTCGCTCCTACAGTGATCTCGGCCCACCGCAGATTTGTGCCCACCGCAAAACCTGTGGGGGCGGGCTTGCTCGCGATAGCGGAGTGTCAGGCAAATACAATGGCGCGAATTGAATCGCCATCGCGAGCAAGCTCGCTCCTACAGTGATCTCGGCCCACCGCACGATTTGTCCCCACCACAAATCCTGTAGGAGCGAGCTTGCTCGCGATAGCGGAGTGTCAGGCGAAAACAATGGCGCTGATTAGATCGCCATCGCGAGCAAGCTCGCTCCTACAGTGATCTCGGCCCACCGCAGATTCGTGCCCACCACAAATCCTGTAGGAGCGAGCATGCTCGCGATAGCGGTATCTCAGGCAACAAAAATTTCGACCGGCCTTGTGGTCTGCATCCGGTCCAAAACCCGTGGCAGCGCAGTTAAGAAACTACGTTAAAACAAGCGTTTCATCGGCTTGCTGGCCTTTTGCTCATTTTCTCAGTGCGTTCTCTGGCGCAATCAGTACAATCCCCCGATTTGCCCACCGAGAACGGAAGCAGTACGGCGGGTAGTCTCGAGAAGTCCCATGCTCATCGGTAGCTATTCCCCCTCGCTGGTCATCATCTCGCTCTTCGTGGCGATTCTCGCTTCCTATACGGCGCTCGATCTGACCGGGCGCATTGCCACGGCCAAGGGCCGGGCCGTGCATTTCTGGACGGCGGGTGGGGCTTTTGCGATGGGGGTGGGTGTGTGGTCGATGCATTTCATCGGCATGCTCGCCTTTGAACTGCCCATCGCGCTGGGCTACGACATCACGTTGACCGGGCTGTCGTTGCTCACCGCGATTCTGTCCAGCGGCTTCGCCTTGTGGCTGGTCCGCCAGCCCCGCTTGCCGCTCTGGCAACTGGCGTTCGGCGCGCTGGTGATGGGGGCCGGGATCAGTGCCATGCATTACACCGGCATGGCGGCGATGCGCATGCAGCCGGGTATCGAGTACGACCCCACGCTGTTCGTGGTGTCTTTGCTGATCGCCGTCGGAGCCTCCGGTGCGGCGCTGTGGATCGCCTTCCGCCTGCGCAAACACACGCCATATGTGCGCCTGATCCGTGGCGGAGCCGCCGTGGTCATGGGGATCGCCATCGTCGGCATGCATTACACGGCCATGGCGGCGGCGCAATTTCCCGAGGGCAGTTTCTGCGGTGCTGCCACCAATGGCTTGAACGGTAAAGGTCTGGATGGCCTGGTGCTGGTCACAACGCTGGCCGTGTTGAGCATCGCCTTGCTGACCTCGATTCTCGATGCGCGCCTGGAAGCGCGCACCGCTGACCTGGCCCGGTCGTTGACCGAGGCCAATCGCGAACTCACCCAACTGGCGCTGCACGACACCCTGACCGGGCTGCCCAACCGCGTATTGCTGGCCGACCGAATCGAACAGGCGATGTCGAGGGTGAAGGAGCAGGGTGGCTGTTTTGCCTTGATGTTCATTGATCTCGACGGCTTCAAACCGGTCAACGACGCCTTCGGCCACCACATGGGCGACTTGCTGCTGCGGGAAGTGGCGCAGCGTCTGCGTGAGGACCTGCGCAGCCAGGACACCCTGGCACGGATCGGCGGCGACGAGTTCGTGCTGCTGGTGCAACTGGCCAATGAAGAGGATGCGTTGAACCTCGCCGCGCGCCAGGTCGGCCTGATCGCGCGTTCGTTCCGCGTCACCGAACACGATTTGCAGATCTCCGCCAGCGTCGGCATTGCCCTCTACCCAGGTAATGGCCACAGCGCCGAAGAGTTGCTGATGAACGCCGACGCGGCGATGTATCACGCCAAGGGTGCCGGCAAGAATGGCTACAGCTTCTTTGACGCGTCGATGAACAGCAACGCGCGCAAACAGCTGCAATTGCTCCAGGACCTGCGCAGCGCCGTGGAGCAGCGACAGTTGCGCCTGCATTACCAGCCGAAGTTCGCTGCCGGCAGCCGCCGGGCCATCGGCGCCGAGGCGTTGTTGCGTTGGGAACACCCGACCCAGGGCCTGTTGCTGCCGGACAAGTTCATCGACCTGGCGGAAAAGACCGGGCTGATCATTTCCATCGGTGAGTGGGTGCTCAACGAAGCCTGCCGCCAGATGCGCGAGTGGTACGTGCTGGGCTATACCCATTGGCGCATCGCAGTGAACCTGTCGGCCTTGCAGTTCTGCCACGCCGGCCTGGTGCAAAGTGTCGCCAAGGCCCTGGCCACGCACAACCTGCCTGCCAACTGCCTGACCCTGGAAATCACCGAAACCACGGCGATGAGCGATGCGGATGCCAGCATGACGGTGCTCAATGAGCTGTCGGAAATGGGCGTCGACCTGTCCATCGACGACTTTGGCACCGGTTATTCGAGCCTGATGTACCTCAAGCGATTGCCCGCCAACGAGCTGAAGATTGATCGCGGCTTCGTGCGCGACCTGGAACGGGACAGTGACGACGCAGCAATTGTTTCAGCGATTGTCGCGCTCGGCCAGGCGCTGGGCCTGCGCATCGTCGCCGAAGGCGTGGAAACTGATGTGCAACAGGACTTCCTGACGCAACTGGGCTGCGACTCCCTGCAAGGCTACCTGCTGGGTCATCCTTTGCCGGCCGAACGTTTCATGGCAGACATTCATAACGCCGAGCGACTGGCGACGAGCTGAAAACCCGAGGATTGTGATCGCGATCAACGGGTAACCTGCCACAGCTCATGCAAAAGCGGCGAATGACGGTTATTCTTGGCCCCGACCGCATACGCTTGAACGGGGAAATGCTCGCATGGACAAAGTCATTGTCATCACCGGTGGCAGCCGCGGTATTGGTGCCGCCACGGCGCAGCTGGCGGCCGAACAGGGCTACCGCATCTGCATCAACTACCAGTCCGATGAAGAGGCGGCGCATCGCGTGCTGGAACAAGTGCGTGCCCTTGGCGCCCAGGCGATCGCCGTACGTGCCGATGTCAGTATCGAAGATGAAGTGATTGCGCTGTTCAACCGGGTCGATGCCGAGCTGGGCCGGGTGACCGCGCTGGTCAACAATGCGGGCACCGTCGGGCAAAAGTCGCGCATTGATGAAATGTCCGAATTCCGCATCCTCAGAACCCTCAAGACCAACGTCCTGGCGCCGATCCTCTGCGCCAAGCACGCCATACTGCGCATGTCGCCCAAGCATGGCGGGCAGGGCGGCAGCATCGTCAACGTCTCCTCGGTCGCCGCACGCCTCGGCTCGCCCAACGAATACGTGGACTACGCCGCGTCCAAGGGCGCACTCGATACCTTCACCCTGGGCCTGTCCAAGGAAGTGGCGGGTGAGGGCATTCGCGTCAATGCCGTGCGTCCTGGCTACATCTACACCGATTTCCATGCGCTGAGCGGTGATCCGGATCGGGTCAGCAAGCTGGAATCGGCCATCCCCATGGCCCGCGGCGGCCGGCCGGATGAAGTGGCCGAGGCGATTGTGTGGTTGTTGTCGGACAAGGCGTCCTATGCGACGGGGACGTTTGTGGATTTGGGTGGGGGGCGGTAGGGGCCGGATTTTGGGTGGCTGTTAGTGCCCCATCGCGAGCAGGCTCGCTCTCACAAGGGGATTTGTGAATGCCACAGTCCCGATGTGGGAGCGAGCCTGCTCGCGATGGGGCCAGAACAGGCAACGACCAACCTTCAGAACGACCGCACAATCCGCCCCAACGTCTCCATCGCCCGTTCCGCCGCTTCATTCCACGGGCTGCCATAGTTCAGGCGAATACAGTTCCTGAATCGCTGGGTCGGTGAAAAGATCGGCCCCGGCGCAATGCTGATGCCCTGGGCCAACGCCATCTGGAACAGCTTCAGGGAGTCCATCTGCGGTGGCAGCTCCAGCCACAGGAAGTAGCCACCGGCCGGCTGGCTGACGCGGGTCTGCGGCGGGAAGTAGCGGGCAATCGCCGCCAGCATGGCGCTTTGTTGCTCTTCCAGCGCATAACGCAATTTGCGCAGATGCCGGTCGTAGCCGCCGTGTTGCAGGTAGTCGGCAATCGCCGCCTGGGCCGGCATCGAGGCGCACAACGAGGTCATCAGCTTCAATCGCTCGATCTTCTGCGCATAGCGCCCGGCCGCGACCCAGCCCACCCGATAGCCCGGCGCCAGGCTCTTGGCGAACGAACCGCAGTGCATCACCAGACCTTCGGTGTCGAACGCCTTGGCGGGTTTCGGCGCCTGTTGGCCGTAATACAGTTCGGCGTACACGTCATCTTCGATCAGTGGCACCTGATGCCGACGCAGCAACTCCACCAGCTCCTGTTTCTTCGCCTCGGGCATGGTCGCGCCCATCGGGTTCTGGAAACTGGTCATGGTCCAGCAGGCCTTGATCGGATGGCGCTCCAGGGTCTGCGCGAGCACATCGAGGTCCATGCCATCACGCGGGTGCACAGGAATTTCCACGGCCTTGAGCTTCAACCGTTCGAGAATCTGCAGGCAGGCGTAGAAGGCCGGGGCTTCGATGGCCACCAGGTCGCCGGGCTCGGTGACGGCTTGCAGGCACAGGTTCAGGGCTTCGAGTGCGCCGTTGGTGATCAGCAGCTCTTCCATGGGCAGCATCAGGCCACCAACCATGTAGCGCAGGGCGATCTGGCGGCGCAGTTGCGGGTTACCCGGGGACATGTCGGTGACAACCATGCGCGGGTCCATGTCGCGGGTGGCGCTGGCCAGCGAACGCGAGAGCCGGTGCAAGGGGAACAGGGTCGGGCTGGGGAACGCCGAACCGAAAGGCACGGTGGTCGGGTCCTTGATCGAATCGAGCACCGAGAACACCAGCTCACTGACGTCGACCTCGGTGGACTCGTTGACCTGGCTGCTGATCACCGGCTCGGAAAACGGGCTCGGTGCATGGGTGTTGACGAAGTAACCGGAGCGCGGCCGCGCGCGGATCAGCCCGCGGCGCTCCAGCAGGTAATAAGCCTGGAACACCGTGGAAGGGCTGACGCCGTAGGTCTGGCTGGCGTAGCGCACCGACGGCACGCGCTGGCCGGGGCCGAGGACGCCGGAGCGGATCAGTTCAGCGATGTCATCGGCGAATTTTTCGTAGCGTTTCATTTAAAGCCCGCAAGGTGTCTTTTAGTGAAATCGGGGGGACTTTATCGCGGGCAAGCCCGCTCCTACAGGGGGGTATGTGGGAGCGAGCCTGCTCGCGATGCGGTCACCGCAGTCTAAGGGATCAACGATTCATCGGCGCAACAAACCGGCTCTTCGCCACGCTTTCTATTTCAGGCTCGTCGCTGTCGACCACCTTGAAGCTCAGGCTCTGGGAACTGCTGGCCGCGCGCTCGGTGGTCATCACCACCGACACCGGTACATCGACAATCTCGCCGGCCGCCAGGCTCAGCTCGGTCTTGCCTTGCAGCTGGAAGCCGTCGCTGTCGACCAGGCTCAGCCGGTAATCCTGGCGCACCTGGGTTTTGTTGATGATCTTGAGGGTGTAGATGTTCTCGATCTGGCCCTGGCCGTTCTCGCGGAACAGCCCACGGTCCTTGGTCACGTCCAGCGAGACCATCGGCCGTTCGGCCAATGCCAGCACCAGCGCGCCGATCATCGCCACCAGCACCACGGTGTAGCCGATCAGGCGAGGGCGCAGCAGGTGCGTCTTGCCACCCTGCAACTCGCGTTCGGAGGTGTAGCGGATCAGGCCGCGCGGGTAGTTCATCTTGTCCATGATCGAATCACAGGCGTCGATACAGGCCGCGCAGCCGATGCATTCCATCTGCAGGCCGTCGCGGATGTCGATGCCGGTCGGGCAGACCTGCACGCACACCTGGCAGTCGATGCAGTCGCCCAGGCCGACTTCGGCCGGTTTCACCTCACGCTTGCGTGGGCCACGGTTTTCGCCGCGGGCCACGTCGTAGGAAATGGCCAGGGTGTCCTTGTCGAACATCACGCTCTGGAAGCGGGCGTACGGGCACATGTGGATACACACCGCTTCACGCAGCCAGCCGGCGTTGAGGTAAGTGGCGCCGGTGAAGAACAGCACCCAGAACAGGCTGACACCGCCGATCTGCAAGGTCAGCAGTTCGGCGGCCAGTGGGCGGATCGGGGTGAAATAGCCGACGAAGGTCAGGCCGGTCAGCAGGCTGATCGCCAGCCAGGCGGTGTGTTTGGTCGAGCGCCGGATCAGTTTGTTCAGGCTCCAGGGCGCGGCTTTCAGCTTGATCCGCTGGTTGCGTTCACCTTCGATGATCTTCTCGCACCACATGAACACCCAGGTCCAGGAACTCTGCGGGCAGGTGTAGCCGCACCATACCCGGCCGGCAAACACGGTGATCGCGAACAGGCCGAACGCGGCAATGATCAGCAAGCCCGACAACAGGATGAAATCCTGTGGCCAGAAGGTCGCGCCGAAAATGTGGAATTTGCTTTCGGAAAGGTCCCACAGCACGGCTTGGCGATCGCCCCAGTTCAACCAGGCGGTGCCAAAGAACAGCAGATACAAAAAGCCCGCCCCGAGCAGGCGCAGATTGCGGAACCTGCCGGTGAAACTGCGGGTGTGGACTTGGGTGTCGGTGGACTTGGCCTTCATCTTCGGACGCGAAGGCTCAAAAACTTCAATGGTTCGGACGGGGATTCTATCGCTCATGGTCTTTCGCTCATCAGCCTCCATCAGGCCGGGTCACTATGAGCGTCGAACTGTTTGCATAACAGACTCAGGTATTTTAATAAAAAGCGGATCAGATGCGGTTTGTGCCGCACCCTGCGACAACTTGAAGCACCTGGTGTTGCGGCACGCGGGCACCTACCTCAGGCGCCCGCCGGGATTGTTGATGCGGGTCAGTCAAATCACCGAATCACCGTCCGTGGCCTTCAGGTGCCGTCGACCGTCCTCTGCGCCTGCTACGGTCAATGCATCGGCTTCTGCTTCGGTGATGTAAATGCGCTGGCCGTTTACATCCACCGCCGACATCGCCTTGTCGCCGTCAGTGATCACGGTCACGTCGGAACACAGGCGAATTTCCTCGCCGTTTTCGGTGGTGAAGAAACAGGTCTGGTTTTCGATGCGAACAGTCATGGCAGCGATCCTTTTCGGGCGGGTTCTAACGCGTTAGGGCACAAGTTGCGGCCATCGTTCTGTGCAACTGATTAATGGTCGGCGCGGTCCATCGTCTATCGGTCAATCACAAGGATTACGCCATGGACGCCTGGTGGCATGAGGTTTGGGTAACCCTGCAAGCGGAATTCGCCGACATCGGCGACGCCGCGCAACTGACACGCATCACCGTCAGGTTGCTGATCGCGGCGTTGTTAGGGGCCATTCTGGGGTTCGAGCGTGAACACAAGGGCAAGGCCGCCGGGGTGCGCACCCACATGCTGGTGGCTTTGGGGGCGGCGCTGTTCGTACTGGTCCCGCAAACCGCCGGCGCCCAGGCGGATGCCATGAGCCGGGTGGTGCAGGGCGTGATCGCCGGCATCGGCTTCCTCGGCGCCGGCACCATCCTGAAAAACCACGAAGGCGACGAAGGCCACGTCAAGGGCCTGACCACCGCCGCCGGCCTGTGGATGACCGCCGCCATCGGCGTCTCGGCCGGATTGGGCCGTGAGGCGACGGCGGTGTTCAGCACAGTGCTGGCGCTGGCGGTGTTCAGTGTGATGCCGCGGATCGTCGATTTGTTTGATAAGGATAAGCACACGCCATAGCCGACGTGCTTCCTGTAGGAGCGAGCTTGCTCGCGATGGTGGTGAACGATGACGCGGGGCACCTGATTCCCCTCTGCGTCTGGAAACCTATCGCGAGCAGGCTCGCTCCCACCAGGCCAACGCTAACCCCGTGGGAGCGAGCCTGCTCGCGATAATCGTGAACGATAACGCGGACTATCTGACTCCCCGCGGTGCCTGTGAATCCATCGCGGGCAAGCCCGCTCCCACAAGGCCGGCGCTGCACCTGTAGGAGCGAGCATGCTCGCGATGGTCGTGAACGATGACGCGGGGGATCAGGTTACTCCGCGGTGTCTGGGATTTCATCGCGAGCAAGCTCGCTCCTACAGGGGTTGCGGTGTACTGGTGTGGTCGGGGTGCCTAGCTCGTTTTTGGAGAAATCGAGATTTTGGTTCTGTTCAATGTCGCTGCGCAGTGAATTGTTGGGGTTCTGTTTTTCGGGCTCGTGTACGTCCACGAAATGCAGCAGTTGGTAATTGAAGAGTTTCAAGGGAAGGCCAGCCGTTCATTTGTTCGCGGACGAGCGCCGTCTCAGGGGCGCTTGTGTTCTGGGGGGAATTGCTGGCATTGAGAAATTGGATGGACATGGCGGCACTCCGACAAAGGGGAACAGCGCTATGTAAGAGCACGCCAGTCCTGTCGGTAAAGCGCAGATCAAGGCAGGAATTTCATTATCCGAACGATCCTACGGCACGGTCGGATTATTCATTCATTTCTGTTTTTTGATCGTTCCCCGCCGAACGGGGGAACGACCATCATCAACACTTCATCATTCCGGCGTAACGATCACCGGTGGCATGGTCGTCGGTGGTTCTTCCATCGGCGGTGGGGTTGTGCCTGGCGGATCCTTCTCGGGCACGGGCTGCGGATCGGTCGGTGGGATGGTGGGTTTGTCGATGTTCGGATCGGGCGTTTCTGCCGGGATTGGGATACTCATGGGCGAGGCCTCCGGTGGCACATGGCGTGAGTCGTGCTTAAGTTGGTTGACCACAAGGCTCGGGATTTGATTCCGCCGCAATTCACCTGAACTTTTGTCCGGGGCTGTCGCTCGGAACCTAAGTGAGTTCATTCCGGGGCTGGTGCCTTCGCGCGAAGCCCTGCACGAGAGCGTCCACGGGGCGTACAGGAGAGAGGCTCGATGACTGGCGAAAAACCGACAGAGCTGAGCTACAACGCTCACATGCCGCTGTCGCAGGCGTTGCTGCTGCCGCGTATCGCGATTGAAAACACCATGCCGACCCTCGACGGCGGGCAGTTTGCCGTCAAGTCGGTGGTGGGCCGGGACGTGGTGGTCACCAGCAAGGTGTTCGCCGACGGGCACGACAAGTTGGCGGTGCAGGTGCGCTGGCGGGCCGAGGGCGAGGAGACCTGGCAGCGCGAGTCGATGAAGGACCTGGGCAACAATAGTTGGCGCGGCCAATTCACCGTGCATACCCAGGGCCGTTATGTGTTCTGCATCGAAGCCTGGGTCGATCATTTCGCCAGCTTCTGTTACGAATTGCAGAAGAAGCACGTGGCGGCGGTGCCGGTCAGTCTGGAGCTGCAGGAAGGCCGCAACATGGTCCAGCACGCCGCTGAGCGCGCCGACGGACCGCTGAGCGAAGCACTGGCGGCGTTGCACCATGAACTGGCAACGCTGCTCGAAACCGAGCAGGTCGCGCTGTTTTTGCAGCCGCGCAGCGCCGATCTGATGGCCCAGGCCGATCACCGCGCCTACATCAGTTTCAGTCCCGAGTATCCGCTGGACGTCGAACGTGAACTGGCCGAGTTCGCCAGCTGGTACGAGCTGTTTCCCCGCTCGATCACCGACGATGCGGCGCGCCACGGCACCTTCAACGACGTGCATTCACGGCTGCCGATGATCCAGGACATGGGTTTCGACGTGCTGTACTTCCCGCCGATCCACCCGATTGGCCGCAGTTTCCGCAAAGGCCCGAACAATTCCCTGACCGCCGGACCCAATGATCCGGGCAGCCCTTACGCCATCGGCAGCCCCGAAGGCGGGCACGAGGCGATCCACCCGCAACTGGGCAGCCGCGATGACTTCCGCCGCCTGGTCGCCGCCGCCCAGGCTCACGGCCTGGAGATCGCCCTGGATTTCGCCATCCAGTGTTCCCAGGACCACCCGTGGCTGCAGCAGCACCCTGGCTGGTTCAACTGGCGGCCGGACGGCACGATCAAATACGCCGAGAACCCGCCGAAGAAATACCAGGACATCGTCAACGTCGACTTCTACGCCGCCGATGCCATTCCGAGCCTGTGGATCGAGCTGCGCGACATCGTGGTTGGCTGGGTGGAAGAGGGCGTGAAGATCTTTCGCGTCGACAATCCGCACACCAAACCCTTGCCGTTCTGGCAATGGCTGATCGCCGATGTGCGGGCGCTGCACCCGGAAGTGATCTTCCTTGCCGAAGCCTTCACCACGCCAGCGATGATGGCGCGCCTGGGCAAGGTCGGGTACTCGCAGAGCTACACCTATTTCACCTGGCGCAACACCAAGCATGAGCTGGCGACTTACTTCGCCGAGCTCAACCAGTCACCGTGGCGCGAGTGTTATCGGCCGAATTTCTTCGTCAACACCCCGGACATCAACCCGGCATTCCTGCATGACTCGGGCCGAGCCGGTTTCCTCATCCGCGCCGCGCTGGCGACCATGGGCTCGGGGCTGTGGGGCATGTATTCGGGCTTCGAGCTGTGCGAGTCGGCGCCGGTGCCGGGCAAGGAGGAGTACCTGGACTCGGAGAAATACGAGATCCGCCCCAGGGATTTCAACGCACCGGGCAACATCATTGCCGAGATCGCCCAGCTCAACCGCATCCGCCGGCAGAACCCGGCGCTGCACACGCACCTGGGCCTGTCGATCTACAACGCCTGGAACGACAACATCCTGTATTTCGGCAAGCGCAGCTTTGACGGCAGCAACTTCATCCTGGCGGCGGTCAGCCTCGACCCGCACAACGTACAGGAAGCGAATTTCGAGTTGCCGCTGTGGGAAATGGGCCTGCCCGACGACGCCAGCACCCAGGGCGAAGACCTGATGAACGGCCACCGCTGGACGTGGCACGGCAAGCACCAGTTCATGCGCATCGACCCGGCGTACCAGCCGTTCGGCATCTGGCGGATTACCGTTTAACCGATGATCGGAACCGCCGTGCGCGCGACAAAGGCGCGCGCGGCGGCGCTCAACAGGAGTTATTCCATGGCGAAG
>NZ_JBFRXN010000002.1:3300000-3396933 GCF_040947875.1 Pseudomonas sp. MYb118 | reverse complement strand
CAAAGCCCGGAGCGCTTGACGACGCTGCCGGGCTTTTGGCGTTATGGGTGGTTTAGCTGTTCTTCTGCTGGGCGTTCATCGCTTCGAACATCGAAGTGATGTTGCTGGCAGTCGCCTTCAGCTTGCCGACCAGCGTGTCCATGTCGTTGTACTTTTTGGTCAGTACCGCGGTCAGGGACTCGATCCGGCGATCCAGGGCCAACTGGTCGTTGGCCAGCTTGGTCTTGGTCTTGTTCAGCGCCGTGGTACGGGTATCGAGGATGCCACCGGTATCGGTGTAGGGCTTGATGGCATTGTCCATACGAGCCAGCAGACCGTTTTCACCCGAGAATAGGGTTTGCACTTCGCCGCCGAGCTTTTTATCGGTCATTGCGGCGTTGAACTTGTTGGTATCGAAGTTCAGCGCACCGGTTTTCTGGTCGGTGGTGATACCCAACTGGGACAGCACGGTCAGCTTGTCACCGTTGCCAGTCTCAGCCAACGGACCGCGCATGGCCGCCAGGATCGAACGCGGCATGGAGTCGCCGGTCAGCGCCGCCGGAATGGTTGGGTTACCGTCGTCATCCAGCGATGGCTTGGTCAGCGAGCTGATGGCGTTGGCCACCGCGTTGTAGGCATCGACAAACTTCTGGATAGAAGCTTTCAGGCCATCATTGTTGGCGCCGATGGACACCTGGGAGTCGCCAGTGCCAGTCAAAGTCATCGACAGACCCGACAGCGTTTTGTCCAGCTTGTTGGTCGGGCTGGTGATCGCCATACCGTCCAGTGGGACAGCCTGGCGTCTTGCGCCAGCCCACCGACACGCCAGAGGTGGTGGCCGACGCAGGCGTGCCCATCACTGCCTTGCCATCAACTTCCAGACCCGGAACGCCGCTCAGCGAAATATCACTGCCTGCGCCAGTGTTGGTGGAACCCACCACCAGACGGGAACCGAAGTTATCGGTGACGACGCTGGCGCTGAGGCCACTGAATTGATACTTGCTGTTGAGCGCCTTGGCAACCGACTCAAGGGTCGAGCCAGCCGGCACTTCGAGGTTGTAGGTCTTGTCGGCCCCACCAGGCGTTCCCTGGGTGATGGTCAGGACACCGGCGGCACCGCCGTTGACGGGCGCAGTGGAACCCGCAGCAAATGCTTGCGTGGCCACTTTCGAACCGGTCGCGAGCGCGTCGACATGAATTTTGTAGATGCCACTGACAGCCGAATTGTTGGCGGTCGCGGTAAGCACCTTCTGGCTCGGAAGAAGTGGCCACGAATCCGGTGAACTGAGGCTCGGTGGTGCTGCCCAGGGTCTTCATGGCCGCCTGGAAGGTGGCGAGCAGCGACTTCAGGGTACCGACACCGGAGATCGACGCGGTGTTGGCAGTGGTGCCACGGTCGATCTGGCCTTGCTTGGCCGCTTTGTCAGCGTTGACCAGCGCCTTGACGATAGCGCCAGTATCGAGGCCCGAACCTAAGCCCGTGCCCGGTAGAATTGGACTTGCCATGTAGATCTCCCTTCAGTGTCTCGCCGGTCTTTTGACCACTACAACGCCCAAAAGAACATAGCAACAAATTTCGTGCCAGCTGTCAGACTTTGGCGCTGAACAGCAGACTGCTTGCGTCATTCAAACTATTGGCCAGCTTGAGGACTTCTTCGTTGGGGATCTGACGGATCACCTCACCGGAGTCACTGGCAATGACTTTGACCACGACTTTACCCGAAGGCTCGTCGATCGAGAATTCCAGGTTGCGCTTGAGCGACTGGACGAATTTCTCGATTTCCTTGACGGCCGTTTTCAGCTTGTCCTGATCACTCTGTGCATCCTTGGGCTCATCCTTGACCAATGCCACAGGCGCAGCATCGGCTTGAGGCTTTTCTACAGCCGCTTCAGCCACTGGCGTCGCCGGCTTGGCCGCAGGATAAGACAAGTTCAGCTTCACGCTCATATCCATGTCCATCACCTCACTTAATCAAAAAAGCGAGAGAGTGCGAAACGCACTCCCCCGCCGAAAGTCACCAGCTATTACTGAAGCAGTTTCAGTACAGCGGATGGCAGTTGGTTGGCTTGTGCCAGAACCGAGGTCGAAGCTTGTTGCAGAGTTTGTTGCTTGGTCAGCTGTGCAGTTTCAGCAGCGAAGTCGGTATCTTGTACGCGACCCAGTGCAGCACTGGCGTTTTCGTTGATGTTCTGCAGGTTGGAGATGGTGCTGGTCAGACGGTTTTGTGCAGCACCGAGGTCAGCACGGCTGGCGTTGATGGTCTTCAGTGCGGTGTCGATCGCGCCAACAGCAGCAGAGAAGTTGGTTTCAGCAACGGCGCTGGACGAACCGGCAATGGTGATACCGGAGGTGATACCCAGGCTCACGGCGTCGAACTTGCCGTTCAGGTCCAGAGTGATCTGGTTGGTAGCGCCAGTGTTGGAGCCAACCTGGAAGGTCATGGTGCTGGCGGAACCGTCGAGCAGGTTTTTGCCGTTCAGGTTGGTCGAACCGGCGATACGGGTCAGTTCGGCGGACATTTGCGAGAACTCTTTTTGCAGAGCATCGCGGTCGTCGGAGCTGTTGCTGTCGTTTCGGGATTGAACAGCCAGTTCACGCATACGTTGCAGGATGTTGGTTTGTTCCTGCATCGCGCCTTCAGCGGTCTGAGCGATGGAGATACCGTCGTTGGCGTTTTTGATCGCCATGGTCTGACCACGGATCTGCGAAGTCATGCGGGTTGCGATTTGCAGACCAGCAGCGTCGTCTTTGGCGCTGTTGATTTTCAGACCGGACGACAGGCGGGTCATCGAAGTCGACAGAGCATCGGAAGCCTTGTTCAGGTTTTTCTGAACGTTCAACGATGTAACGTTAGTGTTTACTGTTAAAGCCATGACGAATTCCTCGTTGGTTGGGTACTGCGGCTTCCGGCCCTGGCAACCGCCGGGTATGGCCTAGAGAACCTTCGTAATAGTTATCGTCGTCGTGGCAGGTTGCTTGAGGGCTTTTTTAAAAAAAATTACTAGCAGACTGCCACCCCCCGTAAATCAAGGACTTGCCGTCGGCGCACCATAAAAAAATGGCGCCAAAAAAGCCGCCAGCAAAAATTTCAGGCAAAAAAATAGCGCTGACGGCGAACCGGCAGCGCTACGCAAAAACCTCTGGCGATCAGCCGCGATAGAGAATCGCCGACCCCCAGGACAGGCCCACGCCGAATCCACTGATGGCCACTCGGCTCCAGTCAGACGTCAGCACGTGTTTTTCCAACAGCAAAGGAATGCTCGAGGAGACCGTGTTGCCCGTCTCGACCATGTCCTTGATGAACTTCTCCGGCTCGCCTTCGAAGCGTCGCGCCACGGCATCGACGATGGCCGCACTGCCCTGATGGATGCAGAAGGCGTCGATGTCAGTGGTTTGCAGGGACGATTCGTCGAGCAGTTCATGCAGGTGGGCAGGCACTTTCAACAAGGCAAAGTTGAATACCTGGCGGCCGTTCATGAAGAACACACCGTCACTGACCTTCAGATGCGGCGCACCGGAACCGTCGGTACCGAACTTGGACTTGCCCAACTGCCAGGACGCACCCTCCGCCATCCAGGTGGCCGTGGCAGCATCACCGAAGAGCATGGTGGTGTTGCGGTCTTCCGGATCGACGATCTTCGAGTAGGGGTCGGCGGTGATCAGCAGGCCGTTCTTCAAGCCAGCGGCTTCCATGAAGCCTTTCATGGCGTAGATGCCGTAGACATAACCCGAACAGCCCAGGGAGATATCGAACGCCGCGACGTGCGTAGGCAGGCCGAGCTTGTCCTGCACGATGGCTGCCGTGTGGGGCAGGCCCTCTTCATCACCGTTCTGGGTGACGACGATGAGCGCGTCGATGGACTCGCGCTTCAGATCAGGATTGCTGGCAAACAGTGCGTTGACGGCTTCAACACACAGGTCCGAGGTTTCCTGCTCAGCGCCTTTGCGCGGCAGGAACGCCGAACCGATCTTGCCCAGGATGAACTCTTCATCCTTGGCGAATTTGGCACCCTGAGCGTAGTTATCCACGCCGGCCACCGGCACGTAACTCGCTATGCTTTTTATGCCAATCATCATGGCTTCCCGATCATAAACAGCGACTAGGTTCACCCCGAAAAAGCTCAGGGGCGCATCAAAATGGTTGATTTCCGGAGGCAGACTGATCGCCCGCACCCAGGAACACAATACAGTGAAGATGCACTTTATGACCTATGCGTCACGCCGTTAAGCGCATGAATGTAATATTTCGCCTGCGAAAGGAAACAAGGCTGCAGGAAAATGCTGACTTCGCGTGGCCTCTGGACCGCTGGCCAGAGGTCGCCGCCGCAGAAAGAACAAAGCCCCGAACGGGGCTTTGTAGAGGGGTGGATCAGGTAAAGCTCAGGTTGACCCGTCGCTGCCCGTAGACAACCCGCGCCGCCGGCATGAGCTGATGAGGGATCTCGACAAACGGAATGTCCGAGTTGGTCAGCGCGATGTCGACGAGCTGCACCATGATCGAGTTCTTCCTCACCAGGATCACGTCGGACCAGTCGGTGCTGCTGACTGCCAGGGGGATGAAGTCCGAGCGCTTGATAAAGCTGCTCATCGCTTCGAGCACACCCAGGTTCTGCTTGGTGCCCTGCACGCTGTGGCAGCAATCGTTGAGCAGGATGAAACCATCGTCGGCCACCAGGTGCTGGTAGTACATCAAGTCACGCAGGATGTACTCGTACTGATGGTTGGCGTCGATGTAGACCAGGTCGAACTTCTCGATACCGGTTCTCGGCTGAATGTCGTCGATGGCGGCAATGGTCTCGGAACGGATCAGCGTCACGTTGTCCTTGTCGCTGAATCTGTTCAGGCACTCTTCATACAGCTTGTCAAAGGTGGCCATTTCATACATCGGGCCGCCATAGTAGTAAGCATATTTTTCGACCGGCTCAAGCCATGGCGGCAACTGGTCGAAAGGGTTGTAGGCATGAGTGGCAGCCGGGCTCCAGCTGTCGATCAGGACCATGTGTTTCGGGTTCAACGCGTTGTAAAGATTCAGCGCGTTCTCACCGCGCAGCACGCCCAGTTCGGCGACCAGGGGCTGTTTGTCGTACGCGGTAAACACTGCATGGAGAAGGTTGTAAAAGGCTTCTCGCTGGGTAATGCAGACTTTCATACCTGCTCCTTCTCTTTCATGACTTCAGCCCAGGCGATGCTGGTGACTGGCCCAAGCGTGAAACCGGTGCCTTCGACGGACAGGTTCCTGTTGTAGAAACGATCATGACCCAGTGCCTCAGCCCACTTCTCGGCAAACGCCTGACGGGCCGCTTCGGACTGCGCCAGCACCCCCGACTGGATGACGTGTACGTGAGGCGTCCACACCGTCAGATAACCGGCCTGGCCGACACGCAGGCACAAGTCGATATCACCGAACGCATCGCCGAACTGCTCGATATCAATGCCATCAGCCGCTTCGAACAGCTGCTTGGAGATCATCATGCAGGTGAAGGAAACGGCCGAGCAGTTCTGCTCTACCGCCAGGCGATTCATGTAGCCATTGGCAGTCTTCGTCTCGCCCACGAACGGCGAACCCACCAGGCCGTCGAAACCGAGGATCAGGCCCGCCTGGGTGACCAGGCCCTGGTCGTCGATCAATTTGGCGCCGGCAACGCCGACTTCCGGACGCAGCACCTGGTTGAGCAGGGACTCGATCCAGTTGACATTGACCACTTCGGCATCGGCCGCCAGGGTCACCAGGAATTCACCCTGGGCGTGCTGGCTGGCGGTGTTGATCAGGCTGGCGGTCGACAGGCCGGTTTCGGCACTGAACAGACGAACCCGATTGGCGTGCGGGCCCTGGCTGTCCAGCCAGTTACCCAGTGCCGCCGCGTACGCCGGATCGTCAGCCAGCAGCACTTCGTAACGGTGGTAACGCGTGCGCTGCAGGATGCTGCGGATGCAGCGCTGCAGGGTTTCGAGGTTGCTCGCGCCGTGGAGGATGATCGAGACCATCGGGCGCTCGGTGAAGCGGTAGTCGATTTTGTGAGTGCCCGGCACCACGGAGCCGACATCGGCCTGGTAGCCACGGGTGGCCAGGTGACGCAGCAGCGTCCTGCGCTCATCGGCATTGGTTTCCTGTTGCGGTGCCGTGCAAATCAGCAGGGGCTCGGCCAGATGCGCGAAACCGTCCAGGCCACCTTGTTCGATCAGACGCAGCAGCAGGTCGAATTCCAGGGCTTTCTTGAATTCGCGAGCATATCCGCCCGCCTGAACCAGCACTTCCCGGCGTACCAGCCAGTGACGCGCCATCACGCCCGGATAGCTTTGCAGCAGGTCGAGGTTGAAGCCCGGACGGAACACACCGGCCAGCGTCCCGTTTTCCTGGCGCTGGAATTCATCCATGGCCACGGCACGAATCTGCTTGTCGCCCAGCAGTTCCAGGCTCGCCTGGTACAGCCCGCTCGGCGTCAATTCATCGCCCGCCTCGGCAAGTACCAACCATTCGCAGTCGGACTGCTCGGCGACCTGATTGATCTTGTCGACGTAGTTGCTTTCGTTGACCTTGACGAAATGCAGAGTGTTTTGCAGCGTCGTTTCCGCCGGCAGATCGCCGGTGGTGAAAACGACGATTTTGAACGCCCGGCAGTAGTTGTTCATGATGCTGTCGAAGGTTGCCTGCAACTTGAAGATGTCGGCTTCCAGATCCAGCAACATGATGCCGAACGTCGGCCCACCGGCATTGCGCGCCAGGTGCCGGGAAATGTCCTTGACCTGGGCTTCGCTCGGATCACGCGCCTCCAGCCATTGCAGCAGTTGACCGGTCGGCGTGGCATCGAACAGCCGGCCATTGTCTTCGAGCGTCGCCGCCCCCAGGCGCTGACCCCATGCCAGTACCTTCTGCGCCTGCTCCTTGTCACCATCGGCCTGCAGCGAGCGAGCCAGTTGCTGCACCACATCCTGGTTGAAGGCATACAGGTCGAACGCCTTGAGCAGACGCTCATTGAGCGGCTCGGCACTGGTGTTGCGGTGAACGCGCGACAGTTCTTTCTGCTTGAGCATCGCTGCCTCAAGCTCTTCCAGTTGCACCGGACTCGTCGGCACTGCGTGCAGCAGGAACTCCAGCGAGCTCAGTACATCGAAAAATGCCTGGTTGTAGAACGGCAGCTCGACGTATTGCGTCGGTTCGAACAGACGAACCGGCTCACCCTGCTGCGCGTTCCAGGTCGACTCGAAGAGTTTTTCGGTCACTTCGCCAAACGTGACGCTGCGGCGCTCGTGCAACGCATAAGGGATGGGCAATACGCGCACTTTGGCGCCTGCCACCAGTGCATCCGAATAACCGTTGCCGCTTACGTTCGGGTTGAAACCCTGGCCCAACGAGGCAAACCAGCGCTTCAGGACTTCGGTGCGCGTGACGGCGTTGGCAAAGGACGGGCCATCGTTTTCCAGCACGGCCAGGCGAGCTTCGACCGAATCGTCGCTGTAGTCCTCGCAGCCCTTGCGGTCACGGCGGTAGAAATCGACGCGATCGGCATGGGCTTCGAATGCCAGGCTGTAACCCTGGCAAGTGCCGTAGTCGGCATTGGCCTCAAGGAACGCCACGGATTCGCCGAGCGCTTCCGGCAGCAGGAAACTTTCGACTTCAGCGACCACCATGTACGGCGTCGAGATCCGCTCGATCACCTTGCGTACGGTCACGGTGAAATGTTCGAAGCGCGGCGCCGGCGCGTGCAGGTACTGCACACCGGAGAAAGTCGCGGCGATGCCGGCATCCGGTTCGGCCGAAGAATCGACCACCAGTACGCTGCATGGCAACGCGCTGTAGTAGCGCAATGCACGACGCACGGCACGCGGTTGTTCGTGGGCCAGCAGCACCAGAGTCAACCGCTCGTTCAACGCAGCAGTTGTTCCATTCGAGAAGTTGCTTTGCATATAAATTCCTATAACGAGCAGGTTGCCGAATCAGCGGCATTACGTTCTTTTCGCGGTTCCACGTTCAGATTCATCACTCCGGCAGCCAGCCATCGGCCCAGTACTGCAGGTTATCGCCGCGCAACATGAAGTCGCGCAAGACCACTTCACGCAATTCGTCGCCCATCCGATAACTGGCCGCCGGGTCCGACAGATGCATGCGAATGGCCTGCAGCCATTCGTCCGTACTGTTGGTGCGGATGCGGGTGCACGGCAAATGGCCGCGATACGCTTCGGTATCGGAGCAAATCACCGGATACCCGCAGGCACCGTATTCGAGCAGTCGCAGGTTGCTCTTGCAGTCGTTGAAGATATGGAACTCCAGCGGTGCCAGCGCGAGATCGAGGTTCAGGCTCGCGAGTTTTGCCGGGTATTCCGACAGGGCCACGCCTGGATGGAACTCGTGAACATAGGGCTTGAGCAGGTCCGGGCACATGCCGAACAGCACCCAATCGACCTCATCGGCCAGCTCGCGAACCACGTCGACGATCAGTTCCAGGTCACCACGGTGACTGGTGCCGCCACCCCAGCCGACACGCGGCTTGTTCGAGGTCCGGCGCCGGCTGGTGAGATTGCTCCACAGGTACGGCGCCAGCATGTTCGGCACCACGCGGATGTTGTGGTGCATGTCCGAGAGGACACCGGCCAGCGCATGGGTCGACACCACCACGCGGTCGCACATGGCGATGCCTTTGCGCATCAGTGCCTCGATGTTGTCGGGCATGTTGCGGGTGTGTTCGTTCTTCTCCGGAATCCGCACGACGTAGTCGTCCAGCTCGTAGATGCGCATGGCCTGGGAATAGTTTTTCAGCTGAACGATGTCGTTGATCTTGTTGGGGTTGTAACGCCCCTGGAAAATCACCACGTCCGGCGACTGCCGTTCGACCTCGATGATCGACGGCATGTCATAGGCCACCCGCCCGACGATTCGGCCGGCATTCTGCAATTCGAACAACGGCTGGCTGACACGGTAGTGACCGATCGCCGAGCTGTTGAGCGCCAAGCCGAGAACGGTCGGCACGTTGCGCGTGCACAGCGGGTTCCAGCCGGTGCGCGCACCGGGATACAGGCCAAAGCTGTCGCCACTCAAGTTCAGGTTGCGGTTGTAGGCCGGGTCATTGGCGATCTGCGGCAACCAGCGTCGGTAGAACGTCTCTTGCTCGAGCTCCAGCTGCTTCTTGTCGTGCTCTTCGGCCCGGGTCTGCGCAGTCGGGATCAACACCACATTCGAATAGGGTGTGGTGACGATCAGGTAACCTTCCTGACCCACGCGCAGGCACAGTTCGAGGGCGTTGATGCCCTGAGTGCTGATGGCCTCTTCGAAGCCACCGACGCTGTCGAACACTTGCTTGCGTACCAACAGGCAATGACCGCTGACAGCACTCCAGTTCTGTACCACATGCAGACGCTGCATGTAGCCACCGGAGGCGACGGGCTCATTGACGAAGGCCCTGCCCGCCAGGCCATTGAGGCCGAGCACCAGGCCGGCGTCGATCACGTTGCCCTGCAGGTTGAGCGTACGCGGCCCGACGATTCCGACTTCCGGACGCTGGCCATGATTGAGCAGCTCGTCCAGCCAGCGGTCTTCGTGGGCCACACAAGACGGGCTGAGCAACAGCAGGTATTCACCGCGCGCCTGTTGCACGGCGAAGTTCCTGACCTGTGCATCGCTGCCCTTCTCGGCAAGGCAATGGATGCGCAGCGTGTCACTGCCCAGCTCGGCCATGGCGTTGAGCCAATGGCGCATTTCGGCGCCTTCGCTGGCGTTGTCGACGATGATGATTTCGTAGCGGGTGTACGCCGTGGTGCTGATCAGGCTGTTGACGCAACGCTCAAGCGCGGCCAGTTCGTCACGTACGTTGATGATGATCGACACCAGCGGGCGCTCGGCATGCTGATATTCGATCCGCGGGACCAGCTTCAGCACCGGCCCCGGATGCAATTGATGGCTGACACCGATGCGCTGCAAGTGCGCGCTGATCAGACGGGCGTTCTGTTCGATCACTTGCGGCAGGGATAACCACTGCGCAAAGGCGAACATCGACTCGACCTGCACCTCGGCGATATGCCCAATGACGTGCGGCCCGTCGGCTTCCACCAGACGCCAGATCAGGTCATGCGGTGCCAGCTCGCCCGCTGCCGAATCGAACCCGCCCAGCGCGAGGACGCGTTGGCGTTCGAACGCCAGGGTGCGTCCGACATAAGGGTAACCGCGCATCAGGTCGAGGTTGAAATCGGGCTTGAACACCGGCTGCTCGGACTCGTCATCCACCAGCGCACCTTCGTCGCTGTAGATGCAGGACGCACCCGGCGCACCCACGATCCGGTCAGCCAGCACCAGCAGTGCGGACTCGGTCAGCCGGTCGCCAGCGCGCAACAGATAGAACCAGTCGGCCTGATCCAGTTGCGGCATCAATTGATTGAGTTGCTGCGGCCAGTCCGCTTGCAGCGGCAAACGCACGATGCCCTCATCCAGCTCATCGGTGCCATTGGACAACAGCACGATCGACTCGCAGGCATAGGTCTGGGCCTGGAGACTCTTGAGGGTCACACTCAGTTCGTAGGCATCTGCGTTGGTGTCGATGATCACCGGCACGATGGCGGGACGATGCGCCCAACGCGCAATCTGCCGCGACAGCACTTGCTTGCGCGATGGCGTGAGGCGGCGGCACTCGATCCATTGCGCGTAAAGATCGGCGTAGCTTTCCGTGTCGGTGCCGACCTGAACCAGCATGATGCCCTGACGGTTCGACATGATGGTGTACAGGTTGAACTCGTCCCACTCGCGCGACTCCGGCGGCGTGAACTCCTCCATCATCACGTAGCGCACCCAGTCAGTGGCCGGTGCATCTTCACCACCACGCTGGGCGATCATCTGCGCCAGCCATTTCCATTCGACAGCCGCCGCGGAGACCATCTCCGGGCGCTTGCTCAAACGCTCCGGGTACAGGCGTTCGATGCTGCCGACGTTGCTGAGCTGCACCAGGTTGCCGCGGCGCAACAGGCAGACATACAAGGCGAAATCGAGCACGGCGCTAAAGCCGGCTTCGGCCAGCGCAGGCAGCAGAGTGGCGATATCCTCGCGACGCATCAGCGAGCAGGTGAAGCCGCCCAGGACATTGCGCGGGGTGCGCTCGAAGGCCGCCAGCAGATCATCGCCCTTGACCAGCACGTCGAATGGCGTCAGCCCGACGTTTTCCATGCGGATCGGCAAGACGTAGTTATCGGCATCGACCACGTGATGCTTGCTTACCACCAGGCTCACTTCGGCGTGCTCGCGCAAAATGGCGACCTGCTGGCTGACGTCGTTGACCATCAACTGATCGTCATCGCAGAGGAACTTGATGTACTCGCCCCGGCTCTGCTCGAAGCAGCGCAGCAGGTTCTGCTGGAAGCCCAGGCGCTCGGGGTTGCGCTGATAACGCACACGCACGTGCGCCGGGACGCTCAGCGAATCGACGATCTGCTCGATCTCATCGGAGCGGCAATCGTCGCAAATGACGATCTCAAGGTTTTCAAAGGTCTGGTCGAGTGCGCTTTGCAGTGCCACACGGAAAAAACGGGGGTTGAAGGCGGGGATGGCAATGCTGACAAGGGGAGTAGGTTTCACACGCGTGATTCTCGACCGGTGGGTGTCATCTGCTGGGGGAGCACAACGCCCTGAACCGTAAAAAGTAGAGGGTCAGGGAGCGCATGTGGTCATGCGCCCCCTGCTCCGGATCAGACCTTGTTGAACAGGCCCAATTGCGCGATTTTGCTGAACGCCAACTGCGAGGCCTGCAACATGGTTTGCTGCAGGGTCAGGCGAGTCATCACCTCAGCCGGGTCCGAATCACGGATCGTCGATTGAGTCTGAGCGTTCGCCAGTACCAGTGCCTGGTTGGTGTCGCTCTGGGTATCGAGTGCCGAACCACGACCACCGATCGAGCTCAAGCCGGCAGACACCTGGTCGATGCCGCTGGCGAGGTTGCCCAGGCCTGCGGTCATCGCTGCCTGTTGCTGCTGGGCAGCGACGGCGTTGCCGGTGGTCGGCGTGTTCAGCGCGGTTTTCAACTGGCTCACGGTGTCCAGGATGTTCTGGGTCTCGTGGGTGTTGACCGCAATGTTGAACTGGTCACCATTTTGCAGCGGATCGGCAGCGGTGTTGTTCAAGGTGAACTCCACACCGGAGGCGGTGGCGGTATTGCCAACCATGGTGCCGCTGGAAACCGGGCGGCTGTCGGCAGTGATCGGCGCCGCGTACAGATCGAACGTGGTAGCGCTGGTGAACTTGAGCACCGCGGAGCCATTCGGGAAGCTGGCCTTGTACGCCGCCGGATCGGTGATCCGGGTACCGGTGGCCTGTACCGGGCCCGGGTTGCCGGGCGCGCGGGAAACGTTGAAGGTGTCCGGCTTGGACTCCAGCGAGAACGAACGACCGGCCAATGGCGCGTTAGGGTCGTTGAAGTTCAGGTTCAGGTCGATGCCACGGAAGCTGAAGCTCTGATTGGTGCCGGTGGTGATCACGCCATTCTGCGAGGCTTCGTTGGTCACGTCGTTACCCAGGCCGTCAGTGATTCGCAACTGGGTGCCGCTGACAAACTCGATGGTGTAAGGCTCGCCACCACGGAATTTGTTGTTGTACGTCACGTTCGAGTTCACCTGACCATTGGACAGGGTCACCAGACCGTCATTCATCGAACCGGTCACCTGGGTGCGGGCGGTGTTGATGGCTTGCTGGAACAGCTCCCAACCGGTGCTGTTGGTGGCCATCGACATGCTGTCGCCCACGGGCAGGTTCAACGTCGACTGGTCGCCGTTGTAGGTGTAGGTACCGTCGGAGTTGCGGGTGAACGGAACGGTGTCGCCCTTGGAGCCGCCGAAGATGTATTTGCCGTTTTCATCCTGAGTGTTCATCAGGCTCAACAGCTGCTCTTCGATCTGGCCCAGCTCCGAAGCGTTGGCCTGACGGTCGGCGTCGGTGTAGCCGGAGTTGTTGGCACCGATGGCCAGTTCCTTGGCGCGTTGCAGCACGTTGTTGATGCTGTTCAACACCGACTCGGCCTGACCCAGGGTCGCCTTGATGGTGTTGGTGTTGGCCGCGTACTGATCGAGCATCGACGCCTGCTGGCCCAATTGCAGCAGACGCGAAGCGCCGACCGGATCATCGGCGGCGGTGTTGACGCGTACGAGGCTGCTGGCCTCTTCGCTGCTCTTGACCACGTTGGCGAAATTCTTCTGATAGTTGGCAGCCGTGGTCTCGTAAAACTGGGCGGTAGAAATGCGCATGGACTACGACTCCTTAAAGGCTGTTGATCAGTGTGCTGAAGATTTCCTGCGCAGCCTTGATGATCTGCGAAGACGCGGTGTAGTACTGCTGATACTTGACCAGGTTGCCGGTCTCTTCGTCGAGGTCGACACCCGACAGCGAGTCGCGTTGGCCCTTGGCGTTGGCCAGGATGGCTTCGGTCGCGGCGCTGTCGAGCTTGCCCTGGGCGGCCTTGGAACCCACACCTTCAACCAGTTTGCCGTAGGCGTCGGTCAGGGAAATGCCCTTGCTGCCCGAACCGGTGTCCACGGTCTGCGCGGTCTGCAGACCGGCCAGCGCGGTGCCGTTGCGGTTGTCCAGGGTGCCTGGCTGACTCAGCGAGACGTTGATCGCAGCACCCTTGGCCGGCGAACCGGCGACCGTCATTTCGAAGGTCGCGGTGTACTGGGTCGCAGGCGGCGGCGGAATCGGCGCGCCAGTGGCATCCTTGAGCGGGATGCTCAGGTTGAGCGTGTTGTTTTCGTTCGGCTTGATCGTGCCGCTGCTGATCACGCCGCCGTTGGCATCCAGGAACTGGTAGGTCTGGCTGGTGCCATCGGCCGACACGTCGCCGAACACGACCTTGGTCGGCGTGGAGTACTTCAGGCCGTTCTGCATCGCCGTGGCGGTGGCCGTGTCGTAGATGTCGAACTTGGTGGTCAGGGTCGGTTGACCGCTGGCCGGAATCGTCAGGGTGCCACTGGAGCCTGCCGCGATGGCCGCGCCCAGCGGTGCCGCGATGGCCAGACGCTTGGAGTCGGTCATCTCGGTCTTGATGTTGGCCGCCGCGTTGCGGGTCGGGGTGATCTTGAACGTGTCACCGGCAGTGGCGGTGTTGCCAGGTGCCGGCGTGCCGCCCTTGAGGTTCAGGGTGAAACCGTCGATCACCGGTGGCGGAGTGGTCGTGGTGTTGAAACTGCCCATCGGCGTGTTGTCCGGCAGACGCTGGACGGTGTAGTCGGTGGCGCTGGTGAAGGTCACCTTATAGTCGCTGGTGGTGAGCTTGCCAGTGTCTTTGATGGTCACATCAAAATTGCCGGTACCGGCGTTGTTGCCGATGGTCGCGATGCTGCGCTGGGAGACCTGGGCCGCACTGTTGATGCTGTTGAACAGGGCCGAACCGAAGTCACCGTTCTTGTCGATGCCCTGGGCCTGCAGGCTGTTCATCTGATCGGCGACGACCAGGGCCACGCGACCCAGTTCGTTCATGGCCGGGTCCAGCACGGTGCTGCGATAGCGCAGCAGGCCGCCGATTTCGCCACCGGTCATGATCGCGGTGATGTCGATGGTGCTCGAACCACGGTTCATTTGCAGCGCCAGACGATTCGGGTCGTCCTTGCTCGGCACGGTTTCCAGTTTGTTGACGGTGTTGCCCATGACCAGCGGCTGGCCGCTGCCCAGGTAAATATCGAGGTTGCCTTCACGCTCTACCACTTGCGCACCGGTGAAGGTCGACAGTTGGCGAACGGTTTCGTTACGGGCGTCGAGCAGCTCGTTCGGCGCGCCGCCGGCACTGGAAACTTCAGCGATTCGCTGGTTCAACTGGGCCACGGTCGCGGCCAGCTTGTTGACCTGGTCGGCCATGCTGGTCAGGTTGCCGTTGATCGTGGTGTTCTGCTGGTTCAACTGCGTGGACATCGAGTTGAAGCGATTGCTCAAGGCCTGGGCATCGCTGAGCAGCAACTGGCGGGAGGCGTCGTCGCCCGGCTTGGCATTGACGTTCTGTACCGAAGCAAAAAACTTGGTCAGGGCGCCGTTCAGGCCGGTGCCGCTGTCCGACAGCAGCTTGTCCAGCGGCGTCACCTGGCCCAGGTACGCGGCGGAGTCACTGTTGAGCGAAGTGGTGGTCTGCAACTGGGCGTCGAGGTAGCTGTTGTACACCCGGCGCACATCGGCCAGCGTGGTGCCGCTGCCAATCCACACGTTGCCATACTGTTGCGAGGCTTTGGTGCCCTGCACTGTTTGCTGGCGTGAGTACCCGGCGGTGTCGACGTTGGCAATGTTATTGCCGGTTGTCATCAATGAGGACTGACCAGCGGACAGCCCCGACATCCCGATATTGAGCAAACTCATGGTTCAGACCTTAATCCTTGTGCCCTTATAAAGGCGTGGTGGAAACGCCCGCCGCAGCGTAGTTCTGGTAACTCGTCATCTGCTTGGCTATCTGCGAAATCTTGCTTGCGTAGTTCGGGTCGGTTGCGTAACCGGCCTTTTGCAACTCGCGTACAAACTGTTCTGGGTTATCGGCCGATTTCACGACATCTTGATAGCGATTATTGGTTTGCAGCAAAGTCACAAGGTCATGAAAACTGTCCTTGTAAGAGTCGTAGGAACGGAACTCGGCCGTCTCCTTGACCATCGCACCATTCCTGAATTCGCTGGTGATCGCCCGCGCCGAATTGCCCGTCCAGTTGCCACTGGCCTTGATGCCGAACAGGTTGTGACTGCTGCTGCCATCCTGGGCGCGCATGACCGATTTACCCCAGCCGGTTTCCAACGCGGCCTGGGCCACCAGATAACGCGGATCGACACCGATGCGCGCGGCCGCTTCCTGAGCCATCGGCAGCATGGTGTCGACGAATTCGTCGGCGGAACCGAAGGCTTTCTTCGCCGGCGCCAAAGGAATCTGCGCCATGCTCCGACCGTGGATCTGCAAGCCACCGTTGGCGGCGGCCTGTGCATTGGCCAGCCAGTCGCCATTGAACAGCGGGCCCACACCGGTGAGGGTGTTGCGCTCTGGCAGTGGCGTCTTGTTGGCCGCTGCCACCGTCGCGGCAGCGTTCGTGGTTGCCGAAGGCACCAGGCCCGCCAACAGGCGATCGGCCAGTTTCGGTGGCAACGCCAGGCGCCGCTGATTGAGCAGCGCCATGTCATTGCGATGCTCGCCCTCACCCGCTGCCTGCGGTGCGCGAACCGAGCGCGAAGCCCACAATGGACGTTCGCCATTGACCCGCGACAACGGCCCGTTGACGGCCAGCGTACCGGCGGCAATCGGGGTTTCCACGGCGGCTTTCGCCGCCGCCTGCTTGGCCGCCGATGCCGCTTCGGCTTCGCCCGGCGCCAGGGGTTTGTTCTTCGACATCTGGCGCATCAGCACGTCCGCCAGGCCGATACCGCCGCCCTCGCGAGACATGGAAACCGCCAGTTGCTGGTCGTACATTTCCTGATATTGCTTGGCCGCCGGGGTGTTGAGCGGGTTACCCTCCCCCAGGGTGTCGGTGGCCTTGCGCATGGACTTGAGCATTTCGCCGAGGAATAGCGACTCGAATTCCTGCGCCACCTTGCGCAGGTTCGCATCACTGTTCTTGTCGCCGACCTTGAGCTGGTTCAGGCGATTGAGGTCCGAGTAGGAACCCGAGTCGCTGCTGCTGACCAGACCACTCTTGTACATATCCATGGTCGCCGTCCTTAGATCACGATCAGGTCGGCTTGCAACGCGCCGGCCTGCTTCAGTGCTTCGAGGATGGCCATCAAGTCACCCGGCGCCGCGCCCACCTGGTTCACCGCACGCACGATTTCGTCGAGGGTGGTGCCCGGGCCGAACTTGAACATCGGCTTGGCTTCCTGCTGGGCGTTGACCCGCGAGCGCGGCACGACCGCTGTCTGCCCATTGGACAGAGGGCCGGGCTGGCTGACGATCGGGTCTTCGGTGATGGTCACGGTCAGGCTGCCGTGGGTCACGGCGGCTGGAGAAACCTTGACGTTCTGACCGATCACGATGGTACCGGTACGCGAGTTGATGATGACTTTCGCCACCGCCTGGCCCGGATCGATTTCGAGGTTTTCCAGGATCGACAGATAGTCGACACGCTGGCTCGGATCCAGCGGCGCGCTGACGCGAATCGAACCGCCGTCGATGGCCTGGGCCACGCCTGGGCCGAGCATGTCGTTGATCTTGTCGACGATACGCTTGGCGGTGGTGAAGTCCGAACGGTTGAGGTTCAGGGTCAGGCTGTTGCCCTGGTTGAACCCGCTCGGCACGGCACGTTCAACCGAGGCACCACCAGGAATGCGACCCGCCGACGGAACGTTGACGGTGATCTTCGAACCGTCGCGACCTTCGGCATCGAAACCGCCGACCACCAGGTTGCCCTGGGCGACCGCATAGACGTTGCCGTCGATCCCCTTGAGCGGAGTCAGCAACAGGGTGCCGCCACGCAGGCTCTTGGAGTTACCGATGGACGAAACGGTGATGTCCACTTGCTGACCCGGCTTGGCGAACGCTGGCAGATCGGCACTGACCGACACCGCCGCGACGTTCTTCAACTGCACGTTGCCGGAGCCCGCCGGCACCTTGATGCCGAACTGCGAGAGCATGTTGTTGAAGGTCTGCAGGGTGAACGGGGTCTGGGTGGTCTGGTCACCCGTACCGTTGAGCCCGACCACCAGGCCGTAGCCGATCAATTGGTTGGAACGTACGCCGGAAATGCTGGCGATATCCTTCAAGCGCTCGGCTTGAGCGCTGAAGGTTGCGGACAGCAACAGGGCAGCCACCATAAGGTGTTTGAAATTCAACACGGGGCGCGTCATCTCTTATTTCCTGGGCTGCGTTGAGGCCTGAGCGCGTGCCAGGCAAGGCGCAGGCCGCCGCCAATGGTCGCTCCCTTGGCAAGGCCTGCAACGCAGCATGGCGCGCGCTCAGGCACAACCCGAAGGGCCGGGCCTGCTTTTACGCAGGGCGGCGTTACTCGTCGTTTATTTGGAACAACCAAACTGCACTCCTCGCGCCTTGCCCTGCGTAAAAGCAGGCCCGGCGCAACCCAGGAAATAAGAGATGACACGCCCCCCACCTAGAAAGGGAACAGCGGGCTGAGGAAGAAACGGTCGAACCAGCCTGGCTGACTCGCATCGGCAAACGAACCGGTACCCGAATAAGTGATGCGCGCATCGGCGATACGGGTCGACGACACGGTGTTGTCGGTGGCGATGTCATCGGCACGGACCAGGCCGGCAATACGCACCAGCTCATCACCGGTGTTAAGGGTCATCCACTTCTCGCCACGCACGGCGATGATGCCGTTGGGCAATACGTCGGCGACGGTCACGGTGATCGAACCGGTCAGGCTGTTGCCCTGCCCGGCCTTGCTGTCGCCCTTGGTGGCGCGATCGCCGCTGTAGCCGGCGTCCAGCGACAGGTCACCGCTGCCCAGCGGGTTATTGGTGTTGGGCACCGTCCCGAACAGCGAGGTCAGACCGATGCTGGCCTTGCTGGTCTTGCCCACCTGGGAGTTGGCATTCTTGCTGGCCTGGGTCTTCTCGTTCAGGGTGATGGTGATGATGTCACCGACCCGGAACGCCTTGCGGTCGCTGTACAGGTTCTGTTCGAAACCGGCCTGGTAGATCGAGCCATTGTTCGCGGCCGCCGGCAACGGCGTACGCGGCAACACCGGGGCGTAGTAAGGGTCATTGGGCTTGGGCGTCGGACCGACGCACCCCGCCAACGCGGCGACCCCACTCAGTGCCAGAACAGATACGAAGCGATTCATGACCCTACCTCACGGTGTAGCAGGCGACCGATCAGTCGCCACATAGACTTGATTACAGATTCTGCGTTACGAACGAGAGCATCTGGTCGGCGGTGGAGATCACCTTGGAGTTCATCTCGTAGGCGCGCTGAGTGGTGATCATGTTGACCATCTCTTCAACGGTGCTGACGTTGGACGTTTCCAGGGTGTTCTGCAGCGTGGTACCGAAACCGGCCAGGCCCGGGGTGCCGACTTGCGGCGCACCACTGGCGGCGGTTTCCAGGAACAGGTTGTTACCCACCGCTTGCAGGCCGGCCGGGTTGATGAAGTCGGCGGTCTGCAGGTTGCCGATCACCTGGGCAGCCGGGTTGCCGGCCACGGTGATGGACACGGTGCCGTCGCGACCCACGGTGAAGGTCTGGGCGTCGTTCGGGATGACGATGGCCGGCTCCAGGGCGAAACCGCTGGCGTTGACGATCTGGCCGTTGGAGTCGAGGTGGAAGGTACCGTCACGGGTGTAGGACGTGGTGCCGTCCGGTTGCAGGATCTGGAAGAAACCGCGACCGTCGATGGCCATGTCCAGCGGCTGCTCGGTGGTTTGCAGGCTGCCGGCGTTGAAGTTTTTCTGGGTGCCGACGATCCGCACACCGGTACCCAGTTGCAGACCGGACGGCAGTTCGCTGTCCTGGGTCGACTGGGCGCCTGGCTGACGCTTGATCTGGTACAGCAGGTCCTGGAACTCGGCACGGTCACGTTTGAAACCCGTGGTCGATACGTTCGCCAGGTTGTTGGAAATGGTGGTCAGGTTGGTGTCCTGGGCGGACAGACCTGTTTTGGCAACCCATAGAGCCGGAAGCATTCGATTCTCCTCGTGCGCCTGTTTTACGGCGCGACGTTCTGATAATTAGCTGATCTGCAAGACCCGAGCCATGGCCTGGTCGTCTTCTTTGGCGGTGTTCATCATCTTGACGTGCAGCTCGAACTGCTTGGCCAGCGCCAGCACCGAAGTCATTTCTTCCACGGCGTTGACGTTGCTCGACTCAAGGAACCCGGACACCAGTTTGACGCTGGCATCGGCTTGCGCCGGCTGCCCGTCCTTGGTGTGAATGGAGCCATCCAGGCCCTTGGTCATGTTCCTGAAGTCCGGGTTGACCAGCTTGATGCGGTCGACCTCGGCCATCACACGCGGACCTTCACCCATCGCACGAATGCTGACGGTGCCGTCCTCGCCGATTTCAACCTGCTGCTCGGGCGGCACGGAAATCGGCCCGCCGTTGCCCAGCACCGGCATGCCGTTGCCGGCGCGCAATACGCCCAGGGCATCAATGTTCAGGCTGCCGGTGCGCACATAGCTTTCACCGCCATCCGGGGTCTGCACGGCCAGCCAGCCGTTGCCCTGCACCGCGACGTCGAGGTCGCGACCGGTCTGCACCAGCGAACCGGGGGAGAAGTCGGTGGCCGGGCGCTCGGACATGGCAAACGCACGCGCCGGAAAGCTGTCACCGAACACCGGCATCGAACGCGCCTGCTCCAGGTCTCGCTGGAAACCGTTGGTGGAAATGTTCGCCAGGTTGTTCGCATGAGCCTTCTGCGCCAGTGCATTCTGGCTGGCGCCGGTCATTGCCACATAAAGGTACTTGTCCACACTCTTTCCTCTGCATGCCGGACGTTTGCCGCCCACTGCTGTACTGCACAGCCATAAGCAATTTGCAGACCAACTTTGTTCAAGCGGCGCCAGGGCCGCTAAACAAAGGGGTTGAGGGGATCGAGGGGCGGCCGAAAAATGTATCGAAGACGAAAAACCGGCGGTGTTATGCCGGTAAGAGGCAAGGACCGTCAGGCCCTTGCCAGCGCATCGCGCAGAACACTCACCACCTGGTTCTGTTGCTCCTTGGTCAAGCCAAGCCACAGAGGCAGGCGCAACAGGCGCTCGGAGTATCCATCGGTCACTTCCATGGAGCCCTGCACGCGACCATAACGCTTGCCAGCGGGCGAAGAATGCAGCGGCACGTAATGGAACACGGCGTAGATGGCGTACTTCTTCAGCTCATCGAGCACCCGTTGACGGTCTATGCCTGGGGCAAGCAGCACGTAGTACATGTGCGCGTTGTGCTGGCAGCTTTCCGGCACGATTGGGCGACGCAGCAAGCCGTCTCGCTCGAATTCCGCCAGGATCGTATGGTAGTAGTCCCAGATTGCCAGCCGGCTATTGGTGATGGCCTGAGCCTCTTCCAATTGCGCCCAGAGGAAAGCCGCGATCAGCTCGCCAGGCAGGAACGAGGAACCGACCTCCTGCCAGGTGTATTTGTCCACCTCGCCCCGGAAGAACCGGCTGCGATCGGTGCCCTTTTCCCGGATGATCTCGGCCCGCAATGCCATCTCGGGGTCATTGACCAGCAATGCCCCACCCTCTCCCGAAATGACGTTCTTGGTCTCGTGAAAACTGAAGGCGCCAAGGTCGCCGATACTGCCCAGGGCGCGCCCCTTGTAGGTCGACATCACGCCTTGCGCGGCATCCTCGACCACCGCCAGCCCATACTTGCGCGCAATCGCCAGGATTGCGTCCATCTCGCAGGCCACACCCGCGTAATGCACCGGCACGATCACCTTGGTCCGCGGCGTGATGGCCGCCTCGATCAGACGCTCGTCCAGGTTCAGGGTATCGGGACGGATATCGACGAAAACCGGCACGGCGCCACGCAACACAAAGGCATTGGCCGTGGAGACGAATGTAAAGGAAGGCAGGATGACTTCGTCACCCGGCTGGATGTCCAGCAGCAGCGCGGCCATTTCCAGCGCAGCGGTGCACGAGTGGGTGAGCAGGGCCTTGTTGCAGCCCGTTCGGGACTCCAGCCACCCGTGGCAGCGCTTGGTGAATGGACCGTCACCGGCAAGCATGTTGCCGAACTTGGCCTGGGCGATGTAATCCAGCTCCCTGCCAGTCATGTGCGGCCGGTTGAAGAATATTGTGTCTTTGCTCATTGCGAACTTCCCTGGGTGGGCGTGGTAATTAGTGGCGCACAGCACAATCGTTCAAAGTGTGCTGATCCGCCCACCGATCTGAGTGCCTTTTTCTAGGTTTTCGTAGAAGTACGGGGTGAAGCCGGCCTTCTTCATCGCCTGTTGGGTTTCACCGATATCGTATTCAACCCGGTACAGCTCGAATGCTTCGCCATCCCAGGTCGCGAAACCTGCTCGTGCATCGCCGTCCCGGGGTTGACCCACCGAACCGGGGTTGCAATAGGCCTTGTCCGCACCACGCCACAAGCACTGCACATGGGTGTGGCCCGATGCGAAAAACCGACCAGGCAAAGGCATGAAATATTCGCTCGATGGCCGCAGGTATTCATCCAGCGGATCGTTCCAGCCGCCATGGACGATGCTCAATTCACCCTGGGTCGAGCGCTCCGCAAGGGAGTCCAGCCACGCCAGGTTCTGCGCGGTGATGACACTGCGCTGATAGTCCAGGCAGGCATTGGCGCTGTTGGAGCGAGGACATTGCTCATGCCTGGCCAGATACCAGTCATGATTGCCCATCACGGAAAGGATGTTGCGCTCGCGCAGGGCCTCGCAACACTCGTTGACCTGACTGTAATAACCGGCCGTATCGCCCAGGCAGATAATCCGCGACACACCCAGCTCATCGAGCCTGGCAAGCACGGTCCGAAGGGCGCTGTAGTTGCCGTGTACGTCAGAAATGATCCCGATCATAGACAATGAAGTCCTCTATAAAACGAACGGCAAAACCACTGCGGATGACGGGCTGGACCAGCGTCTTGCCATCGAGGTAGTGGTCCAGGCACATGGCGGCCTCGTTGTAGCCGAATGCGCGACGGATCGAGCTGGTCGAGGAGATGCGCGGATTGATTTCGAGCAGGTGCCAGACACCGTCACTGCTGCGACGGAATTGCAGATTGGTCGGCCCTGCCGGCTTGAACGCCTGGCACAACCTGATGACCGTCTGGTCCAGCGAATCATGCTGCTCCACCCAGGCCTTGGCGGTGGATCCGTCCGAGGCCAGGCTGCGGCGGAAGGTGATCATCGGACCGGCATTCCCCGTCCCATCGCCAAACGCCGCCACGGTGAACTCATCGGCGGCGCTGCCAATGATCGGTTGTGCCATCAGGTGATCACCGAGCAGTGCCGCATGGGGGGTAAAGTCGCGCTCTTCGCGGACCCAGACCAGCCCCTTGGAGGCGTAGCTTCTGCGCGGCTTGAGCAGGAACGGCAGGCCCAGCGCAGCCTTGAGCGAATGAAAATCGCCGCTCAGCAGCGTGGGAATACGACTGGGATCGCCCAGCGCCACCAGCGCCTGGTCCATCGCCCATTTATCCCTGGAAAGCTCGATCAGGCGCTGATTGTTGAGCACGACCTGGCAGTCGAAAGTGGCCAGCAACGCCCGGTTGTCCGACAGCCAGTGAATATCCTGTTCGATCCCCGGAATCAGCAGGTCCACCTGGTATCGGGCCAGCGTATCGCCCAGCCATTGGCCGTACTCCGGCGCAGAGGTCAGCGGCGCCTGCTCGAAGACATCGCTCCAGCCGCGACCGACCGCATCTTCGTAGATGTCCGTGCCGACCAGGCGAATGGAAGGGGCCGCCGCACGCAGCGACTTGAGCAGGCCGTAGCCCATGATGGCGCCTACGCCTGTCACCATGACCGTCTTCATGACAGATTCTCCCGGTGCGCCCTCATCAATTCGAAGCCCCGGCGAATGTCTATTCGCGGGGAGAAACCGATGCGATCGAACAATGCCTGCCCACACTCGAAGGCTGGCAGATCGGGGATGTCGCTTTTGTCCGCGAGAAAGCGCACATCCACCGGCTTGCCAAACGCCTCGAATGCAGCCTCGGCGATCTCTGAAAGACGGGGGTTGTCGCTATGACCGCAGTTGTAAATACCGTAAATACGCTGCTCTGCCAGTCGCGCGCAGACCTGCGCCAGGTCATCGAGGTGAAGGTAATTGCGACGGGCGTCATTGCTGCCATACAGCTCGACAGTCTGCCCGGCCTGCGCCTTGTCGGCGAAGGTGTACAGCAGCGGCTGGTGCGACCTGCACTGGCCCTCGCTGTCGTAGACCTGACTGATGCGCAGGACCGTCAATGCCATGCCCTGCTGCTGGCAATAAAGGCTCGCCACTTCTTCGGCGTGGCGCTTGGACAGCGAGTAGATGCCAAAATAGGGATCCTTCTCCTGATGACCGGCCCAACGCGACGACAACAGAATGAAATGACGCGCCCCGCACTGTTCAGCCAGGCGGCACGCGGCCAGTGTCCCGACACTGTTGACCAACTCGGCACGAACCAGATCATCGGGCAGACTCCCGCCAAAATCGGCAGCGGCCAGCACGACCACGTCAAAGCGCTCGTCGCAGGTACCGGGCTGCTGGCTGCTCAAGTCAAAAGCCACATCGGCATCCCGACGCCCCGCCAGTTTGACCTGGCCATGGCGCGACAACTCACGGGCGACCGCCTTGCCGATGACAGAAGTACTTCCGATGATCAGGCTTTTCATGATGCAGCGACTGTCGCTTCCACCATCATTGCGCAACTGAGCTCCGGGTAGTCGATACCCACGGTGCACATGGCCGCCACGATGTCCGCACTCAGGTTCAGCTCTTTCAGCTGCCCGGTGGTGAAAGGCTTGAGGAATATGCCCTCCTTGCGCACTACCTGGTAGCCGGCAGCTTCCAGTTCAGCGGTCAGGGTCTGCACCGAGTAGCTGCGCATATGACCCAGTTCCAGGTCGCCCTGCCCCAGCGCCATCATGTCGTCGAGCAGTCCGGCCTCGTGACCGAACCGCCGATGCAGAGACTCGCCATTTGGCACCGCGACGAAGCAACGGCCGCCCGGCGCAAGATAGCGCTTGAACTTTTGCAATATGACCTGCGGGTCTTCCACATGCTCAAGGACAAACCCCATCACGATAAGGTCGAATCGCTTGTCGGTATCGAATGTCTCGAAATAACCTTCGACGATCTCGGCCCGACTGTCCGGGTACTGGGTCTTGAATTGATTGATCACCGACGCAGAACCGTCGATGACCGTGTGCTCACTGAAGAACTGCGAGAAGTGGTTCGTGCTGAAGCCATGCCCGACACCGAGTTCCAGCAGGGTCTGCTCACGGGTGCAGAGCGCCATGATGCGGCGCGGATACCAATTGAGAATGATGTTGTTGTCATACGCGTAGCCAAAGCTATCGCTGTAGGCTGCGATGAAAGTATCGAGATCGTTGCTCATGTCACATGCACTCCGCTGAGCGACCAAAGTCAGAATTAGTAGGCATCAATCGGCCAACCAGGCCCGTCGCCAGGCGTCCAGGCGCTCACCCTCGAGCAGCCATTGCGCACGCACGGTCGACTGCAAGGCATCCCCCAGCGTCGCGGAAGCGGCACGGTCTTCCAGGTGCAGGCGGATCGCCCGGATCCAGTCCTGCGCCTGGTTGCTGACCCGTGACAGCGGCAATACCTCGCCCCCGACAAAACCCTGCACTCGACTGCAAATGATCGGGTGCCCGCATGCGGCATGTTGCAGCACACGCAGATCAGCGGAACACGCGTTGTTCAGGGTCTCCTCCATCGGCACCAGCGCCAGGTCGAGATTCAACGCGGCCAGGGCCACGGCCAGTTGCTGTTGCCCGACAGCCGGGTGCAACTCCGCCAGAAACGGTCGCATGGACTCAGGGCAGTCGCCGAGCACCACCCATTCGACTTCGCCCGCCAGCGCTGGCAGCACATCGGCGAGCAGTTGCGAGTCCTTGCCACCCATCCAGCCCAGGCGTGGCTTGGACGCCACACCGCGCTGGCTCTGGATACGTCCCCACGGGGCCGGCAGCAGGCTTTCCACCACGCGGATATCGTCGTGCTCACCCTGCAGCAGTTCGGCCAGCGCAGGCGTGCCGACCAGTACCCGATCGGCCTGCATCATGCCGATGCGCAGGCGCTCGAGCAGCTCGTCGGTGGAGTAATTGCCCGGCAATTCCATATGCGGCAGGTAACCGTCCAGGTCGTAGACGATGAACGCCTTGGAAAACGCCCTCAGGCGCCGCAGAGCTGTCAGCCCGGCATCATCCAGAGGCCGCTGCAGCACCACGGTGGTCGGCGCCAGGCGCTCGATTTCCACGGGTGACAACAGACTCGAAACGGCGGCCCCTTCGACCTGTCCCGCCTCAAGCAGGGCCTTGAGCGGTTGCGCCAGTCGCGAGTGACCCGGCGCCTGCTGGTCGGTGACGCAGGCCAGCACCCTCGGCACGCTGCCTTGCGGCATTTGCCAGATCAGGTCGTTGTTTTCCAGCACAAAGCCCTCGCCGGCACGCAGCGAGAAATTGCTGTTGTAGGACGGGTCGCGGGCCAACTGCGGCAACCAGCGTGCGAACAACACATCTTCCTGATCACTGCTGGCGCAGGTGACGGGTGCCGGGTCCAGCAGCAGTCGCGCGTAGGGTGTCCAGACGTTCAGGTAGCCGGCCTGCTGCAACCTCAGGCACAGGTCGACCGCGGTCCAGGGGGCCAGCGACGGATCGGTGTCGAAACCGCCGGCCTCGAGGAACAGCGCCCGACGCACCATCAGGCATTCGCCGCCCATTGCCGAGCAGTGCTGCTCAAGGCCAAGGCGCCCCATGTAACCCGGTGCCTGGGACTGCAAGCCTTCAAAAGCCCGACCGACCGTGCCGCCCAGCCCCAGCACGAGGCCTGCCTGAACGATGCGATCACGGCTGTCCTGCAATTTGCCGCCCACGGCGCCGACTTCCGGACGCTGGGCGTGATTGAGCAAGGCCGCCAGCCAATCGGCGTCGAGCACGGCGCTGTGCGCATCGAGCCAGACCAGATATTCGCCACGGGCCTCCTGCGCCGCCGCATTGCACATCGCTGCGCGAGGCTGGCCCGGCATGAAGCGCAACACCTGGATGCGGTTTTCACCCATTTGCTCGATCAGCCCCAGCCACTCCAGCAAGGCGGGATCTTCGTTGCCCGGCTCGACCAGCAGGATTTCGTAGTCCACCGAGTGGGTCTGCGTCAGCAGGCTTTCCAGGCAACGCTGGAAATTCGCCAACTGCCCTTGCAGGTAAACCAGGATACTGACCGAGGCCTGCCGTACCTGGCCGTAGTCGATACGATAGCGGCCCGGCTCGTCGCTCAGCGCGATCGCACGCGCCTGCGCGTAACCACGCCCTTGAAGATGCGCCTCGATGACCGCGCGCTCTTCGGCGCAATCGGATTTTCGCACCTCGTTGGCGGTCAGCAGCGGCTCGCTGACATGGCCGATGCTCGCCACACCCTGCTCGCCGATCAGGCGCAGCTGGTAGGCCAGTTCGAAGGCAGCGCCACTGAAGTTGTCAAACCCGTGCAGGCGCACCAGCGCCTCGCGACGATACAGCCAATGACGGGACAGGCTGGCCGGGAACGCCAACAGCAATTCCAGGTTCAGGTCCGGACGCAACGAGATGTCGACCACCCCGCCGCCAACGCGCAATGCCTCGTCGGCGTACACCGCCAGGCAAGTGTCGGGCGCGTCGAGCAGATTCAGGGCCGTTACCAGCAACCCGGGGGCGATGATCTCCTCCCCGGCGTCGATCAGCAGCAACCAGTCGCTCTGATTGTTTTCGAGCCAGCCATTGATCGCGGCCGCCGGCTGCTTCGGATCACAGGCCAGCCACTGAACATGGGCACGCCCCGGATCCGCACTGCCCATCACGCAGACCTGCACCCCCGCGTACAACTGCTCATCCAGGCTGTCCAGGGTTCGAGCCAGTGCCAACCGATCGCCGTCATCACGGACCAGAACAGTGAAGGTCGGCGCCGCCGGGCCCGCCAGACGCTCATTGATCATTCGCAATTGCGGCGGCAGCGGGTAGCGTTGGCGCAACCAGTCGAGCATGCCCAGGCGGTTACCGTCCGCCTGGCGAGCGGCGCTCGCCTGGGTCTTGGCGATAAACGCGTCCAACTGGTCCCAGAAAGACGCTGTACGCTCGACATAACGGAGCAAGGCATCACCCAGGGTTGCCCGGGCGATGTCCAATGGCTGCGGCTGATCGAACATGGCAAAGCCGGTACTGCCGAAGAAACTGTTATCGAGCACCTGCTGGTCGATGCCATGCCCCGGCATGAAAATCACCGGGCAGCCGCACATTGCCGCCATCACGCAGGTCATCGACCACTCATAGCTGTACATCACTTCGGCCTGACGCAGCAGCTTGGCCAGCTCAGGCAGGGTCAGCGGATTGCTCATGCTCAGCAGCTGGATATCCGCCGGCAGTTGCGAGTAGTCGATCTTCTCCAGCGGGTGGCGGTTCTGGTACAGGTACGCACCCTTGCGCACGGTGCCAGGGGCAGTGGGCGAGAACATTTCGACGTCGATGGCCGGCACGCACAACAGGTCACCGTCGGGGTCACCGCGGTGTTCGGCGAGGCGAGCGGCGTAATAGAAAATCAAGTCGCTGGGGGCCGCATCCATGCTCTTTCCGTTGAGAAAGCCCTCGAAGTTCAGGAGAAAGCGCGCCACCACCGAACAGTTGAGCGGGTTACCCGGGAACACTTCGGGATACACCGCAATCGGCACCTTGCCCGCCGCCACATGGCGCTGGGCAATCGCCGAAGTCAGCACCGGGGTCTTCAGGTCCGGATTGACCACATCGTTACCGCAGATGTAAGCCTCGCGCCCACTGAGGTTGAGCATATGGCAGAGATAGTGCAGCGTGACGACACCCGACGACGTCTCACGGTAGGCAGGCGCCAGGAAGTAGTACGGGTGCTCGGGCTTGGCATACATCAGCCGCAGACGCGCCAGTGCCTGTTCGAGCGAGTGAGCGTCTAGCTGCGCTAGGTTCGACATCGGGTGCAATCTCCAGAATCAATCAAACAGAGGTCGAAGGCCTTTCAGGCCGCCCCTTTCGTCAGAAAAGCCGATGCATCCGCGCCGGTATTGAACAGCAGGTCGATCACACTGAGCGCATGCTGGAAGTCGCCGTACAGCTGTGGATATTCCGGGTAACCGGCATAGCTCATGTACGACACCGCGACGCCGTTGGCGGCGAATGCCGCTTCGTCGAGGTAGTGACTGGCTGCGGGGCCCGAGAGGTATTCGTCGGCACCGAGGGCCAGGCACAGGTGGATCAGGCGCTCATTCCTGCCCTGCGCACTGCCCAGGTCCTCGGACCGGTAGAGCGGTGTGTGAATGTCCAGCAGGGAGCACAGGCCGGAAATGAACAGATGGTTGATGGCGCTCAGATGGGTCAGGTCGGCGGCCTGCTCGTAGAGTGCGCGAATCGGCGCCTCCATCTGGGCAAAACACGATGCGCGCCGGTAGCTGCGCTCGATGGTCTTCCAGTGCGCGGCAGCCCAGTTCGGATCACTGACCTGCACTTCATTGATCAACTGGTCAACCTGCCCTTTCTGCTTCACCGGGATGCTCAGCCAGTGCTCGCCCTGGGCGGTCTTGACCTTGTTACGGTTGCGCCAGTCACGCCGCGTGTACTGAACATCGTCATACAGGACGAATGCATCGACGCTGCGAATCAGATCGAAATAGCCCTTCCAGGGGATATAGTTCGACTGCACCACAGCAATTTTCTTTTGCATCCTGAACCTCACGTACACAGCGCAAACCGCAGCGTTGCCTTGTCAAAAAGTCGCCGCCAGACACGAAAATGCCGGCACGAACCCCGAACTAGCAAATCCCATACCATACGATCAGCTGCGCGTGCCGCCTGCCGGGCTTAAGGCTCAGGGAGTTTTTGTACTTCGTACTCGCGCAACTTGTTGGCGATGGTGGTGTGCGAAACCCCCAACCGTTTGCCGAGTTGGCGGCTGCTGGGGTACTCGGCGTAAAGACACTCCAGCACCGCTTTCTCGAAGCGCCCGACAATCGCATCCAAGCCGCCTTCCAACGAGAAATCGCCAAGCGGCTGACGCACGCCGTAATCCGGCAGACGAATGTGTTCAGCCTTGACCGTGCCGCCTTCGCACAACGAAACCGCCTGGAACAACACGTTTTCCAACTGCCGCACATTACCCGGCCAGTGGTAATGGCTGAGCCGCTCCATGGCGGCCGGGGCCAGCCTGGGCAGCGGGCAACCGATCTGCCGGCTGGCCTGATCGAGGAAGTGCTCGACCAGCGGCGGCAAGCCGTCGAGGCATTCGCGCAGGGGCGGAATGTGCAACGACAGCACGTTCAGGCGGTGATAGAGGTCCTGGCGAAACTCGCCGCGGGCACACATCTCCGACAGATCGACCTGGGTCGCGCAGATCACCCGCACATCCAGGTAGACCTCTTCGTCGCTGCCGACACGGCGGAAGCAGCCCTCCTGCAAAAAGCGCAGCAGTTTCGCCTGCAAGCGCGGGCTCATTTCGGCCACCCCGTCGAGAAACAGCGTCCCGCCGGCCGTCAACTCCAGCAGCCCGAGCTTGCCTTCGGCGCGCGCCCCTTCGAACGCACCGGGGCCGTAGCCGAACAGTTCGGTCTCGGCCATCGACTCCGGCAGCCCCGCGCAATTGAGCGACATCAGCGGCGACTGCCCGCGCGGGCTGGCCAGGTGACAGGCACGTGCCAGCAGTTCCTTGCCGGTGCCGGTTTCGCCCTCGATCAGCAGCGGCGCATCCAGCGGTGCCATGCGCCGGGCTTCGCGGACCACGGCGGCCATCACCCTGGAGCTCTGGAAGATGCTGTCGAAGCCGCGCAGCTCCTGCTTGCGCACGTTGTAGATGCGCTCACCGACAAGATCGGCGCGGTGCAAGGTCAGCACCGCACCGGCCATGGCTTCACTGTCGTCATGCTCGGACTGCAACGGCGCGATGTCGGCCAGGAACACGTCGCCCTTGACCTTGACCCGCAGTCCGTTGATCCGCGACTTGTTGGCGCGCACCAGTTCCGGCAAGTCGAAATCCTCGGCGTAGCGCGACAACGGAATGCCCGGCACCTCATCCACCCGCACCCCGAGCAACTGCGCCGCCGCCCGGTTGGCCGCGACGATCGAACCACCCATGTCGATCGACAGCACCGGAAACTCCAGCGCGCCGAGCAAAGCGTTGAGTTCCATGTGCCGACGCTCGCTGGGCATCAGGCCCACCCGCTTGACGCCGAACACCCCGGCGATCGACTCGAACTTGGGCCGCAGCGCCTGGAATTGCAGGTTGATCAGGTTCGGGCAATGCAGGTAGATCGCGTTGCCATGCTCACCGCCCACCTCGCCGCGAGCGACGTTGATGCCGTATTCCACGAGCAGGTTGAGGATGTCACGCAGGATGCCGATGCGGTTCTGGCAGTGGACTTTGATGCGCATATAGAGGCCTGGGTGCGGTAGTTGGCTGTTGGAATGCATTTTTAAACTGTGGGAGCGGGCTTGCTCGCGAATGCAGTGTGTCAG
The DNA here is from genome assembly GCF_040947875.1 of Pseudomonas sp. MYb118. Taxonomy (NCBI): domain Bacteria; kingdom Pseudomonadati; phylum Pseudomonadota; class Gammaproteobacteria; order Pseudomonadales; family Pseudomonadaceae; genus Pseudomonas; species Pseudomonas sp. MYb118. The sequence goes on along the minus strand of NZ_JBFRXN010000002.1, from coordinate 3,365,897 downwards.
TCAGTAAATTCGGTTCTGACACACCGCGTTCGCGAGCAAGCCCGCTCCCACAGGTACAAAGTATTTCTCAAGGGACGTAGATAACCGTAAAGATTATGTGCCAGCAACTGCACACTTCATACCCTGAAGACCCCACAAAATTCGTCAAAGCCTCGCCATCGTAACGAAAACTTTACGAAACCGTAGAAAACAACCTTCTATTCCAGCCCCCTACCCGCTGCAACCCCACCCTGTTTGCGCTATTCCTTCACTCCATAGCAGCCCCATAACAAGAACGAATCCCCGTGCAGGAGAGCAGCATGAAGCAGACGCAATACGTGGCCCGCGAGCCCGATGCGCAAGGTTTTATCGACTACACCGCTGAAGAACACGCGGTGTGGAATACGCTGATCACCCGCCAACTGAAAGTGATCGAGGGCCGTGCGTGCCAGGAATACCTGGACGGCATCGACAAGCTCGGCCTGCCCCACGACCGCATTCCGCAACTCGGCGAAATCAACAAGGTCCTGGGCGAAACCACCGGCTGGCAAGTGGCACGCGTGCCCGCGCTGATTCCCTTCCAGACATTTTTCGAATTGCTGGCCAGCAAGCAGTTTCCCGTGGCGACGTTCATTCGTACGCGAGAAGAGCTGGATTACCTGCAAGAACCGGACATTTTCCACGAGATCTTCGGTCACTGCCCGCTGCTGACCAACCCCTGGTTCGCCGAATTCACCCACACCTACGGCAAGCTCGGCCTCCAGGCCACGAAGGAAGAGCGCGTCTACCTCGCACGCCTGTACTGGATGACCATCGAGTTCGGCCTGATGGACACCGCGCAGGGCCTGCGTATCTATGGCGGCGGCATACTCTCCTCGCCGAAGGAAACCGTTTACTGCCTGTCGGACGAACCCGAGCACCAGCCGTTCGATCCACTGGAATGCATGCGCACGCCTTACCGCATCGACATCCTGCAACCCCTGTACTTTGTCCTGCCCAATCTCAAGCGCCTGTTCGATCTGGCCCATGAGGACATCATGGGCATGGTCAGGCAAGCCATGCAGCTGGGCCTGCACGCACCGAAATTTCCACCGAAAGCCGCGTGATCCGCGTCTTTTCGTACCAGGTGTATCTGTTATGGAAAGACGCTTTGCTTTAGCGTGGATCCATCAATCGACACCGTCTTCCCAAACATTCGATTTCAGGAACACATCATGTCCACATTGAACCAAGCCCATTGCGAAGCCTGCCGCGCCGACGCCCCTCAGGTCAGCGACGAAGAACTGCCGGTCCTGCTCAAGCAGATCCCCGACTGGAACATCGAAGTTCGCGACGGCGTCATGCAACTGGAAAAGGTCTACCTGTTCAAGAACTTCAAACACGCCCTGGCGTTCACCAATGCCGTCGGTGAAATCTCCGAAGCTGAGGGCCATCACCCGGGCCTGTTGACTGAATGGGGCAAAGTCACCGTGACCTGGTGGAGCCACTCGATCAAGGGCCTGCACCGCAACGACTTCATCATGGCCGCACGCACCGACGACGTGGCCAAGGACGCCGAGGGCCGCAAGTAATGCATTTCGATGCCATTGGTCGAGTCCCCGGTGACCCGATCCTGGGCCTGATGGAGGCCTATGCGCAGGACCCGAACCCGCGCAAGTTCGACCTTGGCGTGGGCGTCTACAAGGACGCCCAGGGCCTGACGCCGATCCTCGCCAGCGTCAAGCTCGCCGAGCAACGGCTGGTCGAAGGCCAGAACACCAAGACCTACATCGGCGGGCATGGTGAACCGGCGTTCGGCAAGGCCATCAACGAACTGGTGCTCGGCGCCGATTCCCGGCTGATCGCCGAACAACGCGTCGGCGCCACCCAGACCCCGGGCGGCACCGGCGCACTGCGCCTGAGTGCCGACTTCATCGCGCAATGCCTGCCGGGGCGTGGCGTGTGGCTGAGCAACCCGACCTGGCCGATTCACGAAACCATTTTCGCCACCGCCGGGGTCAAGGTGAATCACTACCCTTATGTGGGCAGCGATAACCGCCTCGACGTGGAAGCGATGCTGGCCGCGCTGAACGAAGCACCCGTGGGCGATGTGGTGCTGCTGCACGCGTGCTGCCACAACCCGACCGGTTTCGACCTGAACCCCGATCAGTGGCATCGCGTGCTGGACGTGGTGCGCCGGCGCAACCTGCTGCCGCTGATCGACTTCGCCTACCAGGGTTTCGGCGATGGCCTTGAGCAGGACGCCTGGTCGACGCGCCTGTTGGCATCCGAATTGCCGGAGGTGTTGATCACCAGCTCCTGCTCGAAGAACTTCGGCCTGTACCGCGACCGCACCGGGGCGTTGATCGTCTGCGCCAGCGATGCCGACAAACTGCTGGATATCCGCAGCCAACTGGCCAACATCGCCCGCAACCTGTGGTCGACACCGCCGGACCATGGCGCCGCCGTGGTGGCGACGATCCTCGGCGACGCGGAACTGAAAAACCTCTGGCGCGACGAAGTGGAAGCCATGCGCCTGCGCATCGCGCAACTGCGCAGCGGCCTGCTCGAAGCCCTCGAACCCCATGGCTTGCGCGAGCGTTTCGCGCACATTGGCGTGCAACGCGGCATGTTCTCCTACACGGGCCTGAGCCCGGAACAGGTCAGGCAACTGCGCGATCGCCATAGCGTGTACATGGTCGGCACCGGCCGGGCGAACGTGGCAGGGATCGACGCGACGCGCCTGGATTTGCTGGCGGAGGCGATTGCGGACGTTTGCAAGTAATCCATACCCCTGCCCCTTTGTGGGAGCGAGCCTGCTCGCGATGGTTTGTCTGCTACACCGAGGTGACTGACACACCATCGCGAGCAGGCTCGCTCCCACATTGGCTTCCTCAGTGCCCATACCAACCTGTCTAGACAACCCCATCCGTCGAAACAAACAGATATAAAAGTCTATTTGTCATTTCTCCTGCTGTATCCTGCCCAGGCTTTTTTGAAAGCGCGGATCTACCAGATCTACCAACAGACTTAGCGAGGAGCGCAACCATGCACGAGATTCCCAATCTCCCCTTCCCAAGCCTGCACGAACCTGAGCAGACGACCCCGCAACAAGCCGGTGCCCAACAGCCCGAGCCGAAAGAAGCCACTGACAGCCGCAAGGCTGACAGCGAAGACTGAAACACCCGCCGTACAGACCGTGTGGAAAGCGCTAACATGCGCTTTCCACACCGCCTGAACCCCGAGCCCTCCCCCATGACCGATGAATTCTCCGAAGAGCAAGCCAGCGCCCTGATCGGCACCGCCGAGAAAATGATCGAGATCTGGAATCGTCTCTCCCCGGAAAAACAGGCCGCCCTGCTCGCCCGTTTCGGCAGCGAAGAAAACGCCCTCGCCGCCCTGGTCACCACGCAATTGCTCGCGCCTGCCAAACCCTGACGGCCCCGCCCGGCAAATAGTTTTACTTTTCCACGCCTGAGGGTCGTGTGCACCGCTATCATAAGCAGCCTATCTATCCTGCTTTACCGTGGACCTCTACCCCATGTCTGAAAACCAGCGCCCCCTGGCGGTCACGCTGCAAGTCGTTTCCATCGTCCTGTTTACCTTTATCGGCTACCTCAACATCGGCATTCCCCTGGCCGTGCTGCCCGGCTACGTGCACAACGAGCTGGGTTTCAGCGCGGTGATCGCCGGGCTGGTGATCAGCGTGCAATACCTGGCCACCCTGCTCAGCCGCCCCTACGCCGGGAAAATCATCGACAGCAAGGGCAGCAAACTTGCCGTGATGTACGGCCTGGCGGGTTGCGGCCTGAGCGGTGTGTTCATGCTGATATCAGCCTGGACCCAGAGCCTGCCGATGCTCAGCCTGATCAGCCTGTTGATCGGCCGGCTGGTGCTGGGCAGCGCAGAGAGCCTGGTGGGTTCCGGCTCGATCGGCTGGGGCATCGGCCGGGTCGGTGCGGCCAACACCGCCAAGGTGATTTCCTGGAACGGCATCGCCAGCTATGGCGCGCTGGCCGTCGGTGCGCCGCTGGGGGTGTTCCTGGTCAGTAAGATGGGCCTGTGGAGCATGGGCGTGAGTATCCTGCTGCTGGCTGCACTGGGCCTGGCGCTGGCCTGGCCGAAGACCGCTGCACCCATCGTCGCCGGTGAGCGCCTGCCGTTCATGCATGTGCTGGGTCGCGTGCTGCCACACGGCTGCGGCCTGGCATTGGGCTCGATCGGTTTTGGCACCATCGCCACCTTCATCACCCTGTACTACGCCACGCAACATTGGGATAACGCGGTGCTGTGCCTGAGCCTGTTCGGCGCCAGCTTCATCGGTGCGCGCCTGCTGTTCGGCAACCTGATCAACCGGCTCGGCGGTTTCCGTGTGGCGATTGCCTGCCTGTCGGTGGAGACCCTCGGCCTGTTGCTGCTGTGGCTGGCACCGGACGCCCATTGGGCGCTGGCGGGTGCGGCGTTGAGCGGCTTCGGTTTTTCGCTGGTGTTCCCGGCGCTGGGGGTGGAGGCAGTCAATCTGGTGCCGGCTTCCAGTCGCGGTGCGGCGGTGGGTGCCTACTCGTTGTTCATCGACCTGTCGCTGGGCATCACCGGGCCGCTGGCCGGCGCGATTGCCGCCGGTTTCGGCTTTGCCTCGATCTTCCTGTTCGCCGCTCTCGCCGCATTGAGCGGCTTGATGCTCAGCGTCTACCTGTACCGGCAGGCGCCACGGCAGCTGGCAGAAAAACACCGCGAAGAGCGCTCGGCGCGCTAGTAATCGACCTTGCCCCGGCCGGCCTTGATGCTGCCGCGCTTGCTCTTGGATTCGAGCCGGCGGGTTTTCGAGCCCAGGGTCGGCTTGGTCGGGCGGCGTTTCTTTTCGACCTTGGTGGCGCTCAGGATCAACTCGACCAGGCGCTCCAGCGCATCGGCGCGATTGGCCTCCTGCGTACGGTATTGCTGGGCCTTGATGATCAGCACGCCGTCGCTGGTGATGCGGCTGTCACGCAGCGCCAGCAGGCGTTCCTTGTAGAACTCGGGCAACGATGAAGCCGGGATGTCGAAACGCAGGTGCACGGCGCTGGAGACCTTGTTGACGTTCTGCCCACCCGCCCCCTGGGCGCGAATGGCGGTCAACTCGATCTCGTGATCCGGCAGTTGTACGTTGTTGGAAATCACCAGCATGCAATGGCGTCCCTATTCAAAAGCGATGCCCCCCTGTAGGAGCGAGCTTGCTCGCGATGGCGGTGTGTCAGACAACCTTTCTTTACCTGACACGCCATCATCGCGAGCAAGCTCGCTCCTACAGGGGACCGTGAGCGGTCCTGAGAAGTTTACCTCGCCCCCGCCAACTCACGCCCCGCACTGCGCTTGTTCTTGATCCAGTAGCAAACGCCCATGAACACCACCCACACCGGGATCGCATACACGGAGATCTGGATGCCCGGGATCAGCAGCATCACGCCCAGGATGAACACCACGAACGCCAGGCAGATGAAGTTGCCGTAGGGGTACCACAACGCCTTGAACAGTGGCGTCTGGCCGGTCTTGTTCAGGTGCTGGCGGAATTTGAAGTGCGAGTAGCTGATCATCGCCCAGTTGATCACCAGGGTGGCCACCACCAGCGACATCAACAGTTCCAGAGCGTTTTGCGGGATCAGGTAGTTGAGCAGCACCGCGATCAGCGTCACCGCCGCCGACGCCAGGATCGAGCGCACCGGCACGCCGCGCTTGTCGATCTTCGCCAAGGCTCGGGGCGCATCACCCTGCTCGGCCATGCCCAGGAGCATGCGGCTGTTGCAGTAGGTGCCGCTGTTGTACACCGACAGGGCCGCCGTCAGCACCACGAAGTTGAGGATGTGCGCGGCGGTGTTGCTGCCGAGCATCGAGAACACCTGCACGAACGGGCTGCCGCTGTAGGAGTCGCCGGACGCGTTGAGCGTTGCCAGCAGGCTGTCCCAGGGGGTCAGCGACAGCAGGATGACCAGGGCGCCGATGTAGAAAATCAGGATCCGGTAGATCACCTGGTTGATCGCCTTGGGGATCACGGTCTTCGGCTTGTCCGCTTCGGCTGCGGTGAAACCGAGCATTTCCAGGCCACCGAAGGAGAACATGATGATCGCCATGGCCATCACCAGACCGCCGACGCCATTGGGGAAGAACCCGCCATGGGCCCACAGGTTGGTCACCGAAGCTTCAGGACCGCCGTGGCCGCTGACCAGCAGGTAGCTGCCCAAGGCAATCATGCCGATGATCGCCACGACTTTGATGATCGCGAACCAGAACTCGGCTTCGCCGAAGATTTTCACATTGGCCAGGTTGATCAGGTTGATCAGCACGAAGAAGGCGGCCGCCGTGACCCAGGTCGGGATTTCCGGTGCCCAGTAATGGATGTATTTGCCGACCGCGGTCAGCTCCGACATGCCCACCAGGATGTACAGGATCCAGCAGTTCCAGCCCGACAGGAAGCCGGCGAAACCGCCCCAGTATTTGTGCGCGAAGTGGCTGAAGGAGCCGGCCACCGGTTCTTCGACGATCATTTCGCCGAGCTGGCGCATGATCATGAACGCGATGAAACCGCAGATGGCGTAGCCGAGGATCATCGACGGGCCGGCGGATTTCAGGACACCGGCCGAGCCCAGGAACAGGCCGGTACCGATTGCGCCCCCGAGGGCGATCAATTGGATATGACGATTTTTCAGGCCGCGTTTCAGCTCGCCTGAATTCAGATTATCTACAGCGGTCATGCGTCACCTGTTTGTTTTTATCTGTGACGAAATCGAACCCGACACGCTCGTGACGTGGCGGAGTGAACAAAGCGGGTAGCCTTGAGGGTTGCGCTGCTGCGCAGGTGGTCACAGGTAAAACGGCGCGCATTGTACACCGCTGACTGCGCGGTGCCAGACGCTGGGGCATCGGCGGCTTGTTGCCGGGGATGTCCGGGTAGACATTTGTGTGTTGCGGATGGCCTCATCGCGGGCAAGCCCGCTCCTACAGGGGGGTTGTGTACGACGCTGAACCCTGTAGGAGCGAGCTTGCTCGCGATGAGGCCATCCGCCGCACCACACATCTAAAAGGCAGACCAAAAAAAACGCCACCCCGAAGGATGGCGTTTCTCACGTGCAGCTTACCGCTTAGCGCTTCTTCACACCCGTCGGTGCACCGCGGCGCTTGCTCGCCGGCGCATCGCCGTCGGTCAGCTTGATCCCCGGACGCTTGGCGGCCGGTTTGGCCGGGCGCTTGGTCTCGACCGGACGCTCGGCCACCGGCGTACCGCGACCTTCGCCACGCTCGCTACGGCCACTGGCCGGACGCGGCGCACGCGGGGCACGCTCACCGTCCTGGCGCGCGGCCGGTTTGCGACGCTCGCCTTCAAGCTGCGGCTCACGGGCCACCCGTGGCGATGCAGGTGCATCGGTCGCCGGACGCAGGGTGCGCACGCGATCGGTACGGGCCATTGGCCGCGACGATTTACGCTGCATACGCTCCAGCTTGTCCTTGCTCTTGGCGTTCATCTGCGGCATCGCCACCGGGGTCAGGCCTACTTCGGCGCTGAGGATGTCCACTTCGTACTGGCTCATTTCGCGCCAGCGGCCCATCGGCAGGTCGGAGTTGAGGAACACCGGACCGAAACGCACGCGCTTCAGGCGGCTGACCACCAGGCCCTGGGATTCCCACAGGCGACGCACTTCACGGTTACGACCTTCCATCACCACGCAGTGGTACCAGTGGTTGAAACCTTCGCCGCCCGGTGCCTGCTGAATGTCGGTGAAACGCGCCGGGCCGTCTTCGAGGACCACACCCGCTTTCAGGCGCTCGATCATCTCGTCGTCGACTTCACCGCGGACACGCACGGCGTATTCACGGTCCATCTCGAAGGACGGGTGCATCAGGCGGTTGGCCAGCTCACCGTCGGTGGTGAACATCAAAAGGCCGGTGGTGTTGATGTCCAGGCGGCCGATGTTGATCCAGCGCCCTTCTTTGGGTTTTGGCAGCTTGTCGAATACGGTCGGGCGGCCTTCCGGGTCGACGCGGGTGCAGATTTCGCCATCGGGCTTGTTGTACATGATCACGCGGCGCACCGATTCGGCGGCTTCTTCACGCTTGATCACGCGGCCATCAATGGTGATGGCGTCGTGCATGTCGACACGCTGGCCCAAGGTGGCGTCTTTGCCGTTGACCTTGATCCGGCCGTGGCTGATCCAGGCCTCTACGTCACGGCGCGAGCCGACGCCGATACGGGCGAGGACTTTCTGCAGTTTTTCGCCTGCTGGGCCGATTGGCTGGTCGTCTTGCTGATCGTTGATACTCATCTGGGCACCTCCCGGTGTGGTCTGTTCAGGCGAAGGGATCGCATGAGGGTCGCGAATCATACGCGCATGGCAGCGTTTGCGCATCAGAGACTAGTTGATGGATGGGAATTTGCCGGGGGTGGGGCGACCGGTGGTGGGTTGCCCGCAGATAGCCCTTCCCCCCTCCATGTGGGAGCGAGCCTGCTCGCGATAGCGGTGGGTCTGTGAAGAAAATACTGACAGACACTCCGCTATCGCGAGCAGGCTCGCTCCCACAGGGTTATCCATCAAGGTCTGCTCAGTCTTCGAATTCGCGGCGTTCGGCTTCGATGGCTTCGGCCAGGGCGCGGGCTTCGGCTTCTTCTTCGCTCAGCTCGGGCTCCGGCTCGGGCTCGGGCGGTGTCTGTTCGAGGGCGGCGACGGCGGCCAGGAGTTTTTCCCGGGCCTCGGCCACGCCGAGCACATCGTCTTCCTGCTCGGGTTCGGGCTCAGCTTCGACCTCAACTTCGGCTTCGGCCTCAACCTCCGGCATCTCCCCAGGCTCACCATCACGCAACAGATCGTCGAAGTCGGTCTTGAGCCCCTCTTCCATGCTGTCCAGCTCCAGCAGCAGCGTGTGGAAACTGGTTTCTTCCTTGGGTTCTTCCGGTTCCGCGCTGGCGTCGGCCAGTTCCTGCAACCCGGCGGGCACCGGCGCGTCGTCGAAGTCCAGCACCGGGTCCGGTTCCAGTTCGCGCAGCTCGGCGAGCGGTGGCAGGTCGTCGAGGTTCTTCAGGTTGAAGTGATCGAGAAACGCCTTGGTCGTGGCGAACATCGCCGGTTTGCCCGGCACGTCACGGTAGCCGACGATGCGAATCCACTCGCGTTCCATCAATGTCTTGACGATGTTGCTGTTGACCGCCACACCGCGCACGTCTTCGATTTCGCCGCGGGTAATGGGCTGGCGATAGGCGATCAGCGCCATGGTTTCCAGCAAGGCCCGGGAATAACGCTGCGGGCGCTCTTCCCACAAGCGCCCTACCCACGGCGAAAACTTCTCGCGAATCTGCAAACGGTAGCCGGAAGCCACTTCCTTCAATTCGAAGGCGCGCCCCTCGCAGGATTTGGCCAGCAGGGTCAGGGCTTTCTTGAAGACCGGCGGCTCCGGGCGCTCGCCTTCTTCGAACAGTTCGAACAGGCGTTCAAGCGATTGCGGTTTTCCCGAGGCCAACAGAAAGGCTTCAAGCAGTGACGCCAGCTCGCGGGGTTCAGTCAGGTTCATGATTGGACTCGTTATTCGGCTCGGGCTCGCACGTGGATCGCGGCGAACGGCTCATTCTGCACCAGCTCGACCAAGGATTCCTTGACGAGCTCGAGGATCGCCATGAAGGTCACCACCACACCCAGGCGGCCTTCCTCGGCGGTGAACAGCTCGATGAACGGCACAAACCCGCCACCCTTGAGGCGTTCCAGCACATCGCTCATGCGTTCGCGGGTGGACAGCGCCTCGCGGCTGACCTGGTGGCTTTCGAACATGTCGCCGCGGCGCAGCACCTCGGCCATGGACATCAACAGCTCTTCGAGGCTGACATCCGGCAGCAATTTACGCGCCCGCGCCTCCGGGGCATCCAGCTTGGGCACTACCAGGTCGCGACCGACGCGGCTGAGGCCGTCGATGCCTTCGGCGGCATTCTTGAAGCGCTCGTATTCCTGCAGGCGGCGGATCAGCTCGGCACGCGGGTCGTCTTCTTCGTCTTCGACGGTTTCCGCCCGCGGCAGCAGCATCCGCGACTTGATCTCGGCCAGCATCGCGGCCATCACCAGGTACTCGGCGGCCAGTTCCAGGCGCACCGACTGCATCAGCTCGACGTAGCCCATGTACTGGCGGGTGATTTCCGCCACCGGGATGTCGAGGATGTTGATGTTCTGCTTGCGGATCAGGTACAGCAGCAGGTCGAGCGGGCCTTCGAAGGCTTCCAGGAATACTTCCAGCGCATCCGGCGGGATGTACAGGTCCAGGGGCATTTCCAGCACCGCCTGGCCATAGACCATGGCGAAGGGCAGTTCCTGCTGGGCGTCGGCCTGACTGTCGACAACGGGTTCCACGGCCGACATCTAGGCCTCGGCCATGAACGGTGAAGGGTCGCCGCAACCGACGCGGATCACTTCCGGCTCGCCGTCGGCGAGGTTGATCACGGTGGACGCCTTGATCCCGCCGAAACCGCCGTCGATGATCAGCTCCACCTGATGCTCCAGCAACTGGCGCATCTCGTAGGGGTCGCTCAGCGGGTCGGAGTCGCCCGGCATGATCAGCGTCACGCTCATCAGCGGCTCACCCAGCTCGGCAAGCAGCGCCAGGGCAATCGGATGGCTGGGCACACGCAGGCCGATGGTGCGTTTTTTCGGGTGCAGCAACAGCCGCGGTACTTCACGGGTGGCATTGAGAATGAAGGTGTACGGCCCCGGCAGGTGCGCCTTGAGAATACGGAAGGTGCCGGTGTCGATCTTGGCGAACAGCCCCAGTTGCGACAGGTCGCTGCAAATCAGCGCGAAGTTGTGCTTGTCGTCCAGTCCGCGCAGGCGGCGCACGCGTTCCACGGCAACCTTGTCGCCGATCTGGCAACCAATGGCGTAGGACGAGTCAGTGGGATAAATCACCACCCCGCCCTTGCGGATGATCTCGACAGCCTGTTTGATCAGACGCGCCTGCGGGTTTTCCGGATGAATCTGGAAAAATTGACTCACATTCTCTACCTGTTCAGACGACGGCAATAATTGGGTCATGTTTGAACCGACACCACAGTGGCGGCAGATCCTCCGGGAGCGGGCGATATTCGCCGATCTCGGACCAGCCTCCAGGGCCATGAAAATCACTGCCGGCGCTGACCAGCAGGCCAAACTCGCGAGCCAGGATGGCAAGACTGCCCACTTGCTCGGCGGGCTGATGGCCATTGACCACTTCGAGTGCCTGGCCTCCCGCTTGAATATAGTCAGAAATCAGCCGGCGACGCTTGCTGCGCGTGAAATCGTAGTGCCAGGGATGCGCCAGGCTGACCCAGGCATTCGACGCGCGCAGGGTTTCGACGGTTTCCTCCAGGGTCGGCCAGTGTTGCTTGACGTCCCCCAGCTTGCCGGCGCCCAGCCATTTGCGGAACGCCTCGGCGCGGTCCTTGACGAAACCTTCGCGCACCATCCAGTCGGCGAAATGCGGACGGGCCGGTGCGTTGCCGCTGTCGCCCAGCTCCTGCTGGATGGCACGGGCGCCTTCCAGTGCTCCCGGGAAGCCCTTGAGCGCCAGTTTGCGGCTTATTTCTTCAGACCGCAGCCAGCGGCCATCGTGCAATCGGGCGATGGCCTCGACCAAAGGCGGCGCCTCCACGTCAAAAGCGTAACCCAATATGTGAATGGTCGCGCCGCCCCAGGTGCAGGACAGCTCGACGCCATTGACCAGTTGCATCCCCAGCGCCGTCGCCGCACTGCGCGCCTCCGCCAGCCCCTCGACGGTGTCGTGGTCGGTCAGGGCCAGCACTCGCACGCCTTTCTCGTACGCACGCGCCACCAGGGCAGCAGGCGCGAGCGCGCCATCGGAGGCGGTGCTGTGGCAATGCAAATCGACATTCACGGGGATGTATGACCTCAAATCAGCTGGCGCTATCGCGCGCCCATATGTTTGTTATTATGCCGCCACATCCTGCTTCTGGCTGCCACTGTGAAACAATTCATCGACTTCATCCCGCTTCTGCTGTTTTTCATCGTTTTCAAAATTGACCCTCGCGTCGTCGACATCGCCGGTCATCAGGTCACTGTAGGCGGTATCTACAGCGCTACCGCGATGCTGATCATCAGCTCCCTGGTGGTCTACGGCACGCTGTTCATCAAGCAGCGCAAGCTGGAGAAGAGCCAGTGGCTGACCCTCATCGCCTGCCTGGTCTTCGGCAGCCTGACCCTGGCCTTCCACAGCGAAACCTTCCTGAAATGGAAAGCCCCGGTGGTCAACTGGCTGTTCGCCCTGGCCTTCATCGGCAGCCACTTCATCGGTGACCAGTTGCTGATCAAGCGCATCATGGGCCACGCGCTGACCCTGCCGGACCTGGTCTGGACACGCCTGAACATCGCCTGGATCGCGTTCTTCCTGTTCTGCGGCGCTGCCAACCTGTTCGTCGCATTCACCTTCCAGGACTACTGGGTCGACTTCAAGGTCTTCGGCAGCCTGGGCATGACGGTGCTGTTCCTGGTCGCCCAGGGCATCTATCTGTCGCGCCACCTGCACGATGCCGACACCACCACGCCAAAAACCGAGGACTGACATGCTTTACGCAATCATTGCCACAGACGTCGCCAACTCCCTGGAAGCCCGCCTGGCCGCACGCCCTGCACACCTTGAGCGCCTGCAAGTGCTCAAGGGCGAGGGCCGTATCGTACTGGCCGGCCCGCACCCTGCGGTCGACAGCAATGATCCGGGCGCGGCGGGTTTCACCGGCAGCCTGATCGTCGCCGAGTTCGATTCCCTGAGCGCAGCCCAGGCCTGGGCCGATGCCGATCCGTACATCGCCGCCGGTGTCTACGCCAACGTTTCGGTCAAGCCGTTCAAGCAAGTCCTGCCTTAAAGTCCCGCCGCGCGGTGAACCTTCCCGATTCATCGCGCTCTCAATCGCTCATTATTCTCGTTTGCCTGCCGACAACCTGCCCAATACTCGATTGGAATTTCAGGAGTTGCCATGCGCAAAGGTCCGTTGTGTGTGTTGTTGGTCACGTTGTCGATTGTGGCGCCCGCCCATGGTGAAGAAACCACCGAGGGCAGCCATTCGACACCGCTGTCCCTGAGCGCCGGCGCCCAGATCACCGATTTGCAGCAGCGCTTGAAGGCAAGCGAGGCACAACGGGAAGAGTTGAGCAAACAACTGCAAAATGCCGATGCCGAACGTGAGAGCGCCCAGCTGGCCCGGTTGCGCCAGGAGAACCAGCGCCTGAAGCTGCAACTCAAGGAAGCCCAGGCGAGCAGCCCGCTGCAACGCTTTCTCACCGACCAGCAACAGTGGTTCGTGATCGGTGCGGGAGTTGCGCTACTGGCCCTGCTCTGCGGTATCTTCGCCAGTGGTGCAAGTCGAAAACGTCGACAATGGCTAAATTGAGTGAGTCATGAGCGAGCTGTTACTAATTGATGACGATCAGGAGCTGTGTGAGCTGCTGGTCAGTTGGCTGAGCCAGGAAGGTTTTCAGGTTCGCGCCTGTCACGACGGCCAGAGCGCCCGCCGGGCCCTGGCCGAAACGGCCCCCGCCGCCGTGGTGCTGGACGTGATGCTGCCCGATGGCAGCGGCCTGGAACTGCTCAAGCAATTGCGCAGCGACCACCCGGACCTGCCGGTGCTGATGCTCTCGGCGCGGGGCGAACCGCTGGACCGCATCCTCGGCCTGGAACTGGGCGCTGACGATTACCTGGCCAAACCCTGCGACCCACGGGAACTGACCGCCCGCCTGCGCGCCGTGTTGCGCCGCAGCCACCCGGCGGCCGTGTCCAGCCAGCTCGAACTGGGCGACTTGTGTTTCAGCCCGGTGCGCGGCGTGGTCAGCATTGATGAGCGGGAATTCAGCCTGACCGTCTCTGAAAGCCGTTTGCTCGAAGCCTTGCTCAAGCAGCCCGGCGAACCGCTGGACAAGCAGGAACTGGCGCAGATCGCCCTGGGTCGCAAGCTGACCCTGTACGACCGCAGCCTCGACATGCACGTCAGCAACCTGCGCAAGAAAATCGGCCCTCACCCTGATGGCCGCCCCCGCATCGTCGCCCTGCGCAGCCGCGGTTACTACTACAGCCTTTGAACGCTGGCGCCGCCGGGCTCACGCTCGGCTGCGCATTTGTCAGCTCGCGGCGAAATCGTCTTTACCCAAGCTTTACGCTCCGCTGACTGCCGCTGACCTTGAACTCCGTAATCTGAACTCATCCGGAACGTACCGGGAACGAGACAAGGAGATTCACCATGCGCAAGACTCTTATCGCCCTGATGTTCGCTGCTGCCCTGCCTACCGTTGCCATGGCCATGCCTGAAGGTGCCGGCCCCATGGGTGGCCCGCTGGACGGCCCACGCCACGGCGGACAGATGCACGACATGCGCGGTAAAGGCCCGTACAGCCAGCTGGACCTGAGCCGCGAACAGCGCGAGCAGATCCGCAAGATCATGGGCGAGCAGATGCACCAGCGTAAGGAAGTGGTCGACAAGTACCTGGAGAAACTCTCGCCAGCCGACCAGAAAGCCATGAAGGACGAGATGGCTGCCAACCACAAGAAAGCCGAGCCCGATGTACGGGCGCTGCTGAAACCGGATCAACAGAAGAAATTCGACGAGATCCAGAAAAAACAGGCTGAGCGCCGCGCCGAATGGGCCGAATTCAAGGCCTGGAAAGCGCAACAACCGCAAAAAGCGCAATAATGCGTTAATCCGGACCCGGCGGCTGATACCGCCGGGTTTGTTTTTTTTGCTTTCTTGGCTAACGCCTGAAACTGTGGGAGCGAGCCTGCTCGCGATAGCGGTGTGTCAGCTTAAGCCTCTGCAAGCTGACACACCGCTATCGCGAGCAGGCTCGCTCCCAAAGTGAATAGGGGGGCCACATTCATCATCGTCTGCCTGGAGATTTTCTGTGCGTTCATTGTTCTGGCGTATCCTCGCCAGCTTCTGGCTGGCCATCGCCCTGGTTGCCGGGCTGTCCATTCTGCTCGGGCACATGCTCAACCAGGACGCCTGGATCCTCAGTCGCCATCCAGGCCTCAATACCCTGGCCGAGGAATGGACGCAAACCTACGAAGCCCAGGGCGAAGAGGCTGCTCAGGACATCCTCGAACAGCGTAAACGCCAGTACCACATCGACGTCCAGGTGTTCAACGAAAGCGGTGATCCGGTGGTGCGCGGCACCTTCCCGCGCCGTGCCGCCGCCTTCGAAGCCCGCCAGAACAACGATGACCGGCGCCTGCCGTGGCGCCGCGTGACCGACGAATACACCAGCGCCAAGACCGGTGACACCTACCTGCTGATCTACCGCATTCCCCACCCGGAACTGGACGCGTGGCACCGGGAAAGCCTGCTCTGGCCCCTCAGCGCATTGGGCATCGCCCTGGTGGTGCTGACCCTGTTCAGCCTGCTGGTGACCCTGTCCATCACCCGCCCGCTGAGCCGCCTGCGCGGTGCCGTGCATGACTTGGGGCAGACCGCTTACCAGCAGAACAGCCTGGTGAAACTGGCCAACCGACGCGATGAGTTCGGCGTGCTGGCCAACGATTTCAACCGCATGGGCGCACGCCTGCAAAGCCTGATCGGCAGCCAGCGTCAGCTCCTGCGCGACGTGTCCCATGAACTGCGCTCACCGCTGGCGCGCTTGCGCATTGCGCTGGCCCTGGCTGAACGCTCGAACCCCGAGGAACGGGAAAAACTCTGGCCGCGCCTGACCCGCGAATGTGACCGACTCGAAGCGCTGATCAGCGAAATCCTCGTGCTGGCACGGGTCGACGCCGACAACGCCAGTGCTGAAGAGGTGGACCTCAACGCCCTGCTCCATACCCTGCAAAAGGACGCACAACTGGGCTCGCCGGAACAGACCGTGCAACTGGACGCCGAAGACCACCTCAATCTCAGGGGCTGGCCGACCATGATCGAGCGCGCCGTGGACAACCTGCTGCGCAATGCCCAGCGCTTCAACCCGGTGGGACAGGCGATTGAAATCCAGGCGCAGCGCCAGGCGGAGCGCATCGTCGTCAGCGTGCGCGACCATGGGCCGGGGGTGGAAGACGAGCATTTGCATCAACTGGGCGAACCGTTCTACCGGGCGCCTGGGCAAACGGCAGCAGGACACGGCCTGGGGCTGGCCATCGCCCGCCGCGCGGCGGAACGGCACGGCGGCAGCCTGGTGCTGGCCAATCATCCGCAGGGCGGGTTTGTCGCGACGCTGGAATTGCCGTTGGTGCCGGGGGTGGTGGCGCAGCCGTAACACGACCGCAGCGATTTCCCCTGTGGGAGCGAGCCTGCTCGCGATAGCGATGTGTCAGCTAGTGCATTTGCAACTGAAAGACCGCTATCGCGAGCAGGCTCGCTCCCACAGGGGGTACTCCCACAGGATCTACTCCTACAGGATTTATTGCGGTGGCAGTCAGTTACCCGACCACGCACTGACAAACTTCGTCAGGTCTTCCTTCTCTGCCACGCGCGGCTCTTTCTGCGGGGTACCGAGGTAGAGGAAGGCAATCACCTGTTCGCCTTCGGCCAGCCCCAGGCCCTTGGCCACGTGCGGCGAGTACGCCAGGTCACCGGTGCGCCACACTGCGCCGATACCTTGCGCGTACGCCGCCAGCAGAATGCCATGGGCCGCGCAGCCGGCGGCCAGCAGTTGCTCGGACTTCGGATACTTGACGTGATCCTGCAAGCACGCGATCACCACGACCACCAGCGGCGCGCGCAATGGCCCGTTGCGCGCCTTGTCCACCGCCGCTTCCGACACATCGCTGTCCTGCAACTTCGCCGCTTCGGCCAGCAACTCGCCCATCTGCTCGCGTGCCGCGCCTTCGACGGTGAGGAAGCGCCAGGGCTGCAAGTGGCCGTGGTCCGGCGCGCGCATCGCCGCGTTGAACAGCACTTCACGCTGCTCGGCGGTCGGTGCCGGGTCAAGCAAACGTGGAACGGAAACACGGTTGAGCAAAGCGTCGAGAGCCTGCATCGGCCACCTCCTGAAAAAATTGTCCGGCTATTCTAGCGGTAAGCGTCCGGCAGTGCCGGTTTACATGCCCTGCCCCATGGGTAGAATGGCGCCCTTCCCCCTTTCAGCCCGAGCGGACTTCATGGCGTTGCCGACTTTACGAACCATTGGTTTCATCATCGGCCTCTTCCTGATCACGCTGGCGGTCGCCATGGTCGTGCCCATGGCCACGCTGATCATCTTCGATCGCACCAGCGACATGCCATCGTTCCTCTGGTCGAGCATGATCACCTTCCTGGCGGGCCTGGCACTGGTGATTCCCGGGCGTCCCGAACACGTGCACCTGCGTCCGCGGGACATGTACCTGCTGACGGTCAGCAGCTGGCTGGTGGTGTGTATCTTCGCCGCGCTGCCGTTCCTGTTGACCCAGCACATCAGCTACACCGACTCGTTCTTCGAAAGCATGTCCGGGATCACAGCCACCGGTTCCACAGTGCTCAATCACCTGGACAGCATGTCGCCGGGCATCCTGATGTGGCGCTCGCTGCTGCACTGGATCGGCGGTATCGGCTTCATCGGCATGGCAGTGGCGATTCTGCCGCTGCTGCGTATCGGTGGCATGCGCCTGTTCCAGACCGAGTCGTCGGACCGCTCGGAAAAAGTCATGCCCCGTTCGCACATGGTGGCGCGGCTGATCGTGGCGGCGTACGTCGGTATCACCATTCTCGGCAGCCTGGCTTTCTGGTGGGCCGGCATGAGCCCGTTCGACGCGATCAACCATGCGATGTCGGCGATTTCCACCGGCGGCTTCTCCACCTCCGACCTGTCCCTGGCCAAGTGGACACAACCGGCGGTGCACTGGGTGGCGATCGTCATCATGATCCTGGGCAGCCTGCCGTTCACCCTGTACGTGGCCACCCTGCGCGGCAACCGCAAGGCACTGATCAAGGATCAACAGGTGCAGGGCTTGCTCGGCATGTTGCTGGTGACCTGGCTGGTGCTCGGCACCTGGTACTGGTGGACGACGCAACTACACTGGCTGGACGCTTTGCGCCACGTGGCGCTGAACGTGACCTCGGTGGTGACCACCACCGGTTTCGCGCTCGGGGACTACAGCCTCTGGGGCAATTTCTCGCTGATGCTGTTCTTCTACCTGGGTTTCGTCGGCGGCTGCTCAGGCTCGACGGCGGGCGGGATCAAGATTTTCCGCTTCCAGGTCGCCTACATCCTGCTCAAGGCCAACCTTAACCAGCTGATTCACCCGCGTGCGGTGATCAAGCAGAAGTACAACGGCCACCGTCTCGACGAAGAGATCGTGCGTTCGATCCTGACCTTTTCGTTTTTCTTCGCCATCACCATCTGCGTGATCGCCCTGCTGCTGTCGCTGCTCGGCGTCGACTGGATGACCGCCCTGACGGGCGCGGCCAGTACCGTGTCCGGCGTCGGTCCGGGGCTGGGCGAAACCATCGGCCCGGCCGGCAACTTCGCCAGCCTGCCGGATGCGGCCAAGTGGATTCTCTCGTTCGGCATGCTGCTTGGCCGCCTGGAGATCATTACGGTGTTCGTGCTGTGTATTCCGGCGTTCTGGCGTCACTGACCCGGTTCGGCGCTTCCGCCAGCCGCACCCGGTACTCGCCGGGCGTGGTGTCGAACCAGCGGCGGAACGCTCGAAAGAAGTTGCTCGGGTCGGCAAAGCCCAGCAGGTAGGCAATTTCCAGCAGGGTCATGGTCGGCTGCGCGAGGTATTGCTCGGCCAGTTCGCGGCGGGTGTCATCGAGCAGGGTCTGGAAGCTGGTGCCCTCTTCCTGGAGCCGTCGCTGCAAGGTTCGCTGCGACAGGTGCAGCGTCTGCGCCACGGTATCGCGCTTGGGTTCACCCTGGGGCAGCAGGCGGCAGAGCACCTGACGGGCCTTGTGGGTCACGCGGCTTTCGGAGAACCGCGCCAGATACTCCCCGGCAAACCGGTCGTGCAACAGCGCCATGGCTTCGTTGGCGGTTGGCAACGGCGCCTCCATGTCGGCCCGTTCGAAAATCAGCGCGTCATAGGGTGCGTTGAACTCCAGCGGCGCGTGGAACGCCTGCCGGTAGGGCGCAAGATCGGCAGGTTCCGCGCCCTGCACCAGCACCTTGCGCGGGTGCAGGGTTCGCCCGCTCAGCCAGCCGCACAGCGCCAGTGCACAGGCCAGCGATGCTTCGGCGCTCTGTCGGGTCGGTGGCAGATGGTCACCGTGGACGGTCAGGATCAGCGCGTAACCCTCGTCCAGCAGACGGAAACTCAGGTCGGCGCTTTCGGCGATGATGCGCTGATAGCGCACCAGCCGCTTGAAGCCTTCGGCCAGGGTCTGGCTGGACATCAAGGCATAACCGGCCACGTGGAAGGAGGCCGGTCGCACCACCTTGCCCATGTTCAGGCCGATCGCCGGGTTGCCCGACAGCTCGACGGCGCGCTGCCACAGGCGTGTCATGGAGTCCTGCGGGAAGCGCGCGTCCGGATCTTCGAGCAACGCATAGTCGAGCCCCAGCTGTTTGAACAGAACCTTGCAATCCAGGCCGTCCATTTCCAGTGCTTTGACAATCCCCATCGCCCAGCTTGCAGAAGTCGTTCTTTCGCTCATGGCGTGTACTTACATGATGAGCCGCATGCTACGGCCAATTACCGAAGGATACTAAAGTGGCGCCTATTGTCACTGGCTGATGCCATTGATCACTCTAGACTCAAATAAGCTCCCCGCAGAACAACTTGCAGTCATAACAATAACCACAGAGATCGCAGTCGTGGAAAACGTCAAACATTTCAACAGCTTTGCCGAGTTTTACCCGTATTACCTGAGCGAGCACAGCAACAGTACCTGTCGTCGGTTGCACTTTGTTGGCACGACGCTGGTGCTGTTGATCGTGGTCCTGACCATCGGCCATGGCGCCTGGGCGTGGCTGCTGGCCCTGCCGCTGGCCGGCTACAGCTTTGCCTGGGTCGGGCATTTTTTCTTCGAGAAGAACCGCCCGGCCACCTTCCAGCATCCGTTCTACAGCCTGCTAGGCGACTTTGTGATGTACCGGGACATGATCCTGGGCCGCGTGCCGTTCTAACCGGAAATCCCTGCCCTGCAGAACAAGAGGATCGCTGATGAATGCCAATGCCCGTTTCACCCACATGCAGGACGGCACCCAGGAAGACTGGGCGATCATCGCCGCAGACTTCAGCGCCTACGCCCGACAGTTGCCGGCAAGGATCCTGGCGCACCTGAAGTTGCTGGAGGGTGACTTTGGCGGCTTCCCGGTGGATCGCCTGACCCACTCCCTGCAAACCGCCAGCCGCGCCTGGCGCGACGGCCGTGATGAAGAATACGTGGTCTGCGCGCTGCTGCACGACATCGGCGACACCCTGGGCTCCTACAACCACCCGGATATCGCGGCGGCGATTCTCAAGCCGTTCGTCAGCGCCGACAATCTGTGGATGGTGGAGAAACACGGGATTTTCCAGGGCTATTATTTCTTCCATCACCTGGGCATGGACCGGCATCTGCGCGAGCAATTCAGCGACCACCCGCAGTACCAGGCGACCATCGAGTTCTGTGCCAAATATGATGCGGCGGCGTTCGACCCGGCGTACGACACCCTGCCGCTGAGCTTCTTCGAGCCGATGATGGAGCGGCTGTTCGCGCAGCCCAAACAGTCGATCTACAAGGCGGCGATGGCGGAGCATGCGCCGGCCTGATAGACCGTGGTGACCCCATCGCGAGCAAGCCCGCTCCCACAAAAGGCAGGTCAGGCAGGCTCGGGGATTTTCAGGGCTTTCAATTCCGCTTCCCGCGCCTGGGCATCGGCCAGCCGGTACAGCTCGATCGAGCCGTCCCAGTGCTCGATCAGTGCCGTGCAGGATTCCACCCAGTCGCCACAGTTGAGGTAGTCCACCTCGCCGACCTTGCGGATCTCGGCGTGGTGGATGTGCCCGCAGACCACCCCGTGCAGTTCGCGCTTGACGCATTCGTGGGCGATGGCTTCTTCGAAGTCGCTGATGAAATTGACCGCGGTTTTCACCTTGTGCTTGAGGTACGCCGACAGCGACCAGTAACCGTACCCATAGCGGGCCCGCCAGTGATTAAGCCAGCGGTTGAGGGTCAGGGTGAATTCGTAGGCCGAGTCGCCGAGGAAGGCCAGCCAGCGGTGATAACGGGTGATCACGTCGAACTGGTCGCCGTGGATCACCAGCAGGTGGCGACCGTCGGCGGTCACGTGCACCGCTTCGTCGACCAGCTGGATGTTGCCCAGGATCAGTTTCGAATAGCGGCGCAGGAATTCGTCGTGGTTGCCAGTGACGTAGATCACCTCGGTACCACGCTTGCTCATGGTCAACAGGCGACGGATCACGTTGGTGTGCGCCTGGGGCCAGTACATGCCGCCGCGCAGCTTCCAGCCGTCGATGATGTCTCCGACCAGGTAGATCCGGTCGGCGTGGTAACTCTTGAGAAACTGCGACAGGTGTTCGGCCTGGCAATCCCGGGTGCCCAGGTGCACATCGGAAATCCACAAGGTTCGCACACGTTGCTTGCGACTGGGTTTGGCGAGCTCGGCGCTGGTCATGGGCAACCCTCTGCGATTGTTTTTGCAAGCTTGCGCCGATCCGGTTAATCGACCATGACAAGCGCAAGTCAGTCGTGTGACAGCGCACCCGACCGGCGTCGGTGTAGACTGTCGACCTTGTTTCGGAGACCTGCGATGAGACCCATCCTCACATTGCGCCAATACACCCACGACCAGATCGTCCATAGCCACGATCACGCGCAACTGGTGTTCGGGCTGTCGGGCGCACTGGATTTCGAAGTCGACGGCCATGGCAGCCAAGTGGTCGAGCAGCGTTTCGTGGTGGTTCCGTCCGGTTTTCATCATGCCTGTGGCAGCCCCAACGGCAGCCGCTGCCTGGTGCTGGATGTGCCGAGCGATAAGTGGGTGACGCAAAACCTTGGCGAACACGCCGATGCCAGCCGTCGCCTGCTGGACCACGCCGGCCCCCTGCCCCTGGATGCCGGGCAGCACCAGTTGGTCAACTGGCTGGCGAACAGCCCGGTCAGTGATCCGGTGATAGCGCAACAGGGCGCGGTCCTGTTGCTGGCCAGTCTGAACAGGAGCGAACCCGAGGTGATTGGCGGGCGGCGCCTGCCCTATGCCGAGTTCAACGCGCACATTGATCAAAACGCGGCCTATCCGCTGCAAGTGGCCGACCTTGCACGCCTCAGCGGCCTGTCCACGGCCCGGCTGCATGCGCGGTTCATCGCCGAATGCGGGCAGACGCCCATGGACTACATCCGCAGCCGACGCCTGCACATGGCCGTGCGCCTGTTACGCACATCGGCGCTGCCCATCGGCGAAATCGCCGTACGGGCGGGCTACAGTTCGCAAAGCGCATTCTCCGCGGCGGTGCTGCGTGAATTTGGCACGCCACCGGGCAAACTGCGACGCGAGGCTGGCGACAAAACTCGCTAGTTCGCCGACAGACCGAACGGGGACGATGGGTTTTAATGGAGCCACTGACGATGCCCGTCAGCCTGACTCCAGCGTTGATCAAGGATTGCAATGACTCCCCGTACCGCCCTTGGTGCCCTGCATATCGGTGCCCTGATGTTTGGCCTGACCGGCGTGTTCGGCAAACTCGCCGCCGCCTCCCCGGCCATCATTGTCTTTGGCCGCGCCGCCTTTGCGGTGCTCGCACTCGGCCTGTTCGCCCGCATCGCCCGCCAGACTCGCTGGCAGACCCTGAACGCCGGCGACTGGCGGCGCCTGCTGCTCGGTGGCTTGCTGTTGGCCGGCCATTGGGTGAGCTTTTTCATCTCGGTGAAAATCGGTGGTGTCGCCATTGCCACCCTGGGTTTTGCCAGTTTCCCGGCGTTCACCGTGATACTCGAAGGGCTGATTTTCCGCGAACGCATTCGCGCCAATGAAATCATCCTGGTGGTGTTGGTGAGTATCGGGCTGGTGTTGGTGACCCCGGACTTCGACCTCGCCAGTGGCGCCACCATCGGTCTGCTGTGGTCGGTGGCGTCCGGCCTGCTGTTTTCGCTGCTGTCGCTGACCAACCGCGCCAGTTCCGGCAAGATCCCGCCGGTTCAGGCGGCACTATGCCAGAACGTGGTGGTCGCGTTGTGCCTGCTGCCGGTCGCGGCGCCGCAATTGACCGAGGTGCGCCCCCTGGACTGGCTGTGGATTGCCTTGCTCGGGGTGTTCTGCACCGGCCTCGCCCACAGCCTGTTCGTGGCCAGCCTCGCGGTGATCAAGGCCCGGACCGCCGCCGTGGTGTTCGCCATGGAGCCGGTGTATGGCATCACCGTGGCCTGGTGGCTGTTTGATGAAAACCCGACGTTGCGCATGTTATTGGGCGGTGCCTTGATTATCGTCGCGATCGTGGTGTCCGCCCGCTTGTCAGGTGGCTCGAGCAAGCCTGCGGTGGCCGCCGAGGCCACCTCTCACTGAGTGCGGTCGTTGTGCCCGAGGTCGCGGTCCGGATCAATCTGATCACGGACCCGCTGCTTGAGTACCTTGGCTTCCGGGAAACCGCCGTCCACCTTGCGCTCCCAGATCTGCACGTCGTTGCAGGCGATGTGAAACACGCCACCGGTGCCGGGCACCAGCGACACCTTGCCCAGATCGTCGGCGAAGGTACTGAGCAGTTCCTGGGCCAGCCAGGCAGCACGCAACAGCCACTGGCATTGCGTGCAATAAGTGATGACGATTTCCGGTTTTTGCGTATTCATGACGGAGCAGATTCCTGAGTCAGGGGCGCCGTCATGATAGAGGCTCAGCGAATACCGGCCAACAGCGTCCGCGCGGTTTGCCTGAGCGGCTCGTCACCGTCCTTGAGCAGCTCGTTGAGCAGCATGGCGGCGCTGTCCAGGTCGCCATCGTCGATGCAGGTCTGGGCCTGTTCGAGTTTGTCGGCGTTGCTCGCCGCTGCGGGGTCGAGGTCCAGGGGTTCCAGCTCGATCGACTGGTTTTCATCACTGAAGCCATCGAGAAAATCATCGTCCAGCGCCTGTGCATCAGGGTCGGCGAGCCACTCCAGTTCGGATTCTTCCAGTGCGGGCTCTTGCGGCGAGTCGAACGGCAACACCTGCAGGTTCGAAGCGAACGGCGGCTCTTCGGCTTTTGTCGGAGCTGGCGAGGATTCGACCAGATCCCAGCTGGAATCCATCGACAGTTCATCCAGGTTCAACTGGAATTCGTCATCGGCCGAAGGCTCCACGGGTGCGGTGACCTCCCGCTGTTCGAACGCGGGTGTAACCAAAGGCACGGCTGCGGCCGCGGCGGCCGTCGCCGCCATCGCTGCTGCTGGCGCCACAGGCTGGCTCAACTTAGGGAAGCGTGCCCGCATGTCCTGAAGCTGTTGCGGGTCGAAGCCGGCCTCGCGCAGGCTGTTTTCCTGGGCGTCGTAGGCGGGCTCGTCGCCCTGCTTGCCAAGGACTTCCAGCAGTTGCACGGCAAGGTCCGTGCGGTGCGGCTCCTTGGCCAGGGCATCGCGCAGCAGCGCCGCCGCTTCGGCAAATCGCCCGTACGTCAGGTACAGGCTCACACCTTCCAGGACATCGCCGGTCGGCGCCTCCTCGTGATGTTCGTGAACCGGGTTGAGCATCTCCGGCTGTTGCAGCGAATCGAAAGCGGGGTCGAGCACCACCTCACGGCGCGACGGCGAAACCGGCGCGCCAACGGGCAATGCCTGGGCCTGCTGCTGGCGACGCCGAACGAACCCCATCACCAGCAACAGGCCGACCAACACCAGCAAGCCGAGGACCAGCCACCAGTTGATGCCCTCAGGCTCCGGCGTCACCACGGGCGGTGGCACCTGCTCAACTGGCGGCACGGCCGGTACGGGTTTGTCCTGCGCCAGGCGGGTTTCCAGGTCGGTGATCTGTTGCTTCTGGCCGGCGATCTGCTCGTCCTGGGCCTGAAGCCTGGCATTGAGTTCATCGACGGTTTTCTGCAATTGCTGGTTTTGCAGCACGCTGGCCGCCAACTGCTCGGCGGAATCATCGACCACGGGCGGCGCCGGCGGTGGGGCTTGAGTGACCGCAGCCGGTTTTTTCGCGGCGGGCGATGGCGCCGGGGCAGGAGTGACGCTGGGGAATGGCGAATTCGACGAGTGACTGGCCGGCTCATCGGCCACCGGCACGATACCCGGTGTACCCGGCGGGTCGATCAGCACCGTGTATTCGCGCACGACCCGGCCGTTGGGCTGGTTGAGTTGCACGAGAAAATCGAGGAAGGGTTCGTTGACCACTTTAGTGGAACTCACCCGGATAACGCTGCGGTTACCCCGCAGGATCGGGGTGAACTTCAGATCGTTGAGAAAGAACACCCGCTCGACGCCGGCGCGGCTGAACTCGTCGGCCGTTGCCAGGCTGACCGCCAGGTCGCCCTCCTCCAGACCCGCCGCATCCTCCAGAACGATGTCAGCCCGCAACGGCTGATTGAGCGCCGAATGCACGGTGATTTCCCCCAGCCCCAGCGCGGACGCCAGGGCCGAGTAAGTCAAAAATCCACCAGCCAGCAACCACCTGGCGCACCCTCGCCGTACTACGTGCCAACTTTCGAGCATGAGCATCCCTTAGATAACCAGAATCAACCGCACGTGTTCGTATATCCGGTACGAACACGATATCGCCCAGTAGTTCTTTATAGTCTGCTCAGCGGGGTATCTCAAAACACTGACACGCGGTTGTGCCTCAAGATTTTTCCAGGTTCGCCAGAATGTGCCCGTGAACCCGCATGCAGACCTTTAGGTCGGCTTCGTCGACACCTTGAAAAAGCTCGTGACGCAATTGGGTGGCAATGGTTTCGATCTGTTCGATCAACGGACGGGCCGGGGCACAGAGCACGATTTTTTTTGCCCGGCGGTCTTCCGCCACGGATTGACGCTGCACCAGCCCCTGGCTTTCCAGGCTGTCGAGCAGTCGCGCCAGGGTGGGTCCTTCGACGCCGACGCTCTGTGCCAGCTCGCGCTGAGTCGGGGCGGCGTCGAAACGCGCCAGGTGCAGCAGCACCAGCCAGCGCGCCTGGGACAAGCCCAGGCCGGCCAGGCGGCGGTCCAGTTCGGCGCGCCAGCCGCGAGACATCTGGGCCAATTGCATGCCAAAGCGGTGTTGATCGGTTAACGGCATAAAACACTCATGGTTAGACTGAAATAGATAAAACTAATTATTAGTCAGCTAAGCATGGCCTTTGGCTTGAGGCAAGGTTTGCTCTGTACTGAATCGTTACATCTGGAAACCGTAATCAAGATTTGCGCATCAGATCTCGAATTCCGATTGCAGCGCGGCACGTACGCAATACAACACGCCTTCAGGCACACGCCCGGCAAACAGCTCGGCGACCTCGGCAACCGAAGGCAGCTCGCCCTCGCCGTCGAGAAACGCGTCCTGCACTTCGCCCATCAGGTCTTCGGGCAGGTCCAGCGCCTGCTCCAGCGACAACTGCTGCTGGCCGATAGCTTCGGCCAGCATGGCGTAGACGTTCTTCTCCGAACATTGCAACTGACCGGCAATCTGCAGGGGCGTCATGCCGGCACGGGCCAGCGTGATCAGTTCGTGACGCACATCGGCCACCGCCTTCGGCGTCTCGACCTGACCGCCGAGCACTTCGAGGAACGCCTCGCCGTAGCGCTCCAGTTTGCGCGCGCCGACACCGCTGACCCGGGCCATTTCCGCCAGCGAGGTCGGCTGGCTGCGCAGCATTTCCAGCAGGGTCGAATCGGGGAAGATGACGTAGGGTGGCACGCCATGTTCTTCGGCGAGCTTGCGGCGCAGGGCGCGCAAGGCTTCCCACTGCTCGCGCTCTTCGCCGCGCACCAGTTGGCTCGCCTGGCTCTTGCTGCTTTTGGCGACGGTTTGCGGTTTGAGGTCGCGACGCAGCTCCAGGGTGACCTCACCCTTGAGCAGCGGTCGGCAACTGTCGCTCAGGCGCAGGCCGCCATAGCCGTCCAGGTCGATGTCGGCCAGACCGCGCGCCACCAGTTGGCGGAACAGCGAGCGCCACTCGCTCTCGCCCATCGCCTTGCCGACGCCGTACACCGACAGGTGCTGATGGCCGAAGCTGCGGATCTTTTCGTTGTCCTTGCCCAGCAACACATCCACCAGATGACCGACGCCGTAGCGCTGGCCGGTGCGGTAGATCGCCGACAACGCCTGGCGGGCAGGCTCGGTGGCATCCCAGGTCTGCACGCCATCGACGCAGTTGTCGCAGTGGCCGCATGGCTCGGGCATGTCTTCGTCGAAGTAGGCGAGCAAGGTCTGGCGACGGCAGCGGGTTTCTTCGCAGAGCGCAAGCATGGCATCGAGCTTGTGCTGCTCCAGACGCTTGTGGCGTTCGTCGCCCTCGGAGTTCTGCAACATCTGCTTGAGCATCACCACGTCTTGCAGGCCGTAGGCCATCCAGGCATCCGCCGGCAGGCCGTCACGGCCGCCCCGCCCGGTTTCCTGGTAGTAGGCTTCCAGGGATTTGGGCAGGTCCAGGTGCGCGACAAAGCGCACGTTGGGCTTGTCGATGCCCATGCCGAACGCCACCGTGGCGACCATGATCAGGCCTTCTTCGTTGAGGAAGCGTCGCTGGTGTTCGGCGCGGGTTTCATTGGCCAGGCCCGCGTGGTACGGCAACGCCGGGAAACCCTGCTCGGTGAGGAACACCGCGACTTCGTCGACCTTCTTGCGCGACAGGCAATAGACGATGCCGGCGTCGCTGCGCCGCTCGGCAAGGAACGCCAGCAACTGCTTGCGCGGCTGCTCCTTGGGGACGATACGGTAGAAAATGTTCGGACGGTCGAAGCTCGAAAGAAAGCGCTCGGCATTCTGCAAATGCAGACGCTCGACGATTTCCTCGCGGGTGCGCTTGTCAGCGGTCGCGGTAAGGGCGATGCGCGGCACATGGGGAAACAATTCCGCCAGTTGCCCCAGTTGCAGGTATTCGCGGCGGAAATCGTGGCCCCATTGCGATACGCAGTGGGCTTCGTCGATGGCGAACAGGGCGATGTCGAGGTTTTGCAGGAAGGCCAGCATGCGCGGCTGGACCAGGCGTTCCGGCGCCAGATAGAGCATTTTCACTTCACCACGGCGGATTCGCGCGGCGAGGTCGCGCTGCTGCTCGGCGCTCAGGGTGGAGTTCAACGAAGCCGCCGCAACGCCCAGTTCTTCGAGGGTCGCCACCTGATCGTCCATCAGCGCGATCAGCGGCGAGACCACCACCGCCAGGCCTTCGCGCAACAGCGCAGGCACCTGGAAACACAAGGACTTGCCGCCGCCGGTAGGCATCAGCACCAGGGCGTCGCCGCCGCTGGCTACGCGCTCAATGATCGCACCCTGACGGCCACGGAAACTGTCGTAGCCGAAGATGTCCTTGAGGACGCGTTGAGCCTGTTCGAGCATAGAAACTCCAAAAATCACCGAAACATCCCTGCAAGGCTGGTTCAGAACCGCCATCGCTGCACTGCCAAATGGTAAGTGCGCATTGCATGACGCTATGCAGACCAGCGCCGACGCCAGCAGGGCATCACAAAACGCGGGAGTATACCCGAGGGCTCGCGTGCGCAGGGTGCCGCTGAGAAGGGCAATACAAAATGCGCCCTCATGGCAAACCCTGTGGGAGCGAGCCTGCTCGCGATGGCGGCAGATCAGCCAGCGATCTGTCAGCAGTTGTACCGCTATCGCGAGCAGGCTCGCTCCCACAAGAGCTGGATTGCGGGACAAATACGCCGCACGGCTGGCCTGTGTGCTCAAGAAGGCCTAGAATTCCCGCATCTGTTTACTTCCCAAGGTAGTCCTTTAATGTCCTTCGCTGAGCAACTTACCCGCCTGCAAGTCTTCCTCGATGCCGATGAGCTGCATGACGAGGCGCTGGACTACGTGGCCGCCCACGGCTACCTCACTGCGTTGTCGATCTGCTCCGAGCAGGTGCCGGACCGCGAGTGGATCGACGCGCTGTTCGCCGAAGAGCCGCATTACGCCGACGACACCGAGCGCGAAGCGATCGAGTCAACCCTGCTGGCCCTCAAGGCGCACATTGCCCGGCAGCTGGCGTCCGATGAAGAATTCGAACTGCCGTGCGAGCTGGACCTGGGCGATGACCCGGACGACTCCGATCTGCGCGGCTGGTGCATCGGCTTCATGGAAGGCGTGTTCCTGCGCGAAGCGGCCTGGTTCGAAACCGCCGAAGACGAAGTCAGCGAAATGCTCCTGCCGATCATGGTCGGTTCCGGTCTGTTCGACGAGCAACCGGAGTTCTCCGACATCGCCGCCGACGCCAACCTGATGGACGATATGATCGTGCAGATCCCGGAAGCCCTGACCGCGCTGTACCTGCTGTGCAACGCACCAGACGAAAAACCGGCGATTCTCAAGCCACGCCACCACTAAGGTCCTGCCTGTGGACAACCCCATAGGCAACCGCTCCCTGATGTTGCGCTACGTGCTGCTGGCCATCGGCTGGCTGAGCGTAGCGCTGGGGGTGATCGGGATTTTCCTGCCTGTATTGCCCACCACACCTTTCCTGCTGCTGGCGGCCGCCTGCTTCGCCCGCAGCTCACCACGTTTCTACAACTGGCTGGTGGAACATCCACGGCTGGGCCCGTGGATTCGTGACTACCTCGACGGCAACGGCATTCCACTCAAGGGCAAGGTCTACGCCATCGGCCTGATGTGGGTGAGCATTCTGCTGTCCTGCTACCTGGTGCCGCTGCCCTGGGCTCGGGGTTTCATGCTGACCAGCGCGGTGCTGGTGACGATTTACATCCTGCGGCAGAGAACCCTGCACAAGCCCTGATCGCCCCATCGGCGAGATTCATTCGCTGCCCCTGCGCATATCCATTCATCGGAAACTGCTGAAAACCTGTTATTTCTGACAGTAGGCAAGGCTCGGCCCGAGGCCTTAAATCACTCCGTACATTCACCTTGTCCGGAGTCATGGTCATGACCGCGCTCTCAAGCAATCCCTCACAGAACCCCGAAACCGCGTTGTTCAGAATCACCGATATCCAGGATGAGACCAACAAATCCATCATGTACGGAACGCTGTACACGTCAAAGTACAAAGTGCTCGGTTCTGGTGCCGAGCCGAACAAGCTCATCGAGGTGTTCAACATTGATGAGAAGGTGGGCCAGACAACCAGCGACAGCCTCGGTGAATGGGCGACCCCATTAATCGACGTGACAAAGCTGGGCTGCTACGGAATTCTCGCCGTGGGCAAATGGGGAATCGAGCCTATCGCCCTGGAGGAAAACTTTACGGCAGGCACCCGCGACCCGATCATCGGCGAAGTGCTGGATGCAGAGGGCAAACCGATTGCCGATAACGCCTCCCTTCGTGGAACGGCGGTCACCGTTAAAGGCAATGCCGTCCCGCGCCAGAATGCCGAATTGTTCAATGGTGATACTTCGATTGCCACCGAGCCGGTGAATCAGTGCGGGGAAGTCGAGTTCGCCCTGGACGGGCTGGTTCCCGGCACCTACCGCATCAAGATCAAGGCCGGCAACGGCAATGAGTCGCGCGTCTTCACCTTTACCCTGCTGGCCGCCGCCGTGGCGCCAACCCTGGTCAAGGTGACAGATGCACAGGGGAACGAGATCCCCAAAGATTCCACCACCTTCCAGACCACCGTGATTGTCGAAGGCGCCGGGGAGAAAGGCGACAAGATCGGGATTTACAACGGCACAACGCTACTCAAGGAAGGCACCGTGGACGTCACGACAGGCCTTTACAGGATTCAGATTGACGCCCTTACTCCGCAGGCCTACAGCCTGACCGCCGTGAACGACGCGGGCACCTCCGCCCCGTGGCCCTTCACCGTGGCCGACAGCGACGCCCCCACCGACACGCGTGTCCATGACTCCGAAAAGGAAGTCGTCGATGGAGGCACCACCCTCTTCAGTTGGGTACTGCTCAGAGGCAAGACCGAGCCGGACGGGACTATCAAGGTCAAGGTCAACGGCACCGTCGCCCCGAAAGAACACCAGGCCAACCAGGATGGCGTCTGGACGACGTTGCTCACGGGCCTGGAAGTCGGCAAAACCTACGTCGTCAGCGCAGTCAGAGCCGACAACCCGGCCGCCGAATCGAACACCGTCAGCTTCAGCCGGATAGCCTGACGGCCTCTGCCGCCCATCAACCGGACGAAAAAAAATCGCTTATCCAGCGATTTTTTTTCCCCGGCGATTTACCACTGGTAACTCACGCCGAAGGTCGCCGCCACCGGCTGTTCGATGTGCTTGCCCTTGGCATAATCGACGCCGACATCCAGCCGCAGCTTTTCCGACAACGACACCGTCACGCCGGTACCGACCTCGACACCGCTGCCCGACAGATCGTTGTTGATCTGATTGCCGTTGACCTGCACGTCGTTGTCATTCGAGGCGAACTCGTGGATCACCGCCACACGCCCGTAAGGCCGCACCTGAGTGTTGCCCAGTTGCAGATTTCGACCGGCCATGACCCCAAGCTTGGTGCGAAACGAATGGGTGCGGTCGCCCTCTGCTTCCATGCCGTTGTCCAGCCGGTAGTCCTTGCCCTGGATCACCGCCGCCGACACCTGGACCGAGGGTTTGGCGAACCAGTGATTGCCCAGGTCGAGATGACGCCCCGCCTCGACCATCGCACTCACGGCGGAGTTGTCATAGTCGCCCTTGGACCGCTGGCCATCGCTCATGGTGACTTTGGCTTCATTGCGAAAGCGGTTGAACTTCAGGGCCGCATCGACATAGTAACCATTCTGTGGGTTCAACCAGCCGAGGTAAGGACCGAAGTAGAAACTGTCGACCGTGGCCGAGGTGCCGCGATCGAGGTCCAGGTCTGACTGGCTGTAACCGGCCATGACACCGCCGCGCCACAAACTGTCGCCCAATCGGGCATCCGCACCCATGGAAAAGCCTTGCTGTTGCTGGCTGTAACCCACTCCGGACGAACCACCGGCGACATTCCACTTGTTGCCATAGGGCCGAATCCACAGACCGTACAGGTTGTCGTCGGCCTGCAACTCGCCCATGCGGTTTTCCAGGGATTTCAACTCGCCATAGGACACGGTCATGGCGGTTTGATACAGCGCCACCACCGACTGCGCACCGGCGCTCAGGCGGGTGGTCGGGTTCAGATAGAACTCGGTACCGCCACCGGCGCCGGGCCGCTCGGCCAGATCATATTCGAACGCCCCCACATCGACCCGTCCGCCCAGCAAGGAGAAGGCCGCCTGGTTGTTGCCGATCTGCACCAGCGTCAACTGATGGGGCGCTGTCGCGTCCTTGCCCGACGCGGTGACCGCCAGTTCATAGCTACCAGTGGCGGTCGCGGCCTTGAGCAGGTCGCTTTCACCGGTGGCGAAGTTGCCCTGCATCGCGATGATGCCGCTGCCCTCAAGCGAATTCACGTCCAGCACACGATGCTCCCGGCTGGCGCCCGGCGCACCGAAGTTCACCGTGCCGTCATTGAGTGACAGGGTGTCGATGCTGTCATCGCCGACCATGGTCAGGCTCGAGCCACTGTTGAGGCTGAGGTTACTGTCGTTCAAACGACCGGTGAACGAAGAGCCGTTGTTCAGCGTGACATTGGCGGTGGAGCCGTCTTCACGCAGGATGTCGCCCACCATCGAGGCCCCGTTGAATGACAGATCGACGGTGCTGTTCTGCAGCACTTGCACGTTGCCTTCCAGGGCACTGCCGACCACATTCATCGCCGCCGAAGAAGCGCCCTGCACCGTCAACAGGTTACCATCACCAGCCCGCAGCACGGAACCGTTCTGCACCTGGATGGTTGCGCCCTGCACGCCGCCTTCCACCAGGATCGCCGGGCCGCTGCGCCCTTCCACGGTGGAGCCGTCGAGCAGCAGCGAATTGCTGCCGGCGCCATTGGCATCGTTGGTCATTTTCACGCCGGCCAGTTCGCCGCTGATCAGCGAACCGGCGAGTGCGCGCACGTCGCCGCCACGGCTGTCCAGCCCGACGCTGTCGGCATTGGTGCCACGCAACGTGCTGTTGACCAGGGTCAGGGTACTGAGTCCGGTGACCAGCCCGCCCGCCTCGCCGCCGGTAAAGGTGCTGTCGGTGGCGGTGACGGTCGAGCCCTGGGTGGCGGTCGGCGCACGACTGAGCCACAAGGCCTGGGTGCCGGCGGTGACCGTGGCGGCGCGGATGTTGGCCTGGGCTTCGGCTACCAGAATTCCGTGGAATCCCGGGTTGCCGGTCACGGTGGCTCCGTCGATGTTCAGGGTCGAACCACTGCGGATGCTCAGGCTCAGGGTATTGGCGCCACCCACGGCATTGAGCACTCCGCCGTCCTGGACGAAGTAGTCGGTCAGCGGGTCGGCCGGGCCGATGGTGACGTTCTCGCCAGCACCGATGATGACTGCAGCCATGGCCGACGGCGTGAGCAAAAAAAAGGCCGGCACGAACGCCAGCACTGTGAACCTGCCGGCAGCGGCAGGCTTGCGAAACATGGAAAGGTCGAAGCTCATAGATATGTCCTTCTCGTCTTCTCGTCTCCCTGGATGACAATGGAGAACGTTGAGGGCTGCGGACGATACAGAGACTTCCTACACAAAAATGTAGGACTAATCTCTCTTAGCATGAAAAAAACTACTGCTATAAAAAGGCGACTGACAGCACTGCGCGTATCCGATGCGGATGCATCGGATACGCGCCACTCCAGTGGCCGTCGAGGGCTGATAGTCAAGGGTGTGGAGGGATTGGCACGGTGATGTCGCAGACGTCCGAACCCACACTCATGTTGATACGAGTGACAGGGCTGACGGCGGCGGCGAGTTCTCCCGCAATTGTCACCCGGTATCTGAATATCCCCCAGGCGTTGTAGGTGTTGATCAAGTAGGGGTCAAATTCGACATACGCATACATGGTCTGGGCCGCCTGTTGGGCATTCGGCGTGAAATCACCATCGAATTGAGTGTCGGGAATCAGAGTCGAATCATCGCCAGAGTCGTCACCGTAACCGGCGTAAGTGAATTCAACTTTCACGTTCGCCAGGCGGGTGTCTGCAGGAATAGCGATGACCCCCACGACTTTGCCGTCCGCGCGCTTCCTCAAGGAGCTACAAACAAAAAAGTTGAACGTGGGATCGAGAAACTGGAAGGTAGGAACACCCAAGGTAATAGGCGTCGTGTTGACATCCGCAAGTCCCGTCAAAGACTGAGACACGTTGGTGTTCACAGCATGTGTCGCCCTATAGCTGATTTGTGTGTCTTTATTGTCTGGAATGTCACCCAAAAACAACCACAACATGGTCAGCTCTACCGGATCCGGTGGTGTCGATCCATCCGCTGGATATGCATACCTCCCACCCGGACCCGGTATGGCACGACCGGCATAGTACCCTTGAATAACGTCCCCCTGATTAAAGTTAGGATGTAACGGAACTAAAAACCTGACAGCTAAATCACTCTGTTTATCCGCCGCCGTGAGTTTATTTTTAGTATTAGAGACAGGCCCCCAAACTTCAGGAGCAAGCGAAGTTTTGTCTGCGGAGGTCGGGTCGGTAAGGTTAAAGTCTCCGAATGGCATCCTCAAATCATAATCGACCTCTTTCTCAATTTTAGCTGCGGGAAAGAAAAACCCATGGCGTTCAATTTGATACTCGAATTTTATCGTCCCTTCATTACCCTGGGTGACCAGGAGATTCAAATCAGGATTGGTCAGGAATGGAATTTCGACGATTTTTCGCCGAGGCAAGGCGACGCCGTCGATGAAAAGGTGGAACCAATCTTCCTGGAAATCAGCATTCGAGTAAGGGAGATCCAGCCCGACCTTGATGCCACCTACCGATGCAAAATGGTGGGCCAGCAACACATCGCCAGGATCAGGGGCCTGCGGAACATTCAAGGGTACTGTCACGCCGGGTCGTGGTTTATCGAATACAAACACTTCGACGGTTGGCGACGGAGTCGCTACCACATTCGGGTAGGTATGACCTTTGCAAAAAATAACGTACTTCCCGCTGTAGGTTGAAATGTGAGTAGCCTTCAAGTCGAATATCAATGGTTTGCCCAATTGATTTTCATCAACAGTTATTGAGCCGATGACTTGGGTATTGTCCGGATCCCTGCCCATATGGCATTCAACTGTGTCGCCCAATTTCATATTTGGGTAGTCAAAACTGATGGGCACTGGACCGCTTGCAAAATCATCCGCCGCCAAGCCGCGTTGCGCCACAAAAGGCGGCAGTTCAGCTGGATCGTCGAAGTTTTGTGCATCTTTTTGAACCGTATAAGTCACGGACAGCGCGTCCCCGACATTCCCGCCAAAATTAAGCATGAAGGTAACTACGTGATCACCCTCGATATCTTTTGCCGGCAAGGTCATCTCGATTGAGATCTCAGTTGGATCAGGGGTATCGGCGCCATATCAATCACCCGCTGGAGTGGCGTCCAATAACAGGTCAATGACAAAAGGGGTGACAGGAGGCTCATTCTGCTTGTCAAACTCCGGAATCCTCCAGTTATGCGGCTGGTTAAAGAGACTTGATGGAAGATACAAAGGCCCATCCGCCTTCAGCGCCGGCAGAAAGGGGTTGATAGGATCAGGGTAAGGCGCCGCATGTGGGGCTAACTGGATTTTTGCCAGATACGCTCGATAGTTCCTGTCTTTCTGAGCGGCGCTAACGGAAAGGTTCTGTTTTACAGACATGTCGATGCTCCTTCGAAGTTGAGCTCCGCTGCCTTGTCGTTGGCTGATCCAACGCCGGGCAAAGCTCACCGGCCTGATGACTAACCTGGATCGAGGAGTGTCTGGACACCGCTGGCACTCACCTCGCTGAATTGATTTAACGGCAGCCATAAAAGGCTGGCTACTGTCAGAAATCACAGGTTTTGCTACCGCCTGTCGGACACTTGCCGAACCGCGCCCATAAAAAAACCCGCCACCCCCTCGGCAGGGGTGGCGGGTTTTTCTTTCGGCTTCAGATCACACGGTGTCGACCTTCAACGAGTGGTCACTGAGCATGCCATTGATGATGGTGGCCGTGTCTGCGCCGTTGATCACGCCTCCCGCGCCCGGTGTCACGCCGTAATGGCTGGCCAGGTCGACACCGGCCAGGTCGATGGTCTGGTTCGCCTGGCCGCCGGCCAGGCTGCTGACATCAATGCTGGTGACCAGTGAGTCGCCGCTGCCGGTGACTTTGAAGTGCAGGTAATCATCGAGCGACGCCGCCGTGCCGTTCTCGCCCTGCAGCAACTGCGACAGGTCGAGTTTGTCGATGCCCGGATTGAAGTCGGTGACCACATCGTGGCCGCTGTTGCCTTGCAGCCACTGGAAGGTGTCTGCACCGGCGCCACCGGTCAGGGTGTTGTTGCCCATGCCGCCGATGAGCAGGTCATCGCCGCCACCGCCGTTGAGCACATCGTTGCCGAGGCCACCGACCAGCACGTTGTTGCCGTGATCGCCGAGGAGCGTGTCGTTGTAATCGGAACCGATGAGGTTTTCGATACCGGTCAGTTTGTCGATGCCGGCACCCACGGTGTTCTGCGGTGTCAGCAGGCTCAGGTCGACCTTGACCCCGGCGGTGGCATGGGCGTAGCTCGCGGTGTCGATACCGCTGCCACCGTCGAGCAGGTCGTTGCCCGCGCCGCTGTACAGCAGGTCGTTGCCGGCCTCGCCATGCAGCTCGTTGTTGCCGGCACCGGCGGTGAGCACATCGTTGCCGTCGCCGGCGTTGATCACGTTGTTGCCCGGGCCTGCCACCAGTACGTCATCGCCGGAGGTGCCGGTAAGGGTGTGACCTTCCTGATAAGTGATGGACACGTCGGCGTTGCTGCTGCCGCCGTGGCCGTCATTGGCGGTGTAGGTGCCGTGGTAGTCCGGGGTGGTGTCATGGGCACCGGAGTAATCGACCGTCATGGTCAGCTTGTAGGTTTCCGCGCCTTTGCCACTGTTGCCCGGCCCCCCGTCGTCGATATTGGTCACGCGGATCTGGTAGGTGCCGTCTGCCAGCGCATTGATCGTATGACCGTCAGCGATGGTCTGGAAGGTGCCGCCGTTGAGCGAATACTCCAGCGTGATTTTACCGAACGCCAGGTTGTGATCCAGGTTGAGGGTTTCGCCCTGTTTCAAGCTGACGGTGAGGCGGTCCTGGTCATTGCTGTTGTTATTGCTGACGGCACCCAGTGCGCCGCTGACCACCAGCATCGCCGTCATGGCGGTCGCGTTGGCGACGAAAGCGCTGCGGGCGAGGGTCAAGGTCTGGGCATTGTTGCCGGTGAAATTGACGTTCGGATTACTGCCGGTGAAGTCTGCCCCCTTCGCCACCCAACCGGTGTTGAACGTGGTCGGCGAGGCCGTCAGCGGGTTGCCGTTCGGGTCGCTGTCGTTGGCCAGCAACGTATCGGCCGGCAACGTGATGTTGCCCGACAGCACGTTGGTGATGACGTGATCGGCAACCGCCACCGGTGGCGCGTTCGGCACGACCTTGACCACCAGCGTGGAGTTGGCCAGGTCACCGTCGTTGTCACTGAGGGTGTAGCTGATGTTTTCAGTGATGACCGTCTTCGTGGCGGTTTGCGAGGAGTAGGTATATTCGCCGGTGTCGAGGTTGACCAGCAGGGTACCCTTGCCGTTGGTGGCAATGCTCAGGGTGTTGTTGACGGTGTTGAACGTACCGTGATTGGCGCCGCCGCTGAAATTCAGCGAGCCCTGATTGTTGTTGCCTTTGGGGTCGAAGGTGTAGGTGGTGCCATCGACCGTGATCGACTTGACGAAACCGCCGTCGGCGCCGAACGAACCGCCCTCGCCCAGCAGCGAACCGGTGACCGGCGCGCCGGTCACGGTACCGGACAGCACTGCGTTGAGCTGATTGAGGTCGGTCACCACGGTTGCATTGGTGTTGCTGCCTTGACCGACACCGGCGCTGCCGTCGTAAGCCAGCGGATCCAGGTTGGAATTGCTGACACCGCTGCCCAGGCCAATGGCATAGCTCTCGATGTGATTTTGTTCGAGGAACGACTTCCAGTTCGCTTCGTCGGTCTTGCCGATGTCGCCCTCGTTGGGTTTACCGTCGGAGAAGAAGTAACTGACGTTCTGCGCCCCGGTGAGTTTGCCGCTGGTGCCGAACGCATCTTTCGCCACCGCCACGGCGGCATCGTAGTTGGTGTTACCGCCTGCTGTCAGGCCGGCGATGATCGCCTTGGCGCCGGCTACATCGACCCAGATGGGTGTCTTGTCCGAGGCATCGCTGTTGAACGTGACAATCTGCACCTTCACGTCGCCCAGGTCATCGTATTTGTCGAGCAAAGCGTTGAGCGCCTGCTTGGCCAGATCCAGGCGTGACAGGCTGCCAACGCCGGAGGCGTCTTTCATGCTGCCGGACACGTCGATCACCAGCAGCAGGTTGGTGTCGACCTCCGCTGCCGCCACGGAACGCTCGGCGGGAACGGCCTTGGGCACGTCATCGACGATGTTGACCTTGATCGTGCTGATGCTGGTGTTGCCCAGGTGATCGGTGGCCTTGTAGGTGAAACTGTCGCTCAGGACGTTTGCGCCATTGTTCGCCGACGGGCTGGTGCTGGCTGGCGACGTCAGCGTGTAGGTGTAGGTGCCGTTCGGGTTGAGCAGGATCTGGCCATAACTGCCATGGTCGCTGCCGACCAGGGTGTAGGTGATCGTGCCCGAACCACCGGTGACGGAGCCGACCAGGGTGCCGGAAGCGGTTTCGCCGGTGTGGTTCGGCTCGCTGCCGGTGACCGTGCCAGCCGCCAGGTCCTGGCCGTCCTTGTTCAGGTCCAGCGCTTTTTCGTAGACGGTGATCTCGTTATCGACAGAGGCGGTGAGGCAACTGTTGATCACATCGACGGTGATGGTCGTGGTGCTCTCGTCACCATCGGCATCGCGAATGGTGTAGGTGAAGGTGTCGCTGGCGCCGGAGCCGTTCACCGCATTCGGGTTGCTGTGGTACTCGGCATTGCCCTGGGCGTCGAGGATCAGGTAGCCGTAGGTGCCGTTGATCTGCGTGCCGACGCCGGTGTGGGTCGGAGTCGAAGTGTCCGAACCGAAACGTACACCGACCACGCCACCACCGGCGGCATAGCCATCGGCGCCGCTGACGTCGTTGTCCAGCACGTTGCCGGAAATGATGCCACCCTCGCCCACCGAGGCCTTGTCCGCATGAGCCGTTGGCACATCATCGACGATGTTGACGGTGATGGTGCTGGTGACCGTGTTCCCCTGGGAATCGGTGACCTGATAGGTGAAGGTTTCGGTGACCGTATTGGCGCCGTCGTTCGCGTGTGGCGTAGTCCCCGCTGGCGAAGTCAGGGTGTAGGTGTAAGTGCCGTTGGGGTTGATCAGGATCTGGCCATAGGTGCCGGTTGCGCTGCCCACCAGTGCGTAGGTGTAGCCGGCGCCGCCGGTGACTGTGCCGACCAGCGTGCCGGTCGCGGTTTCGCCGGTATGACCGGGCTGGCTACCCTCGACCGTGCCGGGTGCCAGGTCCTGGCCATCTTTGGTCAGGTCCAAGGCATTTTCGTAGACGGTCACAGAGCCAGTACCGACCACGGTGAGGCAACTGTTGATCACATCGACGGTGATGGTGGTGGTGCTCTCGTCGCCATCGGCATCGCGAATGGTGTAGGTGAAGGTATCGCTCTCGCCGGAGCCGTTCACCGTGTTTGGATAACTGTGGTACTCGGCATTGCCCTGGGCATCGAGGATCAGGTAGCCGTAGGTGCCGTTGATTTGGGTACCGACGCCGGTGTGAGCTGGAGTCGAAGTGTCCGAGCCCGCACGTACGCCCACCACGCCACCACCGGCGGCATAGCCATCGGCGCCGCTGACGTCGTTGTCCAGCACATTGCCGGAAATGATCCCACCCTCGCCCACCGAAGCCTTGTCCGCATGAGCCGTTGGCACGTCATCGACGATGTTGACCGTGATGGTGCTGGTGACCGTGTTCCCCTGGGAGTCAGTGACCTGATAGGTGAAGGTTTCGGTGACCGTATTGGCGCCATCGTTCGCATGCGGAGTGGTACCCGCCGGCGAGGTCAGGGTGTAGGTGTAAGTGCCGTTGGGGTTGATCAGGATCTGGCCATAGGTACCGGTCGCGCTGCCCACCAGTGCGTAGGTGTAGCCGGCGCCACCGGTGACCGTGCCGACCAGCGTGCCGCTCGCCGTTTCGCCGGTATGACCGGGTTGGCTGCCTTCGACTGTGCCTGGTGCCAAATCCTGACCATCTTTGGTCAGATCGAGCGCATTTTCATAGACCGTCACCTCACTGCCTTTCACCACGGTGAGGCAGCTGTTGATCACATCGACGGTGATGGTCGTGGTGCTCTCGTCACCATCGGCATCGCGGATGGTGTAGGTGAACGTGTCGCTCTCGCCCGAGCCATTCACCGAATTCGGATAACTGTGATACTCGGCATTGCCCTGGGCGTCGAGGATCAGGTAGCCGTAGGTGCCGTTGATCTGCGTACCGACGCCAGTGTGGGCTGGGGTCGAAGTGTCCGAGCCCGCACGCACGCCGACCACACCACCACCGGCGGCGTAACCATCGGCACCGCTGACGTCGTTGTCCAGCACGTTGCCGGAGATGATGCCGCCCTCGCCTACCGAAGCCTTGTCCGCATGGGCGGTCGGCACGTCATCGACGATGTTGACGGTGATGGTGCTGGTGACCGTGTTCCCTTGGGAATCGGTGACCTGATAGGTGAAGGTTTCGGTGACCGTGTTGGCGCCATCGTTCGCCTGCGGCGAGGTGCCTGCCGGTGAAGTCAGGGTGTAGGTGTAAGTGCCGTTGGGGTTGATCAGGATCTGGCCATAGGTACCAGTCGCGCTGCCCACCAGTGCGTAGGTGTAGCCGGCGCCACCGGTAACCGTGCCGACCAGCGTGCCGCTCGCCGTTTCGCCGGTATGACCGGGTTGGCTGCCTTCGACTGTGCCTGGTGCCAAATCCTGACCATCTTTGGTCAGATCGAGCGCATTTTCATAGACCGTCACCTCACTGCCTTTCACCACGGTGAGGCAGCTGTTGATCACATCGACGGTGATGGTCGTGGTGCTCTCGTCACCATCGGCATCGCGGATGGTGTAGGTGAACGTGTCGCTCTCGCCGGAGCCATTCACCGCATTCGGATAGCTGTGGTACTCGGCGTTGCCCTGGGCATCGAGGATCAGGTAGCCGTAGGTGCCGTTGACCTGCGTGCCGACGCCAGTGTGAGCTGGGGTCGAAGTGTCCGAGCCCGCACGCACGCCGACCACGCCACCACCGGCGGCATAGCCATCAGCGCCGCTGACATCGTTGTCCAGCACGTTGCCGGAAATGATCCCACCCTCGCCCACCGAAGCCTTGTCCGCATGAGCCGTTGGCACATCATCGACGATGTTGACGGTGATGGTGCTGGTGACCGTGTTCCCCTGGGAATCGGTGACCTGATAGGTGAAGGTCTCAGTGAGGGTGTTGGCACCGTCGTTCGCCTGCGGCGAGGTGCCTGCCGGCGAAGTCAGGGTGTAGGTGTAAGTGCCGTTGGGGTTGATCAGGATCTGGCCATAGGTGCCGGTCGCGCTGCCCACCAGTGCGTAGGTGTAGCCGGCACCACCAGTGACCGTTCCAACGAGGGTGCCGGTCGCGGTTTCACCGGTATGTCCCGGCTGGCTGCCCTCGACCGTGCCCGGCGCCAGGTCCTGGCCATCCTTGGTCAAATCCAGCGCTTTTTCGTAGACCGTCACTTCGCTGCCGCTCACTACGGTGAGACAACTGTTGATCACATCCACGGTGATGGTGGTGGTGCTCTCGTCACCGTCGGCATCGCGGATGGTGTATGTGAAGGTATCGCTGGCACCCGGACCATTCACGGTATTCGGATAGCTGTGGTACTCGGCATTGCCCTGGGCATCGAGGATCAGGTAGCCATAGGTGCCGTTGATCTGGGTGCCGACGCCGGTGTGGGCCGGGCTCGAAGTGTCCGAACCGAAACGCACGCCGACCACGCCGCCGCCCGCCGCCAGGCCATCGGCGCCACTGACGTCGTTGTCCAGCACGTTGCCGGAAATGATCCCGCCCTCGCCCACCGAAGCCTTGTCCGCGTGGGCGGTGGGCACGTCATCGACGATGTTGACGTTGATCTGCCCGGTGGCGGTGCTGCCATCGGTATCCGTCGCCACCACGTCGAAGCTTGCGGAAATGCTGTTGGTGCCATCGGCGTTCGGGTGGCTGCTGTTGTCTTTCAGGGTGTAGCTGTAACTGACGACGCCGGTCGCCGGGTCATAACCGGTGATGACGAATTGCGCACCGCTGTTGGTCAGGATCGACTGCGGGAAGCCTGCGGGCACGCCACCGCTGATCACCGCGATGCCGCCTACGGTCAGGGTCTGCAAGCCGTCGGCCGCGTTGACGGTGAACGTGCCGGTCTGGGTCAGCGCCGCCGCATTCGGGTCGGTGCCGTCAGTCAGGTTTTTCTCGTAGACGGTGATCTCGCCACCTGTCACGTCGAGGCCACCGAGGCTGACGCCATGGTTCTGGACATTCAGCACCAGTTGGGCGGTGCTGCTGTCGCCATCGGCATCGGTGAGCAAGTAGGTGAACGTTTCGGTGCCGCTGCCGCCTTCGTGCAAGGCCTGGAAACCCGGTGCGCCGGGGTTCAGCGTGTAGGTGTAGGTACCGTTGGCATTGAGCACCAGGGTGCCGTAGGTCCCGGTGAACGTACCCGCGGTGATGGGCCCGCTGCTCGGTCCGGTCGGCACGCGGTCGGCGCCCTGCACGTCGTTGGTCAGGACGTTGCCTTCCAGCGCCGGGTGATTCGAGGTGGCGGTGCCGGCGTTGGTGTCATCCACCGCCCTGGGCACGTCATCGGTGATGTTGACATCCAGCGAGCCGGTGGCGGTATCGCCGTCGCTGTCGCTGGCGACCACGGTGAAGTGTTCGCTGAGGTTGTTCGTGCCGTCACCGGCCGAATGGGTTTCGTTGCCGTTGAGGGTGTAGCTGTAGCTCACCACGCCGGTGGCCGGGTTGTAGCCGGTCACGGTCAGGGTGTTGCCCAGCGGCGTGCTGATCGACTGCGGAAAACCGGCGATCACGCCGTTGCTGATCACGTTGATGCCACCGACGCTGAGATTGCTCAGCCCATCGGGTGCAAGCACCGAGAACGTGCCGTTCTGGGTCAGCGCCGCCGGGTTGTTGAGCGAACCGCTGCTCAGGTTCGCTTCGTTGAGGGTCAGCTCGCCGCCCTCCACCGAGAGTCCGCTGAGGGTGACAGGGTTGTCGGGGGTATCCGGCGTGTCGGGCACGATCGGGGTAATGGGCGCATCCGGTCCACCGTTGTCCGGATCACCGGCCAGGCGTACCAGCGGGAATTCGGGAACGCCGTTGAAGCCTGCCGTCGGGAAACCGATGGTCGGATCGACCCGTCCCGCCACTTCCTGCAGCATCACGAAGCTGTGGCCGCCACCCAGGGCACCGCCCCCAGGGTTGCCTGGCGTGCCAGGGCCTGCCGCGGTGGCTTCCGCAGTTTGCGTCGGGTCATCACCCGCGGCGATGGCTTTTTGCAGTTGCTCAACGTCGGTCAGTTGCGCCTGGGTGGGCGTGGCCGCGTCAGCCGTGTCCACGTGCGGGACCTTGTCGGCCAGCAACTGGGCATTCATCTGCAGGCTGCTGCCCCGCCCCAGTGTCAGCTCCTGGCCATTCTGCAAGTGCACGGCCACGGCGCCATCGGCTCCGGTCACCAGTTGATCGCCGGCAAACAGTCGATCCCCCTCGATCAGCGCGCGGCGAGTGCCGTCGCCGGACTCGGCGAATACCTGACCAATGACCTTACTGACGATCCCGATGAGCGTAGCCATGTGCATTTCCTCCGCCGCCAACAGCTGTTGGCATCCTGTCGTTCGCGAAAAAATGCGGATGGCGTGAGCGGGGCCCGGCGGCTCGTCTGCCGGGCAGCGGCTTGCTCTTTCAAGCCACTGCCCTGGCGACGTTCTCGCCCGGCGTTTCGCTCGTGGCCTGGGGGTTCGCATCAGCATAAAACCCAATGTAATCAATCACATTGGGTTGCTATTGCGAATCCGTCCCTCCTGCGAGCATTGCGTAACGATTTTGAAGCAGTGAGTGACAAAAAACCGTCGCTCAAAAATCGCTCCGCATCCCTCCCCTCCAGCACTTCTTCGCCCTATGTCGAAAAGTCGATGGAACTTTCCCTGAACCCTAGATAAGCTCCCTAACGCTCATAAATCAAGGGTTTTCGCTGTGAACAATGTGCTGGATTTTTTCCAGTGCATAAGTTTTTTTTGGAATAGAAATTATGAAAAAAACTTCTAAGCTTCTCCCAAGAATGTTCTTAGCTCTGATGTTACAAGTATGAAACGCTTTTACCCATAAATGTCGTCAATTATTTGGCGACTGAGAAAGCACTATTAGGATTTCAGGGAGATGTACCCATGCGCCAGTTGACCCCTCTTTGCAGTTCGATTGTCTTGGCCATGGCCTGCATCTCTCAGGCTCACGCCATCACCATGACCGAGGCGATCCAGAGCACCATCGCCACTCACCCGGAACTGGCGTCGCGGGTCGACAGCCGCCTGTCGGCGGATGAAGACGTGAAAGTCGCCAAAGGCGGTTTTTACCCTTCGGTGGACCTGAATGCCGCGTACGGGCGCGGGTACAGCGACAACACCAACACCCGGGCCTTCGGCGATCACAACACTCGAATTCTCAACTACACCCAGTCGGAGCTGCGCCTGCGGCAGATGCTGTTCGACGGTTTCAACACCTCCAACGAGGTCGAGCGCACCAAGGGCGTGGTCAACTCCCGGGCCTACTACGCGCAGGGCACCGCCCAGGACCTGGCCCTGCGCACCATCGAGGTCTACCTCGAAGTGCTCAAGCGTCGCGAGCTGGTGACGCTGGCCAAGAACAACCTTCAAGCGCACTTGCGGGTCAACGACCAGATCGGCCTGCGCACCCAGCGCGGTATTGGCAGCAACGCCGACGCCGATCAGTCCGTGGCCCGTCGCGCACTGGCCGAGAACAACCTCGACACCGCCGAA
The DNA here is from genome assembly GCF_040947875.1 of Pseudomonas sp. MYb118. NCBI lineage: Bacteria > Pseudomonadati > Pseudomonadota > Gammaproteobacteria > Pseudomonadales > Pseudomonadaceae > Pseudomonas > Pseudomonas sp. MYb118. The sequence continues at coordinate 3,321,022 of NZ_JBFRXN010000002.1, read as the reverse complement.
GTCGATCTGGCCGATGCCGAAGCGAATTTCTTCGCTGTGGTTGGGCGCATGCCCGATGAACTGGAAACGGCACCCTCGATCCGCGGCGAAATGCCTGCCTCGATCCAGGACGCGCAGCAGAGCATGGTCGACAACAACCCGTACCTGAAATCGGCCCAGGCCGACGTGCAATCTGCCGAGAGCCAGTACGAAGTCGCCAAATCGCCGTTCTACCCGCGCTTCGACGCCGAGGCAGCTGTGGGCGCAAACAACAACATCGCCGGTGAAGAAGGCCACGATAACGAATGGCGGGTCGGCATCGTGATGAACTACAACCTGTTCCGCGGCGGCAGCGACAAGGCGCGACTGGCCTCCGATGCGCACAAAATCAATCAGGCGCTGGACATCCGCAACAACGCCCTGCGCCAGCTCAACGAGAACATTCGCCTGGCTTGGAACGCCATGCTCAATGCGCGCAAGCAAACCCCGACTGCTCGTGAATACGCGGAAACCACCACTCGCGTACGCGCCGCCTATCAGGATCAGTTCGGCCTTGGCCAACGGACCTTGCTGGACGTGCTCGACAGCGAAAACGAACTCTACAATGCCAACCGCCGCTATACCGAGGTACGCTACACCGAGGAGTTCTCGATGTATCGCGTCCTGGCAAACATGGGCGAGTTGTTGAGCAAGCAGCGCGTGGTGCTGCCCGCCGATGCGGTCGCCCGAACCGAAGTGAAAAGCGAAGCCCGTCTGCCTGAGTTGAGATAACGCAATGGAGCGATCCCTGTGACCAGCATGGAACCGGGCAATGCCGGTGTCGATCCGCGTCTGAACTTCGATGACCCTCTTCTGGACGGTCTGCTGATTCTCTGCAAACTCCATGGCGCGACGGTCAGCCGCGCCAGCCTCAGTGCCGGGCTGCCAATGGCACACCAACGCATGAGCCCGGACCTGCTGCCCCGCGCGGCGGCCCGGGCCAGTTTGCAGGCGCGCCTGCTGCGTCGCGACCTGGAAGACATCTCCCCGCTCAACCTGCCGGTGTTGCTGATCCTCAACAACGGTCGCACCGCTGTCCTGCGCCGCTACGGCGAGGATGGCCGTATGCTGATCCTGCCGAGCGAAGCCGATGGCGGCGAGCAGTGGGTCAGCCGCGAGGAGCTCACGGAAAACTACAGCGGCCAGGCCTTGTTCGCCCGTCCACGCCATGAACTGGAGGACTTGCGCTCGCCGCTGGTGCCGCGGGTCGAGGCGTGGTTTCGCGACACCCTGAAACTGTCGAAGTGGCTGTATGGCGATGCCATCCTCGCCAGTTTCCTGATCAACCTGCTGGGGCTGATGGTGCCCCTGTTCGTGATGCAGACCTACGACCGGGTGGTGCCGAACCAGGCCACATCCACGCTGTGGGTGCTGTCCATCGGCCTGCTGATCGGCACCGGTTTCGAGCTGGCGCTGCGGGTAGTCCGCGCGCACTTGCTGGACACCGCCGGCAAGAAAACCGACGTCATCCTCTCGGCCACGCTGTTCGAGCGCATCACCGGCATGTCGATGAAGGCGCGTCCGGCGACCATCGGCGGCTTTGCCCAGAGCATCCATGACTTCCAGGGCCTGCGCGAATTTCTCACCGCCGTGACCCTGACCAGCCTGATCGACCTGCCTTTTGTCGTGCTGATGCTGGCGGTGATCGGTCTGCTCGGCGGCTGGCTGGTGGTGATTCCGCTGTTCGCCTTTCCGATCACCATTGTGTTTGCCATGGTAATCCAGGCGCGCCTGCGCGACACCGTGCAAAAAAGCCTGACCCTGGGCGCCGAACGCCAGGCGCTGCTGATCGAAACCCTCGGTGGCCTGGAAACCCTCAAGGCTTGCAGCGCCGAAAGCGAGCGCCAGCACAAATGGGAAAGCACCCACGGCGCCCTCACCCGCCTCGACAGCCACGCGCGCAACCTCTCGGCGCTGGCCACCAACGGCACGTTGTTCATCCAGCAGTTCTCCGGCATGGCGACCATCGTCGCCGGCGTGTACAGCATCATCGCCGGCAACATGAGCGTGGGCGCGCTGGTGGCGTCGTACATGCTCGGCAGCCGCGTGCTTGCGCCGCTTGGGCAGATCGCCGGGTTGATCACCCGCTATCAGCAAGCACAACTGACCATGAAAAGCACCGACGCGCTGATGGGCCTGCCCCAGGAGCGCGACGCCCGGCAGCGCCCGCTGGAGCGTACGCAACTGCAGGGTGCGCTGGACGTCAGTGGCGTGACCTTTCACTACAACGGCCAGAATGCGCCGGCGCTCAACAACATCAGTTTCAGCTTAAAGCCCGGTGAGCGGGTGGGCATCATCGGTCGCAGCGGTTCGGGCAAAAGTACCCTGGGCCGGTTGCTCATGGGCTTCTTCGAACCCAATGAAGGCCAGCTGTTGCTCGACGGCCTGGACCTGCGGCAACTGGACGTCGCCGACCTGCGCCAGCAGATCGGTTACGTCGCCCACGACCTGCCGTTGCTGGCGGGCAGCCTGCGCGACAACCTGACCCTCGGCGCGCGCTACATCAGCGACTCGCGCATGCTGGAAGTGGCCGAGCTGACCGGCGTCACCGACCTCGCACGCCAGCATCCACATGGCTTCGACCGGCCGGTGGGCGAGCGCGGGCAGTTGCTGTCCGGCGGCCAGCGCCAGGCGGTGCTGCTGGCCCGGGCATTGCTGCTCGACCCGCCAATCATGCTGCTTGATGAACCCACCAGCGCGATGGACAACAGCAGCGAAGACGCCCTGCGGCAAAAACTCCACGGCCTGGTCCAGGGCAAGACCCTGCTGCTGGTGACGCATCGCACCTCGATGCTCAGCCTGGTGGATCGGCTGGTGGTGCTGGACAACGGGAGGATCGTCGCCGACGGTCCGAAAGAAGCGGTCATCGACGCATTGCGCAAGGGCCGTATCGGCTCTGCGGCCGTCTAGGAGGCCGCCATGGCATCTTCACAAAGTTCACGGGGTTACTTCGACAGCTTCAGCAAAAGCGCCGAAAGCGAGTACATGCCGGAAACCGCCGGCGCCTCGCTGCAGGATTCGCCGCGCTGGTCGCGCATCACCGTTTGGCTGGCGGCGGCGCTGATCATCAGCGCGGTGGTCTGGGCCAAGTTCGCGGTCCTCGACGAAGTCACCATGGGTGAAGGCAAGGCAATTCCGTCGAGCAAGGTCCAGGTGATCCAGAACCTCGAAGGCGGCATCGTCACCGAGATCTTCGTGCGCGAAGGGCAAATGGTGAACAAGGGCGACACTTTGCTGCGCCTGGATGACACGCGCTTCCTGTCGAACAAGGGCGAAAGCGAGGCCGACCGTTATGCGCTGACCGCCCAGGTCGAACGCCTGTCCGCCGAAGCCGAAGGGCGGCCGTTCAAGGTCTCGCAGGAAGTGATCGACAAGGCGCCGCAAGTCGCCGAGGACGAGCGCTCGCTGTACGAGCAACGCCAGCGCCGGCTGGCCAGCGAACAACGTACCCTGACCGAACAACTGCGGCAGAAGACTCAGGAACTGGCGGAGTTTCGCTCCAAACAGGGCCAATACAGCTCCAGCCTGGCCCTGCTGCAACAGGAAATGAACATGTCCACGCCGCTGGTCGGTACGGGCGCGGTGTCACCGGTGGAAATCCTGCGGCTCAAACGCAGCGCCGTGGAAATTCGCGGCTCGCTGGACGCCACTACCCTGGCGATCCCGAGGGCGGAAGCGGCGATCAACGAGATCAAGAGCAAGATCGACGAGTCGGTGCAGACCTTCCGCTCGGAAGCAGCGAAGGATCTCAACGAGAAACGCACTGACCTGTCGAAAATAACGGCATCGAGCATCGCCATTGATGACCGCGTGAGCCGCACCACGGTGGTGTCGCCGGTGCACGGGATCATCAAGGTGCTCAAGGTCAACACCATCGGCGGCGTCGTTCAGCCGGGCAGCGACATGGTGGAAATCGTCCCCATCGAAGACAACCTGCTGATCGAAGCCAAGGTGCGCCCACAGGACGTGGCGTTCCTGCATCCGGGCCAGAAGGCCATGGTCAAGTTCACCGCGTATGACTACACGATCTACGGCGGCTTGAGCGCCAAACTGGAGTTGATCGGCGCCGACACCATCACCGATGACAAGGGCAACAGCTTCTACCTGATCCAGGTGCGCACCGACAAGAACCACCTGGGCGGCGATGTGAAACCGCTGCTGATCATCCCGGGGATGGTGGCGACGGTGGATATCATCACGGGTGAGAAGAGTGTGCTGGATTACCTGCTCAAACCGGTGCTGAAGGCCAGGACCGAGGCGATGCGGGAGCGGTGATTTGTGTTGTCAGTACTGGCCTCTTCGCGGGCAAGCCCGCTCCCACAGGGGGCTTGCGGCGCACACAAAACCTGTGGGAGCGGGCTTGCTCGCGATGGGGCCAGACGGGACAACAACTATTTCGCCTCATGGTTACGCTGAAAAACCTCCTCCCCCATCGCCGCAATCTGCCCCTCGATCAACGCCTCGAACGGTCTGAGCAACGGCGCAAAATCCCCCGGCGCCTCCAGCACCTGCAACGCCTGCACAATCGCCTCCACCGTCGATAACGCCCCCGGCCCCGGCGCCTTGCGCAGCCGGTAGCGCGACACCGCGCCGGCGGCCAGCGTCACCCTGGGCAGCGCCGCCAGCAACGGATTGAGGTGCAGCATCTTGCGCGCCTTGCGCCAGGTGCCGTCCGGCACCACCAGCAACCACGGTTCATCACCCGTCTGGTAAGCCTGCATCGGTTGTGCATCGTCGCCGGGAAACAGCAAACGCGCCTGATACCCCGGCACGTTCAACAACCGCGGCAGATCCTCGAACACCTCGCCGACGACCAACTCGGCGTTGTTCAACCCCAGCGCCGCCAGGCGTGCGGTGTTCAGCGCGTGGTTCACTTCGCTGGGGTGTTGCAGCAGCAGGACCCGGGTGCGGCTGTCCAGGCTCGGGATCAACGCACACAGGCAATGGGTTTGCGGGCGCAGGCAGCGCGGGCACTGGATTCTCGACATCGTGGATTTGCCCTCACGCGGCCTGGTTGAGTTGCGCCTTGAGCAGGTCGCGGAACGTCTGGATCAAAGGCTCGCGGCTGCGGCCCCGGCGAATGATCATGGAGAACGGCGCCTGGTAGCCGAAGGTCGCCGGCAGCAGCACGCGCAAATCGCCCTTGTCCGCCCAGGCCTGGGCGTAGTGCTCCGGCAGGTAACCGATGTAGGCGCCGGACAGCACCAGAATCAGCTGCGCTTCCATGCTTTCCACGGTCGCGGCACTGTGCTTGAAACCATGGCGCGCCAGCTCCGCTCCACTCCAGTAACCCCGCCCGACCATGCGTTGCTGGGTGATGAGCTGCTCGGGGATACGCCGCTCGGAGAACAGCGGATGGCGACTGCTGCAATACAACCAGTGCTGTTCGCGGTACAACGGCATGTAGACCAGTCCGCTCATGCGCGTGGAAAACGCGCCGATAGCCAGGTCCAGGCGGTTGTCCTGCACACCCAGTTGCAGTTCGTACGGGCTCATGACCGACAGGTGCAGGTGCACGGCCGGGTGCTCCTGGCTGTAGGCGCCGATGGCCTCGGCGAAGGGCAAGGCCTTGTCACTGACAGTGGAGTCGATCACCCCCAGGTTCAGCGTCCCGCGCAGCTCGCCCTTGAGCGCCGCCGCGTACTGCTCGAACCCTTCGAGTTCACCCAGCAGGCGCAGGGTTTCCTGATGGAACAGCTCACCCTTGCTGGTCAGGCTGAACCCGCCACGGCCACGATGGCACAGCACCAGGCCAAGGGCGGCTTCGAGCTGGCTCATGTAGGTACTGATCGCCGACGTCGACAGGTTGAGTTCCTGCTGGGCGTTGGCGAACCCCTGGTGCCGGACCACGCTGACGAAGATGCGCAACAGTTTCAGGTCGGGTAAAGCGTTGGCCATGAAAGGGCTCCTGTTGTGCAGACACCGCCCATTGTGGGAGCGAGCCTGCTCGCGATGGCGGTGTTTCAGGCTCCAGTGATACTGATAGGAGAACCGCTATCGCGAGCAGGCTCGCTCCCACAGAGAAGCGCAGATTGCGTTGGTGGGAAGTCTATCGCCCTCCCCGTCATTAGTTTAGAAAAATCTGAACTAAGTATTTGCCCGTAGCGATTCTTCCGCCCCACTACATTTCGCAGAATCCGCCCACAACGGTGCCCGAGCCTCGCAGGCCGAGCCACCGGCATAAATAAAACAACGACGATGAGGCCTCACCCGTGGACAAGATTCTCCACCAACCACTGGGCGGCAACGAAATGCCGCGCTTCGGCGGCATCGCCACCATGCTCCGACTTCCCCACGTACCCACCGCTGCCGGCCTGGACGCTGCCTTCGTAGGCGTGCCGCTGGACATCGGTACTTCGCTGCGCCCCGGCACCCGCTTCGGACCGCGCGACATCCGCACCGAATCGGTGATGATCCGTCCGTACAACATGGCCACCGGCGCCGCGCCGTTCGACTCGCTGTCGGTTGCCGACATCGGCGACGTGGCGATCAACACTTTCAACCTGCTGGATGCCGTACGCATCATCGAGGAAGCCTACGACAACATCCTCGAACATGACGTGATCCCGATGACCCTGGGCGGTGACCACACCATCACCCTGCCGATCCTGCGGGCCATCCACAAGAAGCATGGCAAGGTCGGCCTGGTGCACATCGACGCCCACGCCGATGTCAACGATCACATGTTCGGCGAGAAGATCGCCCACGGCACCACCTTCCGTCGCGCCGTCGAGGAGGGCCTGATCGACCCGGACCGCGTCGTGCAAATCGGCCTGCGCGCCCAGGGCTACACCGCTGACGACTTCAACTGGAGCCGCAACCAGGGCTTCCGTGTGGTCCAGGCCGAAGAGTGCTGGCACAAATCCCTGGCACCGCTGATGGCTGAAGTGCGCGAAAAAGTCGGCGGCGGTCCGGTGTACCTCAGTTTCGACATCGACGGCATCGACCCGGCCTGGGCCCCTGGCACCGGCACCCCGGAAATCGGTGGTCTGACGACCATTCAGGCAATTGAAATCGTCCGTGGCTGCCAGGGCCTCGACCTGATTGGCTGCGATCTGGTAGAAGTCTCGCCCGCTTACGACACCACCGGCAACACCTCGCTGCTGGCCGCCAACCTGCTGTACGAAATGCTCTGCGTACTGCCTGGCGTGGTCCACCGCTGAGGACTTGCCATGACTGCACGTGATCAGGTTCTGCAAGCGGCCGCCGAACTGGTAGCCGCCTTTGCCCGTAACGATCGCGAGGCTTACTTCGGCGCCTTCAGCGCCGATGCCAGCTTCGTGTTCTACACCCTCGAACAGCCCCTGCTGTCGCGCGATGCCTACCAGGCGTTGTGGGACAGCTGGCGCGCCGAGGATGGCTTCGAGGTGGTGTCGTGCACCTCAAGCAACGCTGTCGTCAGCCTGCAGGGTGACGTGGCGATTTTCATCCATGACGTGGCCACCGAGCTGCGCATGCAAGGGGAGCAACACTTCAGCCAGGAGCGCGAGACGATTGTTTTCAGAAAACAAGCGTCTGGCCAAGAACAACAAGGCCTGTGGCTGGCCTGTCACGAACATTTGTCCGCAATGCCGGAAGGGCTGCCAACACCTTAGCCAAACGGTGACGCTCACAGTGATGAGCGCGCCTTTATGATCGGAGCAGATCATGAATAACAACAACAACGACCAAAGCCTTACGCAGATTGAAACCCACGGGGTCGAACAGATCCCGGACAACGAGCGCACCGCGGGCCCCACGGACCTGTTCCGGATGATCTTCGGTGGCTCCAACACCTTCGCCACCGCCGTGCTCGGCAGCTTCCCGGTACTGTTCGGCCTGTCTTTCCAGGCAGGCGTAGCGGCGATTGTGCTGGGCGTGCTGCTCGGTTCGCTGATCCTCGCACCCATGGGGCTGTTCGGCCCGCTCAACGGCACCAACAACGCCGTGTCTTCCGGTGCGCACTTCGGCGTGCACGGGCGGATCGTCGGCTCGTTCCTGTCGTTGCTGACCGCCATCGCGTTTTTCTCGCTGTCGGTATGGAGTTCGGGGGATGCCCTGATCGGCGGCGCCAAGCGCCTGGTCGGCCTGCCGGAAACCGACCTGACCCTGGGCCTGGCCTACGGTCTGTTCGCAATCCTGGTGCTGACCGTGTGCATCTATGGCTTCCGCTTCCTGCTGTGGGTCAACAAGATCGCGGTGTGGAGCGCCAGCCTGCTGTTTCTGCTGGGCGTGTTCGCTTTCGCCGGGCCTTTCGATGTGAACTACGCCGGCACCGTGAGCTTCGGCCAACCGGGCTTCTGGGCAGCCTTCATCGGCGCGGCGCTGGTGGCCATGAGCAACCCGATTTCCTTCGGTGCGTTCCTCGGCGACTGGTCGCGCTACATCCCGCGTCATACCCCCAAGGCGCAGATCATGGTGGCCGTGGTGCTCTCACAGATCGCCACGTTCATCCCGTTCCTGTTTGGCCTGGCGACCGCCACCATCGTGGCGATCAAGGCACCGGACTACATCGCTGCCAACAACTACGTCGGTGGCCTGCTGGCGGTGTCGCCGAACTGGTTCTTCCTGCCGGTGTGCCTGATTGCGGTGATCGGCGGCATGTCCACCGGCACCACTTCGCTGTATGGCACCGGCCTGGACATGTCCAGCGTGTTCCCGCGCGTGCTGTCGCGGGTCAAGGCGACGTTGCTGATCGGGGTGATGTCGATCGCCTTCATCTTCATCGGGCGCTTCGCCGCCAACCTGGTGCAGAGCGTGTCGACCTTCGCCGTGCTGATCATCACCTGCACCACCCCGTGGATGGTGATCATGATCATCGGCCTGGTGATGCGTCGCGGCTTCTACTGCCCGGATGACCTGCAAGTATTCACCCGCGGCGAGCAAGGCGGCCGCTACTGGTTCGCCCACGGCTGGAACTGGCGCGGCCTGGGAGCCTGGATCCCCAGCGCACTGGTGGGCCTGTGCTTCGTCAACCTGCCAGGGCAATTCGTCGGCGTGCTCGGCAACCTGGCCGACGGCATCGACATCAGCCTGCCGGTGACACTGGGCCTGGCCTCGGTGGTGTACCTGGTGCTGCTCAGCCTGTTCCCGGAACCGGCGGCGGTGTATGGACCGGGGGATGTTCGGAGCAAGGGTGCGGCTGCGGATACGGCTTTGCGTCAGGTGGCCTGATTACTCATCAACTGTGGGAGCGAGCCTGCTCGCGATGACGGCGGCACAGTCAACAGCAATGTGACTGACAAATCGCTATCGCGAGCAGGCTCGCTCCCACAGTAGAGCCACCTCATAGAATTTCTTTGTTTCACCATAAAAAAGACAATCGGAGAAACGCCATCATGGCATTGGATTTATTCGTCGTTCTCATTTACGCCGCTGCGATGCTGGTTCTCGGCTACTTCGGCATGCGCAAGGCCAAGACCAACGAAGAGTTTCTGGTCGCGGGCCGCAACCTGGGGCCGACCCTGTACATGGGCACCATGGCCGCCACCGTCCTGGGCGGCGCGTCCACGGTCGGCACCGTGCGCCTGGGCTACGTGCATGGCATTTCCGGTTTCTGGCTGTGCGCCGCACTGGGTTGCGGGATCGTGGCGCTGAACCTGTTTCTGGCCAAACCGCTGTTGAAACTGAAGATCTACACCGTGACCCAGGTGCTGGAGAAACGCTACAACCCGATGGCCCGCTCCGCGAGCGCGGTGATCATGCTGGCGTACGCGCTGATGATCGGCGTGACCTCGATCCTCGCCATCGGCACCGTGCTGCAAGTGCTGTTCGGCCTGCCGTTCTGGATCTCGGTGCTGCTCGGTGGTGGCGTGGTGGTGGTCTACTCGGCCATCGGCGGCATGTGGTCGCTGACCCTGACCGACATCGTCCAGTTCATCATCAAGACCGTCGGCCTGATGTTCATCCTGTTGCCGATCTGCCTGTACCGCGTCGGCGGCTGGGATGAGCTGGTGACCAAACTGCCGGCGGCGAGCTTCAGCTTCACCACCATCGGTTGGGACACCATCATCACCTACTTCATGATCTACTTCTTCGGCATCCTGATCGGCCAGGACATCTGGCAGCGGGTGTTCACCGTCAAGACCGCCAAGGTCGCGCAATACGCCGGCACCGCCGCCGGTATCTACTGCATCCTCTACGGCCTGGCCTGCGCCCTGATCGGTATGGCTGCGCATGTGTTGATCCCGGACCTGGACAACGTCAACAACGCCTTCGCCGCCATCGTCAAACTGTCCCTGCCGGACGGTATCCGTGGCCTGGTGATCGCCGCCGCACTGGCAGCCATGATGTCCACCGCCAGCGCCGGCCTGCTGGCTGCCGCTACCACCCTGAGTGAAGACCTGCTGCCAAAACTGCGCGGTGGCAAGCAGTCGAGCCTGAGCCTCAACCGCCTGGTGACCCTGCTGACCGGCGTGGTGGTGCTGGGTATCGCCCTGGTGGTGAACGACGTGATCAGCGCCCTGACCCTGGCGTACAACCTGCTGGTGGGCGGCATGCTGATCCCGCTGATGGGTGCCATCTTCTGGAAACGCGCTACTACCGCCGGCGCCATCGCCAGCATGGGCATGGGTTTTGCCACTGCCCTGCTGTTCATGGTCAAGGACGGCCTGGACGCCAACACCCCGATCTACTACAGCCTCGCGGTAGGCCTGGTGAGTTTTGTCGTGGTGAGCCTGATGTCCCGCCGTCCAGCTGCAGTGGCCAGCGCCATCTAAGCTCAATACACGGTTACGATGCTTTCTTCGACGAGTGTGGCGTCGGTTGCCACACTCGTTTTTTTTCGCCCGGAGAAACCCCTTGATGAAGATTGTTTCCCGCGACCAGTGGTTCGAGGTCCAGCCGCTCAGCGACGGCATCCGCCTGATCCACGAGCCGTACATCCGCCCCTTCTACCGCTGCAACCTCTGGCACATCCAGGGTCGCGACAAGGACCTGCTGCTCGACAGCGGTTCCGGGCTGGTCAGCCTGCGCGAACAACTGCCGTGGCTCACCGAGCGGCCGCTGGTGGCGGTGGCCAGCCACTGCCATTTCGATCACATCGCCGGCCACCACGAATTCCCCGAACGCCTGGTGCACCCCGCCGAGGCCGACATCCTCGCCGCACCCGATGGCGAAAACGACTTGAGCCGCGCCTTCGTTGGCGATGACATGTTCGAGGCGCACCCCGACTGCCCGTTGTGCTACGCCGAGTACCGGGTCAAGGCCGCCCCGGCCACCGGCACGATCGAGGACGGCGACGTGCTCGACCTGGGCAATCGCGTGTTGCAGGTACTGCACACCCCCGGTCATTCGCCGGGCGGCATCAGCCTGTATGAAGCCGCCAGCGAAACCCTGTTCAGTGGCGACATCATCTACGACGGGCCGCTGATCGAAGACGCCTACCACTCCAACCTCGACGACTACGCCCGCAGCCTGCAACGCCTGCGCGCGCTGCCGGTGCGGACGGTACACGGTGGCCATTTCGGCAGTTTTTCCGGGGAGCATTTGCGCAACATGATTGACGAGTGGCAGCGCTCGCACGACTGAGGCCTGCTGTACTCAAGGTCGGGGCCACACCTGTCATGCCCCGCGAAGAACGCTCATGAAAAAAGCTGCCGTGCGTGCCGCCGTGCATCGCTACATCAGCCGGCTGTTGGAAGACCAGGAGGACTTCGACGACAACGCCAGCCTGATGGAATTGGGATTGGACAAAGCCGATATCGAAGACCTGATCTTCCATCTGGAAGATGAACTGGGGCTGACGGCGTTTACCGCAGAGGAGGACCAGATGCTCAGGAACGCCAGGACGGCGAATGATTTGAGCCGGTTTTTGCTCGCCATCGGGCGGCATTAATCAGCTGTCGGGCACCCGAGGCAGGACCAGCCTCGCGGTGCTCGGTCGCGGCTACCGCCATTGCATATCGAGCGCTTATCGGCGGCGCTGCTGGCGTCGACGCTGTTCGTCGTCGGTACGGATCGGCACGGGTTGCAGTGGCGGTTCGATCAAACCGAGTGCGACACCGAGGTCGTGCAGCCAGTTCTGGATTTTCTCTTTCATGTTGCCCCCTTCAGGGTAATGCCGGGTGGCTAAAATTCTGTAGCCCCTTCGCACTGATAATAGTCCGAAGTCCTACGCAATGCGCAGCAAAATCCGCAATGATCTGTTACTGAATTGATCCAAATACCTGACCGTTAGTTCAAGCCGTGGCCTGGACGGGCACCGCTGCCGCTGGAAAGTCCATTTGCTGTTGCTCGATCCACGCGTTCAGGTTGGCGCCCACCATGCCCTTGCGCCACATCAGCCAGGTCGTCGCGCTGGCGAAGGGCTCGGCCAACGGGTGCACCGCGACGCTCTCACGCCCCGGCAGGCTGGCGAGCATCGACTCGGCCATCAACGCCACCCCGGAACCGGCAATCACACAGGCGAGCATGCCCTGATAGGACTCGATCTCCATCGCCCGCCCCATGGCCGCGTGATAATGCGCGAACCAGGCTTCCAGGCGCATCCGGTAGGAACAGCCCTGGCGAAAGGTGAACACCGCCCGCCCCTGCACATCCAGCGCACTGCGGACCGGAGGATGATCGACCTCGCTGATCAGCACCAGGCGCTCGTCGCACAAAGGCACGCCGTCGAGCCCGGCCAGTTCCAGCGGGCCGTCCACCAGCGCGGCATCGAGGCGGCCGGTCAGCAGGCCTTCGAGCAGTTCGCCGCTGGGGGCGGCCTGCACTTGCAGGTTCACCGCCGGGTAGGTGCGGTGGTAGCGGGCCAACAGCCGTGGCAGGTGGATCGCCGCCGTGCTGTACATCGTGCCCAGTACGAAATCCCCCGCCGGTTGCCCGCCCTGCACCGCCGCTTGCGCTTCGTCATGCAGGCTGAACAGCTTGGTCGTGTAATCCAGCAGGACTTTTCCCGCTGGCGACAGTTGCAAACGCTGACGCTCGCGCAGGAAGAGTTCTACACCCAGCTGCTCTTCGAGCTGCTTGAGTCGGGTCGACAGGTTCGACGGCACCCGATGCAGGCGCTCGGCCGCACGGGTCACCGAACCTTCCTCGGCCACTGCCTGGAAGATGCGCAATTGGCTGAATTCCACGACTTTCTCCAAATCAGAACAAGTTACTCACTATTATTCATTTTTAAAGAAAGTCAATCAGTCCTAGCCTGACGGTCATTGATCCTCTGCCGGAATCCAGACCATGTCTCCCCTGATTCGCTTACTCGCCAGTTTCATCGCACTCATGATGGCCATGGGTATCGGGCGCTTTGCCCTCACTCCGCAGATGCCGCACCTGCTCAGCGAAGGTCAGATCGACCTGACCGCCGCCGGTTTGATTGCCGCCGCCAACTACCTGGGCTATTTCGTCGGCGCGGTCGACGCGATGTTCTCCCGTCGCCCGCAACAAGTGCGCCGGCGCTTGCTCGGTGGTTTGTGGCTGTGTGTGCTGCTGACCCTGGCCTCGTTCTGGGCCAACGGCTTCTGGTCGCACCTGCTGCTGCGCTTCGGCACCGGCGTGGCCAGTGCCTGGGTGCTGGTGATGATCACCGCGTTGAGCCAGCCGCTCGCGGCTGCCGCTGGCCGCCCGCGCCTGGGTGCACTGGTGTTCGCCGGCCCTGGCCTGGGGATTTTCCTCACGGGGGTGCTGGCCCTGGGTTCGAACCTGTTGCAGCAGACTTCCGCCACCTTGTGGCTGGTGTACGCGGCGGTCGGTTTGCTGATGCTGCTGATGATCCTGCCGTTCCTGCCGCAACCGGCCACCAGCGCGGTCGTCACGCCGAACACCGCCCGATCCGGCAACCCGGGCATCGGCCGCCTGGGCCTGATCTACGGCCTGTACGGTCTGGGCTACATCATCCCGGCGACCTTTCTCTCGCAAATGGCCAACGCGCAGTTCCACGGGCAATGGCAAGCGGATCTGTTCTGGCCGTGCTTTGGCCTGGCGTCGGCGCTGGGCGTGGTGCTGGTGAGCCTGCGTCGGCACAACCCGAATGCCACCCGCCATTGGCTGATGGCCACGTTGTGGTTACAGGCAGCCGGGGTGTTTGCCTGCCTGCTGGGCAGCGGTCTGGGCCTGGCGCTGGGTGTGCTGCTGTGCGGTGGGCCGTTCCTGGCCTGCATGCAACTGGTGATGCAACGCTCGCGGGAACTGGCGCCCCATGCCACCCAACGCAACGCCGGGCTGTTGACCGCCTGCTTTGCCGTGGGCCAACTGGCCGGCCCCTTGCTCGCCGCGTCGAGCAGCCATTTCAGCGGGGGCTTGCAACCGGCCCTGATCATCGCCGGCAGCGGCCTGCTCATCGCCGGCGGCCTATCGTTCGGCTCAGTCAGCGCCGAACAGGGGCCGTGCGTCACCGAAAGCGCTTCAGGCGTCCACCGTTGACGTCAGGCTTTGCGCGCCGCCAGATAACCGACGACGCAGGCAATGCACGTCGCGACGGCACCCCAGGCCATGTCCAGCACAACCAGTTGCACCGGCCAGCCATGCAGGGTGGCCCAATTGCTCAGGTCATAAGTGCCATAGGCGACCAGACCCAACAAGGCGCCATGGCGAGCCGCGCGCTGCCAGGTACCGGCCGGCAACACCACGAAGACCACGCAACCGACTGCGTAAAGGAGATAGAACAGAGTGGCCGGAACCAGCAGCGGCTGGTCGAGCAGCATCGTGCCCAACAGCGCCCGGTAGGTGGGCGCCATCAACGCCCCGAGCCAGATGCCATCGAGCACGAGCATCGCCAGCAAGCTGCCGGCGTACGCAAACAGAAACTTCTTCATCGCCGTGCCACCCCATGTGATCGACTTATATGGGGCAGGCGCAGGCTCAACTTAGTTCAATGCGGTCGGCATGAATGACGATCTGGCCATTCTTGTACAGCGCGCCAATGGCCTTCTTGAAGTTGCCCTTGCTGACGCCGAACAGACTGCTGATCAGCGCCGGGTCGCTCTTGTCGCTCACGGCCAGGGTGCCGTTGTTTTCACGCAACTTGGCGAGGATCTTCGAGTTGAGGCTGCTGGCCGCTTCCTGGCCAACCGGTTGCAGGCTCAGGCTGACTTTGCCGTCGCTGCGCACTTCCTTGATAAAACCCTTCTCGCGCATGCCCGAGCGCATGAACTTGAAGATTTCGTTCTTGTGGATCAGGCCCCAGTGCTTGTTGTTGATGATCGCCTTGAACCCCATGTCGGTGGCTTCGGCAACCAGCAAGTCAACTTCCTGACCCGCCGTGTAGTTGGCTGCGGTCTTGTCCAGATAGCGGTCCAGACGCGCCGTCGCGGTGATGCGGCGGGTGTGCTTGTCGAGGTAGACGTGCACCACCACATACTCGCCGGCCTGCATCTGGCGCTTTTCTTCGGAAAACGGCAGCAACAGGTCCTTGGGCAAACCCCAGTCGAGGAAAATGCCGATGCTGTTGACTTCAACAACTTTCAAACTGGCAAACTCACCGACTTGAACTTTCGGTTTTTCGGTCGTAGCGATAAGTTTGTCATCGCTGTCCAGATAAACGAAAACATTCAACCAGTCTTCATCTTCGCTGGGAATATCTTTTGGGATATAACGATTAGGCAGAAGAATTTCGCCATCCGCGCCACCGTCCAGATATAAACCGAAGTTAGTGTGTTTAACCACTTGCAAACTGTTGTAACGCCCGACTAAAGCCATTTCCAATACCCTCATTGCGTGGGCGGCATTCTACCCGTTTTTACGCACGGCGCCCGGCCCTGATCCCGCCATTCGCGAAAAGGCGCTGCGGGCCTTGATTTTGCGGGGTCGGCTGATGCGCATCCGGCCACTCGTCAGGCCGCCACGGCCACATTGCCTGATGCAGGCAGGCGGCAAAGCGCTCTTGAGCCACGATTGTTCTTATTTAAAACAGCAGCTTAGAGGCATATTCAGCGAACAACTTTCAATCAATTCGTGGTCACTGATATCGGCTTGCAGGATATTTGCCGAGCAATTACCGGGCATTTCCTGTACGATGGCTGGCCATATTAATTTCCGACAGGTAATTGGCCGCCATGCGCGTTAAAGCATCCCAAAGCAAAGTAAAGCCTGCTCCAGCCGTTGAAACCAGCGAGTCGATCAACGATCAGATTGCCGCTTTTCTCAAGTCCGGTGGCCAGATCCAGCAAATTGCCAAAGGCGTCAGCGGCCAGACCTTCGCCCCGTCCAAGCAGATCAGCCTGGGCAAGAAGTAACACCCCGCTTCAACGTGGTCCCTGGGCGCTTTGAGCTTCGAAGCGCTTGACCCACCCGCTACACCCCGCGAAACACTCCGCTAGCGCAAAAAACGACGAACGGCCATCGACGCCGGGCATTCGTCGGTATGCTTGCACGCGTCTAAATCAAGCATTTCATCAGGTTTTCGAATTCCTGCGCGGTCATGGAGCGACGCATGCTCAAGCCCTCTGTTTTCCTGCTCGTCAGTCTGCTGTGCTGTTCAGCGGCCAACGCGCAGATTTTCCAGCGTGAACTGGGGGACTTCGACCTCAAGCTTGGCACCACGCCAAGTCGCAGCATGGCCCAGGGACTGGTCAAGCCTTCGGCCACCGGTTCGTTCCATGGCGGCCTCGATCTGAGTCATGACAGCGGTTTCTATGCCGGGCAATGGTCACCCAGTGTGGGGTTGACCCCTGGCAGTAACCTCGAAGTCGACTCCTACATGGGCTTCAAGCAACCCTTCGACCAGACCCTGGGCTACGAAGTCGGGATGATTCATTACAGCTACCCGAAAGTGGACACCCTCGATTCCCACGAGCTCTATGGCGGCCTGACCCTGCTGGGCAGCCGTTTCGGCGCGGCGTTCAGCACCGACCCGGACAAACAGAACAGCACCCTGTTCGCCGACCTCGGTGGCAATCAGCCGTTCGGCATCGGGATCAGCATGAAATACACCACCCACCAGCTCAACACTCCGGTGTCGGTCGACGGTGGGTATGTCAGCAGTTTCACCGATTGGTCGCTGAAATTTTCCCGCCCCTTCATGGGCATCGACCTCGACCTGATCTACAGCGACTCAAGCCTCAGTGGCAGCGATTGCAGCGCCTATTCCGGGCGCAACAGTCAGTGCGACGGGCTGGTGACCCTGAAGGCCGAACGCGCCTTCTATTGATTGGCTGAACTGCCGGGGCCATCCTGCGTTCACATGAGAACCCAGGCTTTCGCAAGGACTCGCCCATGTCGCGCTGGTTGAAGTGTCTCGCCGTCATCCTCACCCTGAGTCTCGCCCTGGGCGCGTGCAGCCGCGTGGGCCTGGCCTATCGCAACCTCGACGTGATCATTCCCTGGACGCTCAGCGACTACCTGGACATGAACGGTGAGCAGAAAGGCTGGTTCAACGAACGCCTGAAGGAACACCTGAGCTGGCACTGCACTACGCAGCTGCCCAGCTACCTGGACTGGCTCGACCGCCTGCAAACCATGGTGGCGACCAACCAGGTCACCGACGCCGCCCTGCAGACCCGCACCCAGGAAGCCAAAGAGGCGATCGCCCAGACCGCCCGGGAAATCACTCCGTCCGCGATCGAGTTGCTGCAAGGGCTGGACGACAGGCAAGTGGCCGAGATGAACGAAGCGTTTGCCAAGGACTTGCGCAAACGCCAGCAGGAATACCTCAAACCGTCCCTGGCGCAGCAGATCGAAGATCGTAGCGAACGGATGGAGAAACGCCTGAATGACTGGCTCGGCCCGATCAGCCCGGCCCAGCAACAGCGCGTGGTCAGTTGGTCGAATGCCTTGGGTGATCAGAATACCCAGTGGATCGCCAATCGTGCCCATTGGCAGAAGCAGTTCAGCGCAGCGGTTGCCCAGCGTAAAGGGCCTGAATTCCCACAACGCATCGAGACGCTTCTGGTCAATCGCGAGAGCCTGTGGACGCAAGATTACCGCAAGGCCTACGCCAACACCGAAGCCCAGGCGCGCAGCCTGATCGTCGACCTGATGGCCGAGAGCACCCCGACCCAACGCCAGCGGTTGCAGAAAAAGATCGAAGGGGTGCGCAAGGACTTCAATGAGTTGAAGTGCCTGAAAGCGGCGCAGAGCTGAACCCAGCCGTACACACACTACCGTGGGAGCGAGCCTGCTCCGGGCGGCGTTCCGACGATGCGGTGTGTCAGCCGATACAAGTGTGGCTGACACACCGCATCGCGAGCAGGCTCGCTCCCACAGGAGGGCGCAGTGGGACAAGGTTTTCAGGCGATCTGCGCCTTCGATGCCACTTCGTCGAATGTCACCTCGTCCAGCGCATCTTCCTGGTCATCCAGCACTTGCCGTGGATGATCGTTACCGGGAATGCTGCTGTCGATCAGGCTCAACAGCCTCGAACCGCGCATGGTCAGGATGTAATTGGAACCACTGCCGCCCTCTTCCTCGGGACGGGGTTCGATGTAGCCACGCTCCAGCAGCAGCTTCTCATACTCACCCGCCACCGCCTTGAGGTGGTCGAGGTTTTCCGTCTGCTCGCCTTCCGTGGCTTTTTCCGCTGCGTACTGTTCGGCGTAAGGCCGTGGCGTGAAGCTCGGTGCGCCGTTCTGCACTTCGTGCAGCAGGCGTTCGATCAGATCCCAGTTATAAGTCGTCATCCTGTTCAACCTCCAAAGCCCGTGAGTGAATTGGCCTTCATTGGTTGTGACCGGTGGCATGGGCAGCCGTTCAGCCGGTTTCCTCGTCCCTACCGACCGGCGGTATGTCGATTCGGGCGCGGGCGAAACGACTAGGCTGTGTCAGTCACCTCCCAGCGTTGCGCAGGAGAAAACCCGATGAACGTACAGAACCACGCGGTGGTGTCGCGAGAAGAATGGCTCGCCGCCCGCAAACAACACCTGGCCCGCGAAAAAGCCTTCACCCGCGAGCGGGACAAACTCAGCGCCGAACGGCGCGCCCTGCCGTGGGTGAAGATCGACAAGGACTACCGCTTCCAGGGCCACGACGGCGAGCTGAAACTGGCGGACCTGTTCGGCGGTCGCAGCCAGCTGATGATCTACCACTTCATGTTCGCCGAAGGCTGGGACGAAGGCTGTTCCGGTTGCTCGTTCCTCTCCGATCACATCGACGGCGCCAATCAGCATCTGGCCCATCACGACGTTGCGGTCGTGGCGGTTTCCCACGCACCGCTGGCCGAATTCCAGGCGTTCAAGCGGCGCATGGGCTGGAAATTCGACTGGGTATCGTCAGCCGGCTGCGATTTCAACTACGACTTTGGCGTCTCGGCCCGGGCGGAGGATGTGGCCGCCGGCAAGGCCACCTACAACTACGAAAAATCCGACGGTGCCGAAGAAGAACTTCCGGGCCTCAGCGTGTTTTATCGCAACGATGCCGGGGAAATCTTCCACACCTACTCCACCTATGCCCGCGGTCTCGACCTGCTGGTGGGCGCCTACAACTTCCTCGACCTGACGCCCAAGGGCCGCAACGAGGAAGAAATCATGGAATGGGTGCGACATCACGATCGCTACGACGACAAAGCGCCTTCGAGTTGCTGCCACGGCGGGTAGAGCGCCCTTTGCCACAAACGAAAACGGGCGACCAGAAGGTCGCCCGTTGCACCGGCCTGCGCCGTTGCTTCACCGGTTTACTTCACCGGTATGTACCCATAGCGCTTGACCATGGACTTGCCGTCCTTGTCGCGCACCCGGACCATTTCCACCATGTTCTCCTGGGTGTACTCGACGAAGTACTCCTTGCCTGGCTCGACCAGCAGGTTGAGGTAGACATTGCGTGAATTCGCGCTTTGCCCGGCGGAAACCTTGTGGATACCGGGGCTGGCCAGCACCCAGGAATAGGTCTGCTCGTTGAGCCCGACCACCGCGCTGTCATTGATGCTGAACACGCTGTCGTAGAAGCTGCCCTGGATCACCTGGGTGCGCATCATGTAGATACGCCCCTTGCCCTCGGGCGGCGCCGGCGGTTCGAAGAACGGCTGGCTGGAGCGGGTGTGGCCGCAACCGGTCAACAACAGCAGGAGCAACAGGGCCGAGCCATATTTGATTGCCTTGCTCATTTGGCTTGCCCCAGCAGTTGGTTGATCAGCGGTGCCATCTTCTCCTCGACCGTGCCGAATTTCGACAGGGAGAGACCACCATTGTTGGTCAGGTTGTATTTGGTGTAACCGATCTGCTGGTCACCCTTGTACAGGCGCAGGCTGGCATCGGACAGGTACGCGGTGAAATCCCACGAACGAATGGCGGTGTATGTCAGGCGATATTCGCAGCTCGCAGGCACCGGCGCGGCATACAGGCGGCTGTCGATGTGGTGTTGGCGCAACAGCGTTTGCACGCCGTCGACGAAATCACCCACTACCACTTTCGGGTTTTCCTCGATGCACAGCTGGGAGATCTTGTACGAAGGTGCGATGGGCTCGACCTGGACGTTGGTGCAACCGGCCAAGGCCAGCAGAAGACTTGTCGTGATAACTCGGCGAAGCATTTCCAGTCCCTGAAACAGCATGATATCAAAGTGATGCCGCATACTAATGGATGGCGCGGAACTTTCCCACTCCCAGAGCCCTCAACCGGTTAACTGCCCAAACGGAACCGAGGCCACGCCATGAAGACCCTGCTGAAAATCACCCTCGCCGCCACCCTCGCCTGCGCCCTGCCCGCCTGGGCCTGCACCCCCGAGGAAGCCACCGCCAAACGCGAACAGCTCGCCAGGGAAGTCACCAAGCTGACCGAGCAGAACCCGGCCAAGGCTAAGGAAATCAACGACGAGTTGCAGAAGATGGACCTGGGTACCGCCAGCGCGGATTTGCCGGACAAGTGCCAGTTGATCGATCAGCGCTTGAAGGAGCTGGGTACGGCGGAGAAGAAGGCCGAAGGCTGATGATTGGCGCCACATAAAAAACCGGACAGAGATGTCCGGTTTTTTTGTTTTACCTGTAGGAGCGAGCTTGCTCGCGATGGGGGTGTGTCAGATTGCATCTTAGGTGACTGATACACCGCATCGCGAGCAAGCTCGCTTCTACAGGTACAGGGTATTACTTACTCGGAAGCCGGCGCCTCAGGCTTACGCCGCTTGAGCGGCGCCATCCCATCCTTGCTCACCAGCGACGGCGCTT